>NZ_JBEZDT010000006.1:0-6776 GCF_040648455.1 Catellatospora sp. NPDC049133
GGACGGCGTCGGCCGAGCGCAGCCAGCGCGGCAGCACCGGACGGCGCGCCGCCGGCATCAAAATAGATGTAGCCGCACGCAGTCACATCCACTGTTGCGCCATCACCCAACGTGACGATCCGGGTGAGCCCCGACGGTCCGGGCGGTCGGCCCCGGTGGTCGGGGCGCTGCCTGCGACGGCGGGCGCAGGTCAGCGGGCGGCGGGCAGGGGCGCGGTGCGGGCGGCGCGCCGGCGGTGACGGTCCGCTGGTACGACCATCGGCGTGCCGGTCTGCGGGTCGGTCATCACCTGGCTGGCTACGCCGAAGACGTGCTCGACCAGTTCGGCGGTCATCACCGCCTCGGGCGCGCCCTGGGCGACGATCTCGCCGCCGCGCATGACGACCAGGTCGGTGGCGTAGCGGCAGGCCTGGTTGAGGTCGTGCAGCACGGCGACCACGGTCCGGCCCTGCTCGTGCAGCTCCGCGCACAGGTCGAGGACCTCGAACTGGTGCGCCAGGTCCAGGAACGTCGTCGGCTCGTCCAGCAGCAGGATCGGGGTCTGCTGGGCCAGCGCGACGGCCAGCCACACGCGCTGGCGCTGGCCGCCGGACAGCTCGTCGACGAACCGGTCGGCCAGCTCGGACACCTCGGTCACCGCCATCGCGTCGCGTACCGCGGCCTCGTCGTCGGCCGACCACTGGCGCAGCAGGCGCTGATGGGCGAAGCGGCCCCGGGCGACCAGGTCCTCGACCGCGATCCCGGCGGGCACGACCGGTGACTGCGGCAGCATGCCCAGCTGCTTGGCGACCTGGCGCGACGGCAGCGAGGCGATCGCCGCACCGTCGAGGTAGACCGTGCCGGCCTGCGGCTTCAGCACCCGGGCGAGGGACTTGAGCAGTGTGGACTTGCCGCAGGCGTTGGGCCCGACGATGACCGTGAACGACCCGTCGGCGATCTGCACGTTCAGGTCGCGGGCGACCACGCGCCGGTCGTACGCCAAAGTGAGGTCCTCGGCCCGCAGCCGCATCGCTTGCTCCTTCGTGCTCATCGGCCGCGCCGCCACTCACGGGCCAGCAGCCAGGTCAGGTAGAGCCCGCCGATCGCGGCGGTGACCACGCCGGCGGGGATGTCGTTGTCGGGCAGCACCCGCTGGGCCGCCCAGTCGCTGCCGGCCAGCAGCGCCGCGCCCATCGCGGCGGCGGGCAGGATGCCCGGCCCGGGGGAGCGGGTCAGCCGCGCCGCGAGCTGCGGGGCGGCCAGCGCCACGAACGCGATCGGACCCGCGGCGGCCGTCGCGCCCGCGGCCAGCCCCACACTGGCCAGGGCGAGCACCGCCCGGCTGCGCTCGACGCGTACGCCGTGCAGGGTCGCGGTGTCGTCGCCCAGCGCCAGCATGTTCAGGTGCCTGCCGTAGTGGAGGACCACGGGCAGCAGCACCGCGAGGGTGGCCGCGACGATGGTGACCTCGGTCCAGCCGCGGCCGCTGAGGCTGCCGATGAGCCAGACCTGCGCGGCGAGCGCCTCGTCCAGGCGGCCCTTCACGATGAGGTACGAATTGAACGCCTCCAGCAGCGCGGACACCCCGACACCCATCAGGATCAGCCGGAACGCCTGGGTGCCGCCGCGGAAGGCGAGCAGGTAGATCGCGATCGAGGTGAGCACGCAGCCGGCGATCGCGCCCGCGGCGACCTGCCCGCCGCTGCCGTCGAGCAGCAGGATCACCACCAGCGCGCCGGTGGCCGCGCCGACGGTCATGCCGACGAAGTCGGGGCTGCCCAGCGGGTTGCGGGTCAGGCCCTGGAACACCGCGCCGCTGGCGCCCAGCGCCGCGCCGACCAGCAGCGCGACCAGCGCCCGGGGCAGCCGCAGCTCGTGCACGATGAAGTCGGTGCCCGGGTCGCCCTGCCCGACGAGACTGCGCAGCACGTCGCCGACCGGGATCGGGAAGTCGCCACTGGACAGGTTGACCACCGCGATCGCGGCGCCGACCAGCACGAGCACGACGCCGACGAGCAGCGCGCGGGCGGGCACCCGAAGTGAGAGCGCGCCGCCGGGAGTGCGCACCACGAACTGCCTCGCGCGGCTCACAGGGCACCCAGCTTCCGGCGGCGGCACAGGGCGATGAAGACCGGCGCGCCGAGGAACGCGGTGACGATGCCGACCTGCAGTTCCGACGGGGCGGTCAGCACCCGACCGAGCACGTCCGCGCCGAGCAGCAGGATCGGGCCGAGCACCACGGCGTAGGCGAGGATCCAGCGGTGGTCGGGGCCGGTGATCAGCCGGGCGATGTATGGCACGGCCAGGCCGAGGAACCAGATCGGGCCGCACGCGGCGGTCGCCGCGCCGCAGAGCAGCGTGATCGCGGCGACGCCGAGCAGGCGGATGCGGCCCGGGTGCGCGCCCAGCGCCGTGGCGGCCTCGTCGCCCATGCTCAGCGCGTTGAGCCGACCGCCCAGGGTCAGCGTGAGCAGGATTCCGGCGATCAGGAACGGTGCGACCCGGAGCAGGGTGTCGCCGTCGCGGTCGGCCAGCGAGCCGACGTCCCAGTGCCGGTAGCGGTCGAACGTGCCGCGGTTGGTGACCAGTACCGCCCAGACCAGCGCGCCGAGCACGGCGGTGATGGACACCCCGGCCAGCACCTGGCGTTCAGGGGTGGGGAAGCGCCCGGACCCGCCGAGCGCGAACACGGCCGTCGCGGTCAGCGCCGCGCCGCCGAAGGCGAACCACACGTACGCGCTGGGCGAGGTCAGGCCCAGGAACGCGATCGCGACGACGACGCCCGAGGACGCGCCCAGGTTCACCCCGAGCAGGCCGGGTTCGGCGAGCGGGTTGCGGGTGAGCGCCTGCATCAGCGCCCCGGCCAGCCCGAGCGCCGCCCCGACCCCGAGGCCGAGCAGCGTACGGGGGATGCGCAGCTGGTGCACGATGTCCGACTGCGCGGAGCCGTCGTCGTGCCACAGCACCTGCCACACGGTGCCGAGCGCGATGGTGCGGCTGCCGACCGCGATGCTCAGCGCGGCGACGCCGACCAGCGCGAGCACGCCGATCACCAGCCCGCCGCGCCGCCAGGCGTGCCGCGCCGCACGGACGGCCCCGGCCGCGTGCGGCGCGGGCAGCACGCCGGTCGTCTGGGTCATCACCGCTCCTTGAGATCAACCCCGGGTTTGAGATTAGGCGAGGCTAACCTATGCTCCTCGGCGGGACCCGCCAGGGGGCGGTCCCACCAGCGCAGAAAGGAACAACCGTGCGGCTTCTCTCTCCCGTCCGTACGCTGACGGCCACCGCCACCGCGGTGATCCTCGGCCTCGGCCTCGCCGCGTGCGGCACCGATCAGGAGCCGTCCGGCGCCTCCGGCAGCCAGGGCGCGTCCTCGGCCGCCTTCCCCGTCTCGATCGAACACAAGTACGGCACCACCGAGATCAAGGCCGAGCCCAAGCGGGTCGTCGTGGTCGGTCTCGTCGAGCAGGACGCCCTGCTGGCGCTGGGTGTCGTGCCGGTCGCCACCACCGAGTGGTTCGGCGGGCACCCGGGTGCGGTCTGGCCCTGGGCGACCGACGAGCTCGGCTCCGCCGCCAAGCCCGAGGTGCTCACCAACACCGACGGCATCAAGTTCGAGAAGGTCGCCGCGCTGCGCCCCGACCTGATCGTGGGCCTCTACTCGAACCTGTCCGCCGAGGACTACGCCACCCTGTCGAAGATCGCGCCGACGCTGGCCCAGCCCAAGGACACCATCGACTACGGCGTGTCCTGGCAGCAGGCGACCCGGATCGTCGGCACCGCCGTCGGCCGCAAGGAGCAGGCCGAGAAGGTCGTCGCCGACGTCGAGGCGAAGTTCGCCGCCGCCAAGGCCGCCAACCCGAAGTTCGCCGGGGCCACCGCGCTCGTCGCGACCCAGTGGGAGGGCTACTACGTCTACGGCGCGCAGGACCCGCGCGGCCGGCTGCTGCAGGACCTGGGCTTCAAGATGCCCGAGGGCCTCGACGCGATCACCGGCAAGGAGTTCGGCAAGAGCATCAGCCGCGAGCGCACCGACCTGCTCGACACCGACGTGATGATCTGGCTGGTCGACAAGCACGACGCCGACAAGGCCAAGATTCACGCCGACCCGCTGTACGCCAAGCTCGACGTGAAGACCCAGGCCCGCGAGGTGTTCCTGGAGAACGGCGAGCTGCTCGGCGGCGCGACCTCGTTCATCACCCCGCTGAGCCTGCCGTTCCTGCTCGACGGACTGGTGCCGCAGCTGGCCGCGGCCGTGGACGGCGACCCGGCGACCGAGGTCAAGCGCGCGCAGTGACACCGTGACCGGCGACGGGGTGGGCGGCATTCGCCCACCCCGTTTTCCGTACTCGCGTTGACGGGCGGTCGCCGCCGGGTAATGGTGATCACATGCCGAAAGACGGTGAGACCCGCGACGGGGTGGCGCTGACCAACCTCGACCAGCCCTTGTTCGACGAGGCCGGCGCGACCAAACGCGACCTGGTGGACTACCTGGACGCGATACACGAGCGGATCATCTCCGCGCTGCGGGACCGGGCCCTGTCGGTGATCCGGATCCGCCCCGGGCAGCCGGCGTTCATGCAGAAGAACCTGCCCAAGTACACGCCCGACTGGGTGCCCCGGGCCCCCGTCTGGGCCGAGGCCTCCCACCGCGAGGTGACGTACGCCCTGGGCAACGACCGGCGCACGCTCATCTGGTTCGCCAACCAGCGGGCCGTCGAGTATCACGCGGCCCTCTCCCTGGTGCAGTCGCCGCTGTCGCCGACGCACCTGATCCTCGACCTCGACCCGCCCGAGGGCGACGACACCTTCGGCAAGGCCGTGCAGGGCGCGCTGCTGGTACGCCAGGCGCTGGCCGACTGCGGGCTCGACGGCGCGGTCAAGACCAGCGGCAGCAAGGGCGTGCACGTCTTCGTGCCCCTCGACGGCAAGGCAGAACCCGAGGAAGTCGCCGCCGCGACCCGGGCCGTGGCCGCGCGTGCCGAACGGCTCGACCCGAAACTCGCCACCACCGCGTTCATCCGCGAGGACCGCCACGGCAAGGTCTTCCTCGACGCCACCCGCTCCGGCGGCGCGACCGTCGTCGCCTGCTACAGCCCTCGCATCCGCCCCGGCCTGCCCGTGTCCTTCCCGGTGGCCTGGCCGGACCTCGAGAGTGTCACGCCCGCCGACTTCACCATCCGCACCGTGCCCGACCTGGTCGCCAAGACCGACCCCTGGGCCGACGCCATGCCCGCCCCGCAGGCCCTGCCCGACGACCTGATCGCCGAGGGCCACACCATCCCCATCGCCCGAGTCCAGGCCATGCACGAGGGCAAACGCCGCGCCAAGGCCCGCCGCGAAGCCGAAGCCGACTCCTGACCCGTACCGCGTCCGTGCCCGCGCCGCGCAGCGGCTTCGGCGCGGGAGCTCACCACACCACGATCATCTCGGACGATCTTGCGCCGCGAGCGCCGCGCGGCGGCTCCGGGGCCGGGTCAGGCGCTGCGCAGGGTGAGTTCGGTGATCTCGCTGGGGGCGAAGACGCGCAGGGGCGGGCCCCAGAAGCCGGTGCCGCGGCTGGTGTAGAGCTGGGTGCGCTCGCCGTGGCGGGACAGGCCCTGCACGGCGGGCTGGTCCAGGCGCACCAGGTAGTGGAAGGGCCAGATCTGGCCGCCGTGGGTGTGGCCGGAGATCTGCAGGTCCACGCCGTGCGCGACGGCCGCGGTGATCTGCTTGGGCTGGTGGGCGAGCAGCAGCACCGGCAGGTCCGGGTCGGCCCCGGCGAGCGCCGCCGCGTGGTCCATCGTGTGGCCGGTACGCGAGTGCGAGGCGGTGATGTCGTCGACGCCCGCCACGACGAGGCGGTCGCCGCCGCGCTCGACGACCAGGTGCCGGTTGTGCAGGCACTCCCAGCCCAGGTGCTGCATGTGGGCGAGCCAGCCCTCGGCCTCGCCGTAGTACTCGTGGTTGCCGGTCACGTAGGTGCGGGCCAGCGTGGCGCGGATGTCGCCGAGCGGCGCGGCCTGCGCGGTACGCTGCGCGACGGTGCCGTCGGCGATGTCGCCGGTGTGGCAGACGATGTCGGGGTCCAGCGCGTTGACCGCCCTGGTCACCCCGGCTGACCAGCGGGAGCGCTCGATCGGGCCGTAGTGCGTGTCGGTCAGCAGCACGACCTTGAGGCCGTCGAGCCCCTTGCCGAGCCGGGGGAGGACCACCTCGACCCGGCGCACCCGGGGCACGCGCATGGCTTCGGCGTACCCCCAGACGACCAGGACCAGCGCGACTGCCGCGACCGCGGCGGCCGTGATCCGGGAGCGCAGCGGGTCGGCGACGCCGCCGAGCGCCAACGCGCCCCGCAGCATGTTGCCGAGCACGGCCCACACGAACAGCACCCAGATCACGCCGAGCGTGGTGTCGGCGATGCGCGACGCCCAGTCCTTGCCGCGTGCGTGGCCCTGGAACATGAGGAAGGGGAACGCCAGCGCCGCGGCGGCGAACAGGGCGGTGCCGGCGGCGACCACCGGGGTCGGCCAGTGTGCGCCGGACAGCAGCAGCGTCCACCAGGGCACGCCGAACAGCAGCCCCAGCACGGTGGTCACGGTCAGGCCGAACAGCAGCGGTCGCAGGGACCGCCGTGCCGGGGCGGCCTGGACGGCCTCGCCAGTCGACACGCGTACTCCTTCAAAGGTCGGACTGCCAAGCATGCCACGCCCCCATCAACACCGGCCCGCGTCGCCGCGCGGGACTCGCGATCTAGAAGAGTTGTGGGGGGGGGGGGGGGCGGCCCCCCGAGTAAGTAAGTTTTTGGGGGCGGG
>NZ_JBEZDT010000006.1:6786-116884 GCF_040648455.1 Catellatospora sp. NPDC049133
CCTCTCTCCCCCTATTTTCCTAGTCGTCGCCCCCCCCCCCCCCCCCACAACTCTTCTAGATCCGTTTCGGGAGCCGGGGGTGAGGCGGGGGAGGGGGGCGGGTAGAACGGTGTGGTGAAGATGCACAGCGAGGTCGGCCGGTGGCGTCGGTGAGGCACGTGTTGGTGACCGGGGCCGCGGGGCGGCTCGGCCGGGCGACACTGGACCTGCTCGCCCGGGAGGGGGTGGCCGCCACGGCGCTCGACCTGCACGATCCCGGCGAGCTGCCGGCCGCGCGGGTCGTGGTGGGCGACACGGGCGACGTGGCGGTGGTCCGGGAGGCGCTGTCGGGCGTGGACGCGGTCGTGCACTGCGCCGCGATTCCCGCGCCGACGCTCGGCACGGCCGAGGAGGTGTTCTGCGGGAACACCCGCAGCACGTTCGTGGTGCTGGAGCAGGCTGCGCAAGCGGGGGTGACCCGGGCGGTGCTGGCCGGCAGCCAGTCCGCGCTCGGTTTCGCCTGGTCGCCGGAGCCGATCGCGCCGCTGTACCTGCCTGTCGACGAGGCGCATCCGCTGCTGGCGGCGGACCCGTACGCGCTGAGCAAGCAGGTCGACGAGCAGATCGGGCAGATGATGGCCCGCCGCTACGGCATGACCGTGGTGACGCTGCGCTTCCCGCTGCTCGGCGGCCTGACCGAGCGCCTGCCCACGTTCGCCTCGCACTACCGCGCCGACCCGGTGCAGGGGGCCAGGTCGCTGTGGGCCTACCTGGAGGACCGCGACGCGGCGACGGCGAACTGGCTGGCGCTGACCCGCCCGTTGTCCGGTGCGCACGAGATCTACGTGGCCGCCCCGATCACGCTGGCGGCGCTGCCGACCGAGGAACTGCTCGACCGGTTCCACCCGGGGGTGCCGCGGCGGGTGGAGTTCCCGGGCCGGACCGTGCCGTTCGACCTGGCCCTGTCCGGCCGCCTGCTGGGCCTGGTCCCGGAGCACCTCTACGCCTGACTTCATAGGTATGCCTTGCCTAATTCATCGCCATGGATGAGAATTCCATTCACGACCTGCGCTGAAAGCGGCCCCGTATTGGCAAGCCGAATGACGTAGGTTAGCCTAACCTAAGTGCTGGCGAGGAGGCTCGCCGGCGATGCTTAGGAACGGAACCGCAATGACAGAACAATCGTTTGGCGGGGACGTCGTCCATGACATCGTGGGCGTGGGATTCGGTCCGTCCAACCTGGCCCTGGCCATCGCCGCCGCGGAGAGTCCCGCTCCGGTCAGCGCGGTCTTCCTGGAGCGGCAGGCGGCCTTCGGGTGGCACCGCGGCATGCTGCTCGACGACGCCACCATGCAGGTCTCGTTCATGAAAGACCTGGTCACCCTGCGCAACCCGGCGAGCCGGTTCAGCTTCCTGTGCTACCTGCACAGCCGCGGCCGCCTGATCGACTTCATCAACCACAAGAGCCTGTACCCGCTGCGGGTGGAGTTCCACGACTACCTGGAATGGGCGGCGGCGCAGGTCGGCGGCATGGTCCGCTACGGCCACGAGGTCGTCGACGTGCACCCGGTGTACGAGCGCGGCCGCGCCGACCACCTGATGGTGGTGGCCCAGGGCCCGCGCACGGCGACGGCGCTTCGCGCCCGCAACGTCGTGTTCGCGACCGGCCTGTCCCCGCGGCTGCCCGACGGCGTCACCCCGTCGGCGCGGGTCTGGCACACCCAGGACCTGCTGCACCAGGTCGGGCAGTGGTCCGGCGCGAAGCGGTTCGTGGTGGTCGGCGCGGGCCAGAGCGCGGCCGAGGCGACCGCGTTCCTGCACGAGCGCTTCCCCGGGGCCGAGGTCTGCGCGTTGTTCTCCCGGTACGGCTACAGCCCCGCCGACGACAGCCCGTTCGCCAACCGCATCTTCGACCCGGGCGCGGTCGACGACTTCTACACCGCGCCGCCGCAGACCAAGCAGCTGCTGCTGGACTACCACCGCAGCACCAACTACTCGGTCGTCGACCTCGACCTCATCAACGACCTCTACCGGCGCGTATACCAGGAGAAGGTGCTCGGCCAGGAGCGGTTGCGCATCCTCAACGCGAGCCGGCTGACCGGCGTGCGCGACGACGGCGACCGAGTCCACGTCGAGGTGTCCTCGCTGCTCACGGGAGAGCTGACGGCGCTGGACGCGGACATCCTGGTGTGCGCCACCGGCTACCGCCAGGCCGATCCGTCGGGCCTGCTCGGTGACCTCGCCGGGCACCTGCGCCGCGACGGCGACGGCCGGCTGGTCGCCGGGCGCGACTACCGGCTGTCCGCCGGGCCCGATCTGGCCTGCGGCGTCTACCTGCAGGGCGGCACGGAGCACTCGCACGGCATCACGTCGTCGCTGCTGTCGGCGACCGCGGTGCGGGCGGGGGAGATCCTTCAGTCCGTTCTCGACCGCCGCGACGGTCCGGCGGCGACGCTCACCGCAGAGGTGCCGGCGCTGATCACCCGCCCGCGAGCGGCCGCGGCGCAACCTGCCGTCCTGGGTGGGGCACTGTGATGATCTGTGCGTAGCACTTCCGTGGCGCTGGGTGTGGCCTGACCGGACGGTGCGGGTCTATGCTTCCGCTGCATACCACGACGGTCAATGGAGGCGTCAGTGTCGCAGGGCGGCGGTCCGGGTGCGGGTGGCGAGGAGGTCGCGCCTCCGGGCGTCGACACGAGCACACCGCACTCGGCACGGATGTACGACTGGTGGCTGGGCGGCAAGGACAACTTCGCCGCGGACCGGGCCATGGGTGACGCGTTCATCCAGGCGATCCCCACCATCAAGACGATGGCCAAGGAGAACCGGAAGTTCCTCGGCCGCGCGGTGAAGCACCTGGTCGCCGACGCGGGCATCCGGCAGTTCCTCGACATCGGCACCGGCATCCCGACCCGGCCCAACCTGCACGAGGACGCGCAGGCCATCGCCCCGGAGACCCGCGTGGTCTACGTGGACAACGACCCGATCGTGCTGGCCCACGCGCGGGCGCTGCTGGTCAGCTCGGAAGAGGGCCGCAGCGAGTACATCCACGCCGACCTGCGCAAGCCGCAGGAGATCCTGTCCGACCCGGCGCTGCTGAGCACGCTCGACCTGGGCAAGCCGGTGGCGCTCATGATGGTCGCGGTGCTGATGCTGCTCAAGGACGACGAGGACCCGTGGGGCCACACCCGCGAGCTGATGGACGCGCTGCCGTCGGGCAGCTACCTCACCATCACCCACCCCGGCCGGGAGTTCGACGAGGAGGCGATGGAGGCCATTCGCTCCTCGGCCGAGCGCGGCGGCATGACGGTCATTCCGCGGACGAAGGTGGACGTGGCCCGGTTCTTCGAGGGCTGGGACCTGGTCGAGCCGGGTGTCGTGCCGGTGATGGCCTGGCACCCGGAGACCGAGCCCGAAGACCCGAACGGCGCGTTCTACTGGGCGGGCATGGCCCGCAAACGCTGACCCGCAGACCCGCCGCGGGGCGGGAGCGGACAACTCGCACCGTTGTCCGCTCCCGCCCCGCGGTGACCTGAGGAGGGTCAGACGTAGCTCAGCGCGTCGATCGACAGGTCGATGAGGTCGCGCCGGGCCACGTAGCGTGCGGTTCTGATCTCGACCTCCGTGCCGCGGGCGGTCGAGGAGCAGCAGATGACGGTCGCGGCGTGGCTGCTGGCGTCGTAGACGATGCCGGCGCGCCACTGGCCGTCGCGGTACACCCAGACCCGGTCGTGGGGCGCGTACGCGTCGGTGGGTACGACGTCCGCCACGGTCCGCTCGTCGGGGTGTGTCTTCGGTGGTGCCATGGATCGGGAGTCCTCCTGTGGGGCCGGAACATTCCGACGTGGCTCGTGCCGCGTGTGCCGGCGACTCCCCACGTCCGTGGACTAGGCCGCCTTCGGTCACACCGCGTAGCGCGACGCGCCCGGGAGGTAGCCGCATCCCGAGAAGGCTGAGCCTGCCGGTCCGGGAGGGGTCCGTGCCGTCTGCCCAGGTGGAGGGGGTAGCGCCAGCCGTTCGGGTGGCAAACGGTAGCGCTTCCATTGACTGTGTTCGCTTAGCCGACCCCATGATGCACGGCTATCCTGTGCAAAAGCAAGCGCTGATGCACGTGCAGATGATCGTGTCATCTGCACGCGGCGGCGTGTCTTCTCTCTGGGGGCGGAGGATCGCGATGACGCACATCCACGGCGGGGCACCGGAGCTCGCCGCGATCGCGTGGCGCAAGAGCGTGCGCAGTGGAGCTGACGGGAACTGTGTCGAGATCGGCCGGCTGCCCGGGGGGTCGGGTTTCGCGCTACGCCATTCGCGGGACCCGCTGGGGCCGGTGCTGCTCTACACGAGGGCGGAGATGAACGCGTTTCTGCTGGGTGTGTACGACGGCGACTTCGACGATCTACTTTCTTGACCGTTGATCCTCGACAGTGCGCCCGCGCTTTGCGACAGTATGCGCAGTAGTGCTGGCGGGCGGGCAGGCGGAGGGCGCACGTATGGCGGCAGACCCGGAGAGTGGGTCGGGCGGCGGTCCTACCGTGCTGCGCATGCTGCTCGGGGCGCAGCTGCGGCGGTTGCGGGAGTCCCGCGGCATCAGCCGGGAGGACGCGGGCTGGCAGATCCGGGCCTCGGAATCGAAGATCAGCCGGATGGAGCTGGGCCGGGTCGGCTTCAAGGAGCGTGACGTCGCCGACCTGCTCACCTATTACGGGGTGACCGACGAGGCCGAGCGGGAGGCGATGGCCGCCCTGGCCCGGCAGGCCAACGAGCCGGGCTGGTGGCACCAGTACGGCGACGTCTACCCGGCGTGGTTCCAGTCCTATCTGGGCCTGGAATCCGCCGCGCAGATCATCCGGACCTACGAGGTGCAGTTCGTGCCCGGTCTGCTGCAGACCGCCGAGTACGCCCGTGCCGTCATCATGCTCGGCCACGGCGGCAAGCCGGAGCCCGAGGTGAGCCGCCGGGTCGAGCTGCGGATGACCCGCCAGCAGATCCTGTACCGGCAGAACCCGCCGCGCCTGTGGGCCGTGGTCGACGAGGCGGCGCTGCGCCGGCCGGTGGGCGGGCGCTCGGTGATGCGCGGGCAGATCGAGGCGCTGCTGAAGGCGGCGAAGCTGCCTACGGTGACCCTGCAGGTGATGACGTTCGCCAAGGGCGGCCACGCCTTCAGCAGCGGCGCGTTCTCGCTGCTGCGCTTTCCCGACCACGACCTGCCCGACGTGGTCTACCTGCAGCAGCTGACCAGCGCGCTCTACCTCGACAAGCGTGAGGACGTCGAGCAGTACGTCACCGTCATGGAGCAGCTGTGCGTCGACGCCTCGCCGCCGCAGGACACCCCCGCGATCCTGGAGGGCATCCTGCGCGACCTCGACTAGCCGGGCGGCTACTCGGCGGGCGGTTCGATCGGCAGCACCACCCGGAAGCGGGTGTCGCCGGGCTGGGACTCGACCCGGATGTCGCCGTGGTGCTTGTTGACCACGATCCGGTACGAGATGTCCAGGCCCAGGCCGGTGCCCTCGCCGACCGGCTTGGTGGTGAAGAACGGCTCGAAGATGCGCGGCCGGATCGCCGGGTCGATACCGGGGCCGGTGTCGCCGATCTCCACGAACACGCAGTTGTTGTCCCGGCCGGTGCGGACGGTCAGCGTGCCGGAGCCGCGCATCGCGCCGAGCGCGTTGTCGATCAGGTTGGTCCACACCTGGTTCAGCTCGGCGGCGTACGCGGGGATCTTCGGCAGGGTCCGGTCCAGCTCCTTGACCACGGTCAGGTCCTTGGTGACCTTCCCGGCGAACATGGCCAGCGTCGCCTTGACCAGCTCGTTGACGTCCACCTCCTGATACGGCGCGCGGTCCAGTTGCGAGTACTGCTTGGCGGCGGCGACCAGGCCGGAGATGCGGGTGACCGAGTCGTCGATCTCGCCCATCAGCAGCTCGGTCTCCAGGGTGTAGGTCAACCAGCGCACCGCGGATTCGAAGTTCTCCGCGCCGACCGTGTCGGACACCTGCTCCAGCCACTCCTCGTCGACGCCGCCCGCGACCAGGGTCGGGGCGATGTCCCACGCGCCGGTGATGTCGCGCTCCTCCAGCCAGTCGGCCAGCGCGTCCTCGGCGTCGGCCGTCTGCACGGGGGTGAGCTGGGCCGCGCCGTCGATCCGCTTGACGGCCTCCTCCTGCAGGTCGACGAGCTGGCGCAGCCGGGTGCCGTCGAGCCGCCCGTCGGCGATCAGCGACAGTTTGTGCCGCATCCCGGCGACGCGCTGGCGCAGCACGGAGGTGGCCCGGACCGCCGCGGCGGCCGGGTTGTTCAGCTCGTGGGTGAGCCCGGCCGACAGCGAGCCCAGGGCCAGCAGGCGTTCGCGCTCGCCGACCAGGGTCTGCATGCTGCGCATGCCGAAGAACAGGCCCTCAAGCAGGTGCATCGCCATCGGGAACCACTCGCGCATGACGGTGCCGAAGTCGTCGGCGGGCAGCACGAAGAACTCGGTGTCGCTGACCGCGAGCAGGGAGTGGACGTACTTCTGCGGGACCCGGTCGCCGAGGTAGGCCTGGGTGGCTCCGGCGTACACGCCGCGCTGGTCGGTGCGGCTGACCTCGATGCTGTCGCCGTGCACCTGGCGGCTGAGCGCGACGGTGCCCGACAGCAGCACGTAGAAGCAGCTGGCCTCGTCGCCCTCGGCGAAGACGGGACCGGCGGGGATGCATTCGATGCGGCCGTGCTCGGCCAGCCAGGCGAGCTGGTCGTCGCTGAGCGATTCGAACAGGAACAGCTCGCGTAGCAGCGCGGGGGTGAGTTCGATGGTCACTGCCCCTCCAAATAACGGTGTACGAGTGAGATGGCCATGGCGCCCTCGCCGACGGCGGAGGCGACGCGCTTGACCGAGTCGGACCGCACGTCACCGGCGGCGAACACGCCCGGCACGCTGGCTTCCAGGTGGTAGGGGTCGCGGTCCAGGCGCCACCCGGTCGGGCGCTTGCCGCCGCTGAGCAGGTCGGGCCCGGTCAGCACGAAGCCGTGCTCGTCGCGGGCCAGCACGCCGTCCAGCCAGTCGGTGCCCGGCTCCGCGCCGATGAAGATGAACAGCCAGGACGCGTCGACCCGGGTCTCTTCGTTCGTGCGGGTGTCGACCAGGGTGAGGTGCTCCAGGTGGTCGTCGCCACCACCTTCTTTGACCTGGGTGTACGGGTGCACGGTGATGTTCTCGATCGCCTCGATCTGGTCGATCAGGTATCGCGACATGGAGCGGCGCAGGTCCTCGCCGCGGATCAGCATGTGCACGCGGCTGGCGTACCGGGAGAAGTAGACGGCGGCCTGGCCGGCCGAGTTCGCCCCGCCGACGATGTAGACGTCCTGGTCCTGGCAGCCGGGCGCCTCGGTGGCGGCCGAGCCGTAGTACACGCCGCGGCCGGTCAGGTCGGCGCAGCCGGGCACGTCGAGCATCCGGTATGACACGCCGGTGGCCAGGACCACGGCGTGCGCGGCGATGCGGCTGCCGTCGGCGAAGTGCACGACCCGGGCCGAGCCGCAGGTCTCCAGGGAGGTGACCTCGCGGGCCGAGAGCAGTTCCGCGCCGAACTTCAGCGCCTGGCGGCGGGCCCGCTCGGTGAGCTGCGCGCCGGAGACGCCGTCGGGGAAGCCGAGGTAGTTCTCGATGCGGCTGCTCTGCCCGGCCTGCCCGCCGGTGGCGCGGCGCTCGACGAGCACGGTGCGCAGGCCCTCGGAGGCGGCGTACACGGCCGAGCCGAGTCCGGCAGGGCCCGCTCCGACGACGATCACGTCGTAGAAGTCGGCGGCCGGGGTGGTGGTCAGGCCGATGTTTCCGGCCAGCTCCGCCTCGTTGGGCTGGACCAGGGTCTTGCCCTCGGCGGTCACCACGAGCGGCACGTCGTCGGCGGTCAGCCCGGCCGCGGCCAGCAGGCGGGCGCCTTCGGGGTCGTCGGCGACGTACCAGCGGAACGGGACCAGGTTGCGGGCGAGGAAGTCGCGAATCTTGTAGGAGTGCGCGGACCAGCGGTGGCCGACCACGCGCAGCTCGGCGGTGGCCGCATCCGGGGTCGCCAGCCAGGACTGCAGCAGGTCGTCCACGACGGGGTAGAGGTGCTCCTCCGGCGGGTTCCACGGCTTGAGCAGGTAGTGGTCCAGGTCGACCAGGTTGATAGCGTTGATCGCCGCGTCGGTGTCGGCGTACGCGGTCAGCAGCACCCGCCGCGCCCGCGGGTAGAGGTCCATCGCCGATTCCAGGAACTCGATGCCGTTCATCTGCGGCATCCGGTAGTCGGCCAGCAGCACGGCGACCTGCTGCCCGCGCAGTTTCAGCTCGCGCAGCGCGTCGAGGGCCTCGCTGCCCGAACTCGCCCGCACCACCCGGTAGTTCTCGCCGTAATGCCGGCGCAGGTCGCGCGCCACCGCGCGGGAGACGTTCGGGTCGTCGTCCACGGTCAGGATCGCCGGAGTGCTCATGTCACCTATCAAACACCTTCGCGGGCCCTTTCCATGGCATCGTGATCACAAGCGCATCACCGGTCACGCCTGTAACTTTCATGCCGCCGCGAGCCGGTCGAGGTCCGCGGCGAGCTGTCCACCGGCCGTGGCGAGCAGTTCGGCGTTCTCCTTCTCCGGGTAGCCGCGCACGGCCGTCTCGGCGACCAGGATCAACCACAGGTAGATCCGGTACAGGGTGAGGCGGGTCTGCTCGTCGGCGGTCAGCGGCCGGCCGAGGAAGCCGCCGATCGCGGCCGCGGCCTGGTCCTCCGGGACCCACGTCGCCAGTGAGACCAGTTCGGCGATCGGGTCGCCGTAGAAGGCCCGCTCGCCGTCGATGACGGCCTCGACCCGCCAGCCGTCGCCGTCGGCCAGCACGAACACGTTGCCGTCCCACAGGTCGAAGTGGACCAGTGCGGGCACGGTCACCGCGTCGAGCAGCGCCGCGTGCCGTACGACCAGCTCGCGGATCTCTCCGGCGGGCCGGGGCAGCGGCCGCTCGGTGGCCGTCGCGTCGGCCAGGATGTCGTCGACGAAGTGCAGGAACGACTCCCGCCAGGACGCCGAGCGGGTGCGCCCGTCGCGGCGCGGGTAGCCGAAGCGCTCGCCGGTGACGGCGGTGACGGCTGCGGCGATACGGCCCAGCTCGTGGCGCACCGCGAGCACGTGCTCGTCGGACATGGTCTGCTTGGCCTGCTCGAAGGAGACGCCGCGCAGCCGTTCCATGACCATGACGCCGCTCTCGGCGTCGGCGTGCCACATCCGCGGCAGCGGCACGCCCGCCGCGGCGGCCCGCTCGAAGAACTCGATCTCGGTGAACATCAGGTCGACCTCGTAGGTCAGCATCGTGATGCCCCGGTCCGGCGCGACCTTCAGCACCACCTCGCGGCCGTCGGCCAGGCGTACGGCGTGGGCGGCGTTGAAGAAGCCGTCGGTGAACTCCTCGTGCCCTTCGACGAGGGCGTGCTCGCCCAGGGTCCGCCGGATCAGGGCGGCGATGTCGGCTTCGGACAGCACGGGCTTGGTGATGCTGCGCATGGGCCGATCATGGTGGGAGAGCGCTTCCAGAAGCAAGGCCGTCGGAGACGGCGGCGGCAGGGATTGACGCAAACTGTTGCGTCCGGGTTTCGGGAGCCTTACGCTCCAACACAAATGGGAGCGCTCCCGTTCACTGTCGTCGATGTATGGTCCATCTCGGATGGTCGGCGACAGGGGCGGGAAGCGGGTGGCCCGCCTCGGCGGGACGCCTGTGCCACCCCCGGTGCCCGCCGGGGGCGCGGGTTCTGTCCGGCCGTGGCTGGGAGCGCTCCCGACCTGCGGCGGCCACCGATCACCGCCGCACCACCGCTTCCGGGAGGTTCTCATGGCACTCACTCCGAAGGCGGGGATACGCAGACGACTGCGCATCCCCCTCGTGCTGGCCACGATGGCCACCATGCTGGCGGCCGGCGCGGCCGTGCTCGCTCCGACCACCGCCTCCGCCGCGGTGCCGGAGAAGGACTGGCTGCACGTCCAGGGCAACAAGGTCGTCGACGAGGCCGGCAACGAGGTGTGGCTGACCGGCGTCAACTGGTTCGGCTTCAACGCCTCCGAGCGGGTCTTCCACGGCCTGTGGTCGGGCAACATCACCACCATCACCAAGGGCATGGCCGACCGCGGCATCAACCTGGTCCGCGTGCCGATCTCCACCCAGCTGCTGCTGGAGTGGAAGAACGGCCAGACGGTCGCCGCGCCCAACGTGAACACGTACGCCAACCCCGAGCTGGCCGGCAAGAACAACCTGCAGATCTGGGACTACTGGCTGCAGCTGTGCGAGCAGTACGGCATCAAGGTCATGCTCGACGTGCACAGCGCGGAGGCGGACAACTCCGGCCACATCCACCCGGTGTGGTGGAAGGGCTCGATCACGGTCGAGCAGTTCTACCAGGCGTGGGAGTGGGTGACCAACCGGTACAAGAACAACGACACCATCGTCGCGATGGACATCAAGAACGAGCCGCACGGCACCCCGAACTCCCCGCCGCGGGCCAAGTGGGACAACAGCACCGACCAGGACAACTTCAAGTACACCTGCGAGACCGCGGGCAAGCGCATCCTGGCGATCAACCCCAACGTGCTGATCCTGTGCGAGGGCATCGAGGTCTACCCGCGTCCCGGTGAGACCTGGAGCTCCCCGAACACCGACCCGGACCTGTCGCCGAACTACTTCTACAACTGGTGGGGCGGCAACCTGCGCGGCGTGCGCGACTACCCGATCAACCTCGGGGCCAACCAGGACCAGCTGATGTACTCCCCGCACGACTACGGCCCGCTGGTCTACGAGCAGCCGTGGTTCCAGGGCACGTTCGACAAGACCTCGCTGACCAACGACGTGTGGCGGCCGAACTGGTTCTACATCCACGAGGACGGCATCGCGCCGCTGCTGATCGGCGAGTGGGGCGGCCGGCTCGCCCAGGACGCCCGCCAGGACAAGTGGATGACCGCCCTGCGTGACCTGATCGTGCAGTACCGCCTGCACCAGACGTTCTGGGTGCTCAACCCGAACTCCGGCGACACCGGTGGCCTGCTGCTCGACGACTGGGCCACCTGGGACACCACCAAGTACAACCTGCTCAAGCCGGCGCTGTGGCAGCACCAGGGCAAGTTCGTCAGCCTCGACCACCAGGTCCGGCTCGGCGGCGCGACCAGCACCACCGGCTACAACCTCGCCGACGTGTACGGCGGCGGAGGCACCGGCGGCGACACCATCGCCCCGTCCGCGCCCGGCAACCCGTCGGTCACCGGCGTCACCAGCAGCTCGGTGTCGCTGACCTGGGGCGCGGCCACCGACAACGTCGGCGTGACGGCGTACGAGGTCTACCGCGCCGGGACCAAGGTCGCCACGGTCTCCGGGCGCACCTACACCGACACCGGGCTGGCCGCGTCGACCGCGTACCAGTACACGGTGCGGGCCAGGGACGCCGCGGGCAACGTGTCGGCGGCCTCGGCAGCGGTCACCGGCACCACGTCCGGGGGCGGCGGTGGCGGCAGCGGCTGCACGGCCACCCTGCTGGTGACCGGCTCCTGGCAGGGCGGCATGCAGGCGGAGGTGACCGTCAAGAACACCAGCACCATGACGTCGGCCGCCTGGTCCGTCGTGCTGAACATCCCCAGCACGCTGACCATCGCCAACCTGTGGAACGGCAACCGGACCGGCAGCACCGTCACCAACGCGCCGCACAACGGCACGCTGGCCCCGTCGGCGAGCACGTCCTTCGGGTTCGTGGCCAACGGCACCGGCACGGTCACCGTGACCAGCTGCGCCCTGGCTGTTCCGTGATCGTCGACCGGCCGGCGGCGGACCCCTCTCCGCTGCCGGCCGGTCCCGCAGTATGACGCGGCCCGGCCGGTCCGCCCCTGATCCGGGGTCCGGCCGGGCCGCCCGGCCCGCGGAGCGCGCGTCCTCCCGGCGCGTTCCGCGGGCGCCGACCGTCCAGCCGATCACTGGAGTCACCGTTGACATCTCCCCCAGCTGAAGCAGGGGTATTCGACCCTCGCGGGTGGAACTTTCTGCTTCACAGCCCGTTGCCGACCTGGGTTACCAGCAAGGGACGGTGTACCGCCCATCGGTCTTACACAGGCTCCACAGACCTGACTTCCCGCCAGCCCGGCGGTAGGCCCGGCCAGCTTGGTTTTCGCCGACCAGGCCACAACAAATTAGCACACCTGTTCCCTTCTGTGACGCCGGTGGACGCCGGATTCGCCCTGACGGCGAACCGGCTTTTCCTGCCCTGCTCCGCAGGGGATCCGTTTCCTCTCCGGCCTGGATGCCGGAGTATCCACGGAGGCATGCGATGAAACGTCCCCTGTCCCGGCGGCTGCGCCTGGTGCTCGCCGCCGCGACCGCCGCCGTTCTGCTTCCGCTGCCCGCCGCGCCCGCGGCGGCCGACTTCGACACCAGCCCGGTCCGGGTCAACCAGATCGGCTACCTCACCGGCGCGGACAAGATCGCCACGGTGGTCGCCACCGGCGGCGCGCGTGCCTGGCAGGTGCGCCAGGCTTCCGGCGGCGCGACCGTCGCCTCCGGCGCCACCACCGTGTACGGCAGCGACCGCGCCTCCGGCGACACCGTGCAGCAGGCCGACTTCAGCGCCCTGAGCACACCGGGCGACTACGTGCTGTGGGTCGACGGCGTCGGCACCAGCGTGCCGTTCACGATCTCGGCGTCCTCGCTCTACCCGGCCCTGGGCCGCGAGGCGATGCAGTACTTCTACTTCCACCGCATGGGCGCCGCCGTCGACGGCCAGTTCCTGCAGAACAGCGGGCACGCCCACGCCGCCCTGCACCCCGGCGACGAGTCGGTGCCCTGCTACAACAGCTGGTGCGGCAGCCAGCGGCTGAACGTGCGCTACTCCTGGGCCGACGCCGGCGACTTCGGCATCTACGCGGTCAACCACGCGGTGTCCGCGTGGACGCTGCTCAACCTGCTGGAGCGGGAGCCGGCCGCGTACGGCGACGGGTCGCTGCCGATCCCGGAGCGGGCCAACGGGCGGCCGGACATCCTGGACGAGGTCGAGTTCGGCTCGCGCTGGATGGCGGGCCTGCTGCCCTCGACCGGCCTGGCCTCGCACAAGGTGCACAACCACGCCTGGAGCGCGTTCCCGGTGACCTCGGTCGACGCCGAGAACGGGCTGGCCCGCTCGGCGATGGGGCCGTCGACGAACGCCACGTACGCGGTGGCGCGGACCAACGCGCAGCTCGCGCGGGTGCTGGCGCCGTACGACGCGTCGCGGGCGGCGACGCTGTGGGGCATCGCCAGGGACGCCTGGACCAGGGCCGAGGCGCAGCCGAACGTGGACTACAACACGACCTCCGACGCCGAGGGCGGCGGCGACTACGGCGACACGAAGAACAGCGACGACCGGTACGCGGCCGCCGCCGAGCTGTACCTGACCGCGCTCAAGCGCGGCGACTCGGCCGTGTCCGGCTACCGCACCGCGGTGACCGGCTCGCCGCACTACCGGGAGATGGGGCAGTTCGACTGGGCCGAGGTCGCCGCGACCGGCACCCTGTCGCTGGTCAGCGTGACCAACGACCTACCCGCCGCGGACCTGGCCACGATGCGCGGCAACGTGCGCTCCTTCGCGGACCAGATCGTCACGACGCTGCGGGGCGAGGGCTATCCGTCGCTGATCGGCGGCGCGTCGGCGTACCCGTGGGGCTCGAACTCGTTCATCGCCAACCGGATGCTGGTGCTCGGGGTGGCCTATGACGACTCCGGCAGCCTGACCTACCTCAAGGCGATGAACCGGGCCATGGACTACCTGATGGGCAACAACGCGATGCGCCTGTCGTACGTCACCGGCTACGGCGAATACGCCGAGACCGACCTGCACGACCGCTGGGCGTGGGGGAAGTATCCAGGGATCGCGTACCCGAAGGGCTGGCTGGCCGGCGGGCCGAACAACGAGCTGATCAACGACCCGGCCACGCCCACCGGCCGGCCGGCGGCCAAGTCGTACGCGGGCAAGAACACCGCGCCCGACGCGTGGGGCTCCAAGGAGAACACGGTCAACTGGAACGCCCCGCTGGTCTGGGTGGCCACCCACCTCGATCGCAACACGGCCGACCTGACCGGCGGCACGCCGCCGGTGGACGTCACGCCGCCGACCGTGCCGGGCAACCCACGGGTCACCGGCACGTCGGCGACCTCGATCTCGCTGGCCTGGGACGCGTCCACCGACAACGTCGGGGTCGTCGGCTACGACGTGTACCGCGGCACGGTCAAGGTGGGCGCCCCGACCGGCACCTCCTATACCGACACCGGTCTTACCCCGTCCACGGCGTACACGTACACGGTGCGTGCGCGCGACGCGGGCGGCAACGTCTCGACGGCATCGTCGACGGTGACCGGGACGACTCAGGGCGGCGACGTGGTGCCGCCCGCGACACCGGCGAACCTGCGGGTCACCGCGACGGGCAGCGACTCGGTCACCATCGCCTGGGACGCGGTGCAGACGGCCGTGAGCTACGCGGTGCGGCGCGGCAGCGTGCAGGTCGCCGTGGTGACGGGCACGTCGTACACCGACACCGGGCTGAGCCCGAGCACGGCGTACACGTACACCGTGCAGGCCCGCAACGCCGCCGGTGACGCCTCGGCGTGGTCCGGTCCGATCACCGCGACCACGTCCGCGCCACCTGCCGGGGGCGGGCTGACCGTGCGGTACAGGAACAACGACGGCTCGCCGACCGACAACTCGATCCGGTTCGGGCTCCAGGTCGTCAACAGCGGCACGTCCGCGACCGGGCTGAGCACGGTCACCGCCCGCTACTACCTGACCCGTGACGGGTCGGCGGGTGTGACGGCGTACTGCGACTGGGCCCAGCTCGGCTGCGCGAACGTGCGCACCACCGTGGTGAACCTGGCCACCCCGGTCGCCGGGGCGGACACCTACGTCGAGGTCGCGTTCACCGGCGGCACGCTCGCCGCGGGCGCGTCGACCGGGGAGATCCAGCTGCGCCTGCACAAGGCCGACTGGAGCCCGTTCAACGAGGTCGGTGACTACAGCCGGGGCGCCAACACGGCGTTCGCGGACGCGCCCACCATCCCCGGATACGTCAGCGGCGTGCTCTCCTGGGGCACCCCGCCCGCGTGACCGGTCCGCCCGGGGCTCCCCCCGCCAGGGGAGCCCCGGGCACCTGCGTTCGCCGGTCCGTGCACTGCGCCCGACGAAGGCCGCTGACCTGCATCTTTCCGGTGAATCACCGGTGCGGCCCGTTCGTTTTCCGGTCACAACCCCGCACAATGGACACGTTGCTGCCGGCCCATCCGGGGCGGGCACGTGCCCTCGGGAGTGTTCATGCGGCTCCGAGCCCGCCGTACCGGCGCAGTCCTCACCGTCCTCACCGTCCTCGCCGCCGCGACCGCGGCCCTCGCCCCCGTCGGCGCGCCCGCGGCCGTGCTGTCCGCGGCCAACGCGGTCGTGGTGTGGAACCAGCACACCGAGGACACGATCCGCAACGCCGGCCCCTTCGTGCCGCACGTCGCCCTGATCAACCGCGCCATGGTGCACGGCGCCGTCTACGACGCGGTCAACGGCATCACCCGCACCCACCGGCCGTACCTGGTGCAGGTCGAAGCCCAGCCCGGCGACTCGGTGGACGCCGCCGCGGCCACCGCCGCGTTCCGTTTGCTGAAGCACCTGTTCCCGGCCCAGTCGGCGGCGTTGCAGACCAAGTACGACGCCGCGCTCGCGGCCGTGCCCGACGGGCCCGCCAAGCTGGGCGGCATCACCGACGGCGAGCAGGCCGCGACCGCGATGATCACGGCGCGCACCGGCGACGGGCGCGGCGGCCCGGCCGACGTGGTCATCGGCACCGAGCCGGGCCAGTGGCGGCCCACGCCGCCCGCGTTCGCGATCGACCCGGCGCCCTGGGCGGGCAACGTGAAACCGTTCCTGGTCCCCGACGTCGCGGCACTGCGCTCGGACGGCCCCAACGCATTGACCAGTGCGGATTACACCGAGGACTTCAACGAGGTCAAGTCGGTCGGTTCACGGACCAGTACCACGCGCACCGCGGACCAGACCGACGCCGCCCGCTGGTGGGCCGCGGTGCCGCAGGAGGCGATGCTGCGCGCGCTGGCCACCGGCCACAACCTGTCCGCCGCCGACAGCGCCCGCCTGTTCGCCCAGGTCGGCATGTCCACCGCGGACGCCGTCATCGCCTGCCACAACGACAAGGCGCACTGGAAGTCCTGGCGGCCGGTCACCGCGATCCACGAGGCCGCGAACGACGGCAACCCGGCCACCGACCCCGACCCGTCCTGGGTTCCGCTGCTGGACACCCCGCCCTGGTACGAGCACTCGTCCGGGCACTCCTGCAACATCTCCGCCTGGTCCTACGCGCTGACCGACTTCTTCGGCACCGACCAGGTCGCCTTCTCCGGCTTCAACGCGGTCACCGGCACCACCCGCAGCTTCACCCGCTTCTCCGAGGCCCGCAAGGAGATCATCGACGCCCGGGTGTGGGCGGGCATCCACTTCCGCACCGCCGACCACCACGGCGCGGTCATCGGCAAGAAGGTCGCCTTCTACGGTGCCAAGCACTACTTCCAGCCGGCGCCCTGAGCCGCGGCGTCACTCGCGGGGCCGGTTCTCCGCCGGCCCCATCGCCGCCGCCAGGTGGCGCGCGGTGTCGATCAGCGGCACGTGGCTGAACGCCTGCGGGAAGTTGCCGACCTGGCGGCGCGCGTCGGTGTCGTACTCCTCGGCCAGCAGCCCCACGTCGTTGCGCAGACCGAGCAGCCGTTCGAACACCTCGCGGGCCTCGTCCACGCGGCCCATCAGGGCGTAGTTCTGGGCCAGCCAGAACGTGCAGGCCAGGAACGCGCCCTCGCCCGGTGGCAGGCCGTCCACCGCCGACCCGGGGTGCTGGGTGTAGCGCTGCACGAAGCCGTCGCGCATCAGCTCCCGCTCGATCGCGGCGACGGTGCCGCGCACCCGCTCGTCGGTCGCGGGCAGGAAGCCGACCAGCGGCATCATCAGCAGTGACGCGTCCAGTTCGGCGGAGCCGTAGAACTGGGTGAACGTCTTGCGGCGCGGGTCGTAGCCCTGGTCGAGGATGTCGGCCCGGATCCGCCGGCACAGGTCGCGCCAGTGCTCCACCGGGCCGGTCTGGCCGAACTGCTCGGCGGCCTTGACCGCGCGGTCGGCGGCGACCCAGGCCATCAGCTTGGAATGGGTGAACTGCCGCGCGCCGCCGCGGACCTCCCAGATGCCGTCGTCGGGCCGGGTCCAGTTCTCCGACACGAAGCTCATCAGCGCGCGCTGCAGGTCCCAGGTGTGCTGGTCGTACTCCAGCCCGGCCTTGCGGGCCTGGTGCAGCGCGTCCATGACCTCGCCGTACACGTCGAGCTGGAACTGCTCGGAGGCGGCGTTGCCGATGCGGACCGGGCTGCCGCAGTAACCGGGCAGCCAGTCCGCGATGCGCTCGGTGAGCAGGCGCTCGCCCGCCACGCCGTACATGATCTGCAGCTGGGACGGGTCGCCGGCGATCGCCCGCAGCAGCCAGGCCCGCCAGGCCCGCGCCTCGTCGACGAACCCGGCGTACATCAGCGACTGCAGGGTGATGGTGGCGTCGCGCAGCCAGCAATAGCGGTAGTCCCAGTTGCGCACCCCGCCAAGCTCCTCGGGCAGCGAGGTGGTCGCCGCCGCGACGATGCCGCCGGTCGGGCCGTAGGTGAGGCCCTTCAGGGTGAGCAGCGAGCGGATCACGGCTTCGCGCCACGGCCCGTCGTAGGCGCAGCCCGCGATCCACTCCTCCCAGTACGAGACGGTGCCCTCCAGGGCCACGATCGGGTCGACCGGGTGCGGCGTGGGCAGGTGCGACTCGCGCCAGGTCAGCACGAACGGGACGTGGAACCCCGCGCCGACGCTGAAGTCGGCGACCGTGGCCAGGTTCTCCCCGTGCAGCGCGACCGGGGTGCGCAGCCACACCGCGTCCGGCCCGGCGATGGCCACCGTGTCGGCGTCCATGCGGCGCACCCAGGGCACGACGTGCCCGTAGTCGAAGCGCAGCCGCAGGTCCATGCGCATCGGCACCCGGCCGTGCACGCCCTCGACGATGCGCACGACGTCGGCGGCCTCGCCGCGCGGCGGCATGAAGTCGACCAGCCGCACGGTGCCCTCGTCGGTGTCGAACTCCGTCTCCAGTACCAGGGTGTCGCCGCGGTAGCGCCGCCGCACCGCGCGCACCGGGGTCGCGGGTGCGATCTGCCAGCGGCCGTGTTCGGGGGTGCCGAGCAGCGCCGCGAAGATCGCGCCGGAGTCGAAGCGGGGCAGGCAGAGCCAGTCGATCGACCCGTCGTTGCCGACGAGCGCCGCGGTCTGGGTGTCGCCGATGACCGCGTAGTCCTCGATGCGCAGGGGCATGGCATCGACGGTACCCGGGCGGCGGCCGCCGAAACGGTTCCGATGGCGACCGTGTCTGAGTCCGCTTGTCGGCAGATCATACGACTTGAGCGAATGCTCAAATAGCGCTGTCCGCTGTCTTGGTCGAGTGTTCAAACAGCACGCCGCCCCTTTTCGGGGCGATCGTCCCCGGGTGCGGCTGGACCAGCGCCAGGGCAACACCGCCGTCTGCGGTCACTGCGCGCTTAAGCAGGTGACGCCGGGCGGTGGCCGGTCCCGGACCGCCACACCCGTCGGCCCGGCCACCACGAACGGCGCAGCGATCGACCGCATCCGACCGTCCGACCCGCTCACCGCCAACCGCCTGCCGCCGGCCAGACGGCGTACCAGCACGTGCCAGCGCCGCGGCACCGGACACGGCCGTGTGCTGGCAACGAGCTCAGCAGCAGACCGAGCTCCTGCACCACCAACCCGCCACCATGCACATCGGACACGCGATCAGGCTGAACACCCGGTACGACAACATCCGCCGGTACACCATCGACCGGGCATCCAGCCCAAGGCCGACCCCCTTCCGCGACCACCCAACTCATCGCGACGAACCAAAACTCCTAAAATCCGGACCCGGGCCACTGAACACACTCGCGTATACCAGAGTTCACGGAGCGAAAGCTGTTATGAATCCCGGCCCGTTCGTCGCCCTGGCCATCAGCGACGCGGCGACCACGTGCCTGACCGGCCGCAACGGGCTGGTGAACCGCTACCGACGGGTCCAGGTGCTCGGCGCCGGCAACCTGGCCGGCCTCGCCGAACCCGCCGACCAGAGCGGCTGGACCACCGACCCGGTCCGCTGACCGCGACACCGGGCCGCCTGTCAGCGGCCCGGTGTCAGCAGGACCACCCGGGAGTCCACGTTGAGCACATGCCCGCCGCCCAGCATGGACAGCGGTTCGGGCCAGTGCACGTGGCCGCAGACGGTCAGCGGCGGCGCGGCCTGGCGCACCCGCTCGCCGAGCACGGCGTTGCCGCGCTGGTCCGGCCGCGCCCCTGCCGGGCCTTCGTGCAGCACGAGCAGGTCGGGCGCCGTGGCGAGGGCGCGGTCGAGGCGGGCGAGCTGGTCGCGTTCGGCGCGCCGGCCCGGCCGGGCGGGATCGCCGATGATGCCGCTCACCCCGGCGAAGCGCACACCCGCGTGTACGACCGCGTCGCCGTCCAGCGGTGTCGGGGCCGGGTCGAGACCGGCCAGATCGGACGGCGCGAGCACGTCGTGGTTGCCGAGCACCCCGGTGACGAGGCGGCATCCTGCGGCGGCGAAGGCGAGCCAGACGTCGGCGACGTCACCGCTCGCGCCGCGTACGTCGGCGGTCGGCGCGGAGTAGAGGTCACCGGCGAGCACCACGACGAGCCGGTCCGGCGGTGGCACGAGGCCCTGCTCCGCCCAGCCGGCCAGGTGCTCGGCGAGCGCGACCCCGAGCAGCACGGATGCGCCTTGGAGCGGCGACGGGGCGACACCCTGCAGGTCACCGGCGACGAGGACGGCCTCGCAGCCGTCGGGCACCCGGGTGACGGCGAGCCGGTGCACGGGCAGCCGCACCGACTCGGTGCCGCCGCCCGACCGGGCCTGCCGGTAGGCCAGACCTGTCACGGTCGTCAGCTCGTCTCCGGTCACCTGCATCGCCTGACCGTAGCGGGCGCCGGGCCCGGGGGCACATCTGCCGGAACGCTTACATCTATTTTGATGTGGTCACATCAAAATAGATGTAACCGCCGCACGCGGGTGTTGTCGCCGCAGTGAACCACCCCGCTTCGCCGGAGTCGGCGGCGTCGGGTGGCCGCTCGCGTCGCGGGGATCTGCGGCAGCGCCGACGGCTGCGCGGCGGCCGGCGGCACGGCGCGGTGTGAGCTCGCGCGCCGCGTGAGAGACTGCGGCGCGTGACCATCACCTCGGCCGTCGTCTCGTTCGCCCTCGTCGCCGGAGTGCTCACGATCATCCCCGGGGTGGACACGGCGCTGGTGCTGCGCGTCGCGGTGGCCCGGGGACGCGGGCACGCGTACGCCACCGCGGCCGGCATCTGCACCGGCGCGCTGGTCTGGGGCGCCGCCGCGGCCGCCGGAGTCTCCGCGCTCCTGCTGGCCAGCACCACCGCGTACGCCGTGATGCGGGTGGCGGGCGGAATCTACCTGGTCGTCATCGGCGCACTCATGCTGCGTGACGCCTGGCGCTCCCGCCGCACCGCAACCGCCGAGCCGACCCCCGCCGCCGTGCCGCCGCCGCCCGCGACCGGCTCGGCCTGGCGCGCCTTCGGCACCGGCGCCCTGACCAACCTCCTCAACCCCAAGGTCGGCCTCTTCTACGTCGCGATGCTCCCGCAGTTCCTGCCCGACGACGTCGCCGCCCTCCCCATGGGCCTCCTGCTGGCCCTGGTCCACGACCTCGAAGCGATGATCTGGTTCGCCCTGCTCATCGGCGGCATCGACCTCGCCCGCCGCTGGTGGAACGGCGACACCGCCACCCCCGCCCGCCTCCGCCGCCTCACCGACGCCCTGGCCGGCACCCTCCTGATCTCCCTAGGCCTCCGCCTAACCACCGACCGCTAAAAGGAAGGGCACCTTCTTAACGGATTCCGTAGCGGAAGGGCACCTTCTTAACACCGGATGCGGCGCGGGCTGCCG
This sequence comes from Catellatospora sp. NPDC049133, assembly GCF_040648455.1. Lineage (NCBI taxonomy): Bacteria > Bacillati > Actinomycetota > Actinomycetes > Micromonosporales > Micromonosporaceae > Catellatospora > Catellatospora sp. NPDC049133. The sequence goes on from NZ_JBEZDT010000006.1 coordinate 27,801, forward strand.
CTTCGTGGCGGCGGCCGCGGGGTGAGAATGGAACGGTGCTGAAGGCCTCGTCGCTGGTTCGCCCCGCGCTGATCGTGCTGCTGGTCATCGCGGTGCTGGTGACCGCGCTGTGGCTGCTGCAGCGACGGCTGATCTTCCTGCCGGACACCGCGCACCCCGGCCCGGCCGACCGGACGATTCCCGGCGCGCAGGACGTCACCCTGCACACCGCCGACGGATTGGCGCTGACCGCGTGGCTGGTGCCGCCGACCGGCCCGGACCGCGACCTGACCGTGCTCGTCGCCGGCGGCAACGCGGGCAACCGCGCCGACCGGGCCCCGGTCGCGCGGGCGCTGTCCGCCCGCGGGTTCACCGTGCTGCTCATGGACTATCGCGGGTACGGCGGCAACCCCGGCAGCCCGAGCGAGACCGGCCTGGCGCTGGACGTCCGTGCGGCATACCGTCACCTTGTGGACGAGGCGAAGGCGCGTCCGGACCGGATCATCTACTTCGGAGAGAGCCTGGGCTGCGCCGCCGTCACCGGTCTGGCCGTCGAGCACCCGCCCGCCGGGCTGCTGCTGCGCTCGCCTTTCACGGACCTGGCGGCGACCGCCGCCGAGCACTACCCGTTCCTGCCGGTACGCCTCATGCTGCGCGACCGGTTCCCGGTGGCCGAGCAGATCGCGGGCATCGCCGTGCCTACCACCGTGGTCTACGGCACCGAGGACTCGATCGTGCCCGCGGAGCAGAGCCTCGCGGTCGCGAAGGCCGCGGCCGGCGCGGTGGAGATCACGCCGGTCGAAGGGGCGGACCACAACGACGCGGTGCTGTTCGAAGGGCACGAGCTGATGGCCGCCGTCGACCGCCTCGCCGACCGGATCGACGGCGCTTCCTGACCGGCACTTCAGGCGCGGCGAGGTGCGCGGGCCGGATATGGTTCTGGGCCGATGCCTGCGGTTGGCGAGGGAGCGGTCATGGCATGGTGGCGCAAGCGTGACATCACCGAACGGGCCTTCGTGATGTACGTCAAGGACAAGGACAACTACCAGCCGTACTATGCGGCCACCTGCGAGTGCGGCTGGTGCGGGGAGGCTCGGCCGGATGAGCCGGGGGCCAGGGAGGCCGCTTTCGCCGACGTGCACGCTCACGCCGCGGTCCACGCGGAGATCTTCCCCATCGAGGTGCTTCCGGACGTGGAGTACCCACTCGACGGGCCGTGACGCGGCGACCGCAACGGCGTGCTGAGCGGCGAACGCGATCGACTTCTGCTTTAGTGGGCGCGGGAGGCACGCCATGAGTGACGATCACCGCCACGGCTCGAACGGCCACGGCCACGCGGAACACGGACCCGGCGAGCACGGCGCGCACCCGCACGCACGCGACCATCAACACGATCACGAGGGCCACGATCACGAGGGCCACGATCACGACGGCCACGATCACGACGGCCACGATCATGCGAGCACGGGCCTGCTCTCCCGGCTGAAGCACCAGCTCGGCCACCTGTTCAGCCCGCACTCGCACGACGCGGCGGACAAGGTGGACTCCGCGATGGAGTCCTCCCGCGAGGGCCTGCGCGCCCTGTGGATCTCGCTGGTGGTGCTCGGCGTCACCGCGGTGCTGCAGGCCGTCGTCGTGTATTTCTCCCACTCGGTCGCGCTGCTCGGCGACACCCTGCACAACGTGGCCGACGCGCTGACCGCGGTGCCGCTGGGCGTGGCGTTCGTGCTGGGCCGCCGCCGCCCGACGCGCTCGTACACGTACGGCTTCGGCCGGGCCGAGGACCTTGCCGGCATCTTCATCGTGCTGACCATCGCGGCGTCGGCGGCGCTGGCCGGGTACGAGGCGTTCCGTCGGCTGCTCGACCCGCAGGAGGTACGCCACCTGCCCTACGTCGCCGCGGCGGCGCTGATCGGGTTCGCGGGCAACGAGCTGGTGGCCCGCTACCGCATCGTCGTCGGGCGGCGCATCGGCTCGGCGGCGCTGGTCGCGGACGGGCTGCATGCGCGTACCGACGGCTTCACCTCACTCGCCGTGTTGCTGGGCGCGGGCGGTGCGGCGCTGGGCTGGTGGTGGGCGGACCCGGTGGTGGGCCTGCTCATCACGGTGGCGATCCTGCTGGTGCTCAAGGACGCCGCGCGCGAGGTGTACCGGCGGCTGATGGACGCGGTCGACCCGAAACTCGTCGACGCCGTCGAGCAGACGCTGCGCGGCACCCCGGGCGTGGTCGACGTGGGCGAGGTGCGGCTGCGCTGGATCGGGCACCGGCTGCGGGCCGAGTGCGCGGTGGCCGTCGACGCCGAGCTGACGGTGTCCCGGGCGCACGCCATCGCGGTCGACGCCGAGCACCGGCTGCTGCATGCGGTGCCGAAGCTCACGGCCGCCATGGTGCACGCCGATCCGGCCGGGACACACGCCGACCCGCACGCGGTGCTGAGCCACCACCGTGATTCCGAGGTTGGCGGGGCACGCGACCGGGTATAGCCGCTGGCGAGGCGATGGTCGCCAGAAGGAGGCTGACATGGGTATCGGCGCGAGCCTATTCCTGATCGCGCTGGGCGCGATCCTCACATTCGCCCTGGACGTGAGCATCAGTGGGCTGGACCTGGACGTGGTCGGCTGGATCCTGATGGTCGTCGGCGCGCTCGGGATGGTGCTGACCCTCACCATCTGGAGCAGCCGCCGTCGGCCCGCGGTCACGACCGCGCCCACGGAGCGGCGGGTCATCGAGGAGACCCGCGACACCGTGCCCCCCGGCACGGTCTGACCGTCTTCCGCGAAGGGCGGGGCCTGGACCGGCCCCGCCCTTCGCCATGCCCACACCGTGCCGCCGGCCGGCTCGGAGAATTCGGGCTCGTCAGGTGAGCCGACCAGGAAGACTTGAGCGCAGCCGCCGGGGCCGGACGGACACCAGGGAGAGCGTCAGATGAGCGCCAGGACGACGAGCATCCCGCTGGAGCGGGTCACCTTCACCTCGCGACGGACCTTCGACGACGTCGTCGCAGGCATCTACCTGGGCATCGGGCGGCCGGACCTGGGAGCGTTCCTCGCCGACCTGGCCGCGGCGAAGGACTTCGGGGAGTACCGCAGGGTCGTCGAGGACGCGGTCGGGCCCAGCGACCTGATGCGGTTCCTGGAACTCGACGAGGGCGCGGCGCTGGCCGTCAACCCGGACATCACGGAGTTCCGCCTGGTACGGATCATCGCGGGCAACCCGCTGACGATGAGCCAGATGGCCCGGTACGTGCCCGACGCGGGCTCCTACGCCCCTGTCACGATCCTGGTCCACCAGGCGCCCGACGGGGTCCGCGTCGGCTACGACACCGTCGCGAGCGCGCTGCGGCCGTACGGCGACCAGCGGGCCCTGGCCGTCGCCGAGGAACTCGACCGCAAGGTGCTGGCCCTGCTCGACGCGGCGACCGCCGCCTGAACAGGCCGAAGCCGCACCCCCGAGGGATGCGGCTTCGGCCGAGGACCGCGGCCGGTCACTGCCAGCGGAACAGCCGGATCGCGAGAGCCCCCGTGACCAGGGTGTACCCCGCGGCCACCGCGAGGTGCAGGGGCTGCGGCCAGGCGCCGTTCCAGGCGGCCTGCATCGCCTGCGACGCGGCGCCCAGCGGGGTGAAGTCGGCGACCCGCTGCGCGCCGTCGGGCATCATGTCGCCCGGGGTCCACACGCCTGCGAAGAACAGCATCGGGAAGTACACCAGGGTGCCGATGCCGGCCGAGGCGCGGGCATTGGGCGTCACCGCGGCGATGAACAGCGCCACGCCGGTCATCGCCCCGGCGCCGAGCAGGTAGGCGACCAGCAGGGCCGGCCAGTTCTCGGGCCCGCGGCTGCCGAACGCCACCGCGGCGGTCAGCATCATCAGCGCGGAGCCCGCGACCAGGGCCGCGACGTTCACGCCGAGCTGCGCGCCGATCAGCGCCGACGGCTTCACCGGCGTGGTGGCCAGCCGCTTGAGCACGCCCCGCTCGCGGTACTGGGCGAGCACGCTGAGCAGGGAGGTCATCGTCACCGTGCCGATGGCCAGGGCCAGCACGATGGGCAGGTACAGGTTGATGGGGCGCTCGCCGCCGAAGTCGGGCGACGGTTCGCTGAACGCGGGGATGGCGTTGCCGAGCACGATCACGAGCACGGCCGGGAAGGCCAGCGCGAAGAACGCGCTCACCGGCTCGCGCAGGAACAGCCGGGCCTCGGTGCCGGTCAGTCGGGTCAGGGCGGACATGGTGGTTGCTCCTGTTCAGTTGTCGCGGTCGGTGCCGGTCAGGGCGAGGAACGCGTCCTCGAGGTTGGCGCGGTAGCCGTCGACGTCGCCGACGCCCGCGATCAGCGCGGCGGGGGTGTCCAGCGCGACGATCTTGCCGCCGTCGAGCACGGCGAGCCGGTCGCAGAGGCGCTCGGCCTCGTCCATGAAGTGCGTGACCAGCAGCACGGTCACGCCGCGGTCGCGGATCTGGCGGATCAGCTTCCACGTCTCGCGCCGGGCCCGGGGGTCCAGGCCGGTGGTGAGCTCGTCCAGGATCGCCAGGCGCGGGTTGCCGATCAGTGCGAGCGCGATCGACAGGCGCTGCTTCTGGCCGCCGGACAGCTTCGCGTACGGCACCCGGACCTGCTCGGTCAGCCCGACCGCGGCCAGCAGCTCGCGCCAGTCGGCGGGGTCGTGGTAGAAGGAGGCGTACAGCTGCATGGCCTCGCCGACGCGCAGCCGGTCCTGCAGCTGGCTCTCCTGCAGCTGCACCCCGATGATCCGGCGCAGCTCCTCCCGGTCGGTCCGGGTGTCGAGACCGAACACGCCGATGCTGCCCGCGTCGGGGGTACGCAGCCCGGAGATGCATTCGACGGTGGTGGTCTTGCCGGCGCCGTTCTCGCCGAGGATGCCGAAGATCTCGCCTTCGGCGACGGTGAAGGAGACGCCGTCGACGACCGTGCGGTCGCCGTACCGCTTGGTGAGTCCGTTGACTTCGATGACTGTCATGCTGATAGACGGTAGAGACGCGATGCGAGCGCCGGTATGCGGTTGCGCGCCGAGCGGGGGTGTAGGAAACCCCACCCCGGCCGGGGGCCCACGCGCAGTGCCGTGACCCGCGCCGATCGGCGACGATGTGTCGCATGTTCCGGTCGTACGCCCTCGCCCCGCTGCGCTGCGTCGCCCTCGCGCTGCTCGCGGTCTTCGGATTCGTCGCCTCGCTGCCGCTGATGATGGCGGTCGGCGCGGTCGTCACCTACCCGGCCGTGCTGCAGCTGGTCCGCCGGCTGACCGCGCTGTCGCGCCGGCTGGCCGGCTCCTGGAGCGGAATCGTGATCGACCCGCCGTACCGCGCGGGCCCGGTGCCGACGCCGCCGCGCCGCCCCGACGGCTGGTACGAGCACGACGGCCAGCTGTTCAAGACCCGCCACTATCCGGCCTTCTTCCTGCGCATGCAGTGGCTGAGCGACGACCCGGCGACGGCCCGGGACTGGATGTGGCTGGTGCTGCTCGCACCCGCCGGCGCCCTGGTCGCGCTGCTCGCGCCGGGCCTGCTCGTAGCCGGTGTGCTGCTCGTCGGCGGGATGACCGGTCCCGGCCGCCGGGTGCTGGCCGACACCGGACTGACCGACCTGGTGGCCGGGCTCGGCCTGACGATGCCCGGCTGGGCCGTGCTCGCGGCGGGCATCACCGCGATCGCCGTCGGGGTGCTCGCCGGGCCCACCCTGCTGCGCACCCATGGCCGCTGGGCCCGGCAGTGGCTCGGCGACCCGGGCCTGACCTGGTGGAAGTCGTCCGGGATCGGGGACTGGCTGCGTCGCGGCGGCCACGACACGTGGAAGGCGGCGCTGCTGCTCGGGCTGTCGCTGACCGGGTTCGCGGTGTTCGCGCTGACGCTGCTGCTGACCATGCTCAGCGGCGGGTTCGGCATCGCCTGGCTGGCGTACGCGATCCGGCCGATGCTCAACCACTACCGGCGGCTGTGCGTGCAGTGGGGCGGCGGCGAGCCCATGCCGGACCCGTACCGGCAGCGTGAGCCCGTGCCCGAGCCCGGACCCGACGGCCGCTACCGCGTCGGGCGCACCCTCTACGCCACCCGCGACGGCGCCCGCCGCGCCGGCTTCTTCCCGTGGATCCTCGGCGACCCGGCCACCTGGCGCGACCTGGCCTGGATGGCCACCGCGCCGCTGGCGGCGCTGGTTGCCGTGATCCCCGGCGTGCTGATCGGCGCGGGCTACTTCGGGCTGTTCTGGCAGGCGCTGTTCTGGCCGCTGTGGGGCGTGCCGCTCGGCCTCGTCACCGGCCTGTGGATCAGCCCCTGGTACGTCTGGCAGCTGTTCACCCTGGGCGTGCCCGCCGCCGACATGCTGCCCGGTTGGACGTCCATCCCGATCGGCCTGGCTCTCGGGCTGCTCGGCGTGGTGCTGGCCCGCCCGGTGCTGCGGCTGATCACCGGCTGGGCGCGGCTGCTGCTCGCGCCGAGCCGCTCCGCCCGGCTCACCCAGCGCGTCGAGCATCTCGCCCAGACCCGAGCCGAGGCCGTCGACGCGCAGAGCGCCGAGCTGCGCCGCATCGAACGCGACCTGCACGACGGCGCGCAGGCCCGGCTCGTCGCCGTCGGGCTGAGCCTGGGCACGGTCGAGCAGCTGATGGACCGCGACCCGGCCGCCGCCCGCGCGCTGCTGGCGCAGGCCCGGGAGACCTCCGCCGCGGCCCTGGCCGAGCTGCGCGACCTGGTCCGCGGCATCCACCCACCGGTGCTCGCCGAGCGCGGCCTCGCCGACGCCGTACGCGCCCTCGCGCTGGACTCCGCGCTGCCCGTGGAGGTGCGCGCCGACCTGGCCGGGCAGCCGCCCGCGCCGGTCGCCACGGCCGCGTACTTCGCGGTCGCCGAGGCGCTGACCAACGCCGCCCGGCACGCGCAGGCCAGCCGGGTCGGCGTGGACATCCGGCACACGAGCGGCCTGCTGCGGGTCACCGTCACCGACGACGGCCGCGGCGGGGCCGAACCCGCGCACGGCGGCGGGCTGCACGGGCTGCGCCGGCGACTCGCTACATTCGACGGAACCCTCGCCCTGCACAGCCCGCAGGGTGGCCCCACCGTGCTGACCCTGGAGATACCGTGCGCGTTGTCCTCGCCGAGGACCTCTACCTCCTGAGGGAAGGGCTGGTCCGCCTGCTGGAGGCGCACGACTGCACCGTCGTCGCCGCCGTGGAGACCGGCCCGGACCTGCTCGACGCCCTGCTCACGCACCGGCCGGACGTGGCCGTGGTCGACGTGCGGCTGCCGCCGACGAACACCGACGAAGGACTGCAGGCGGCGCTGACGGCGCGTCGGCAGGTGCCGGGCCTGCCGGTGCTGGTGCTGTCGCAGCACGTCGAGCAGCTGTACGCGCGCGAACTGCTCGCCGACGGGACCGGCGGGATCGGATACCTGCTCAAGGACCGGGTGTTCAACGCCGACCAGTTCCTCGACGCGGTGCGCCGGGTCGCCGGTGGCGGCACCGCGATGGACCCGGAGGTCATCGCGAAGCTGCTCCAGCAACCCGCGCGCAACGTGCCGCTGGCCCGGCTGACCCCGCGCGAGCGGGAGGTGCTGGAGCTGATGGCCGAGGGGCGCTCCAACGCGGCGATCGGGCAGCGGTTGTTCCTGTCGGAGAGCGCTGTCGGCAAGCATACGGCCAGCATCTTCGGCAAACTCGACCTGGCACCGTCCGATGACGACAACCGGCGCGTCCTGGCGGTCCTGGCCTACCTCAACGGCGCGAGCTGATCCCGTCACGGCCCGCGCGCTCAAGACCGCTCGACTTGCCAGGCAGGTGGGCGTAAGCGGACTCAAGATACGCACAGGTGCCCGGCAAGTCGAGCGATCTTGGGGTCACGCGCCGCAGTCGGCGCACCACGCGGCGGTGGTGGGAGCGGTGTGGTCGAGGCGGCAGAGGCCGTGGGAGCCGTCCTCGGTCAGGACGATGCGTCGGCCGAGGAACAGCAGCGTGGCCAGCGACACCGCGACGGCGGCTGCCGCCAGGACGAGGTACGTGGTCATCGGCTCCCCTGGGCGTGGCTTCGGCGACCGGGCGGGATGCGCCGCGATTCGTCCTGACGACCAGAGAGTCGTGCTGTGCCGAGTCCGGGGTTGCATCACGTGGTCCGGCCCGCACGGAGGCGGGCGGGTTCACGGTGGCGGCACCGGGTGAAGCAGGCGGAGACGGTTCCTGAACGGCGGCCGACCGGTGGCCGAAGGCTCGGCAGCCCGCATCGCCGCAGCCCGCATCGCCGCAGCTCGCAGGCGCGCTGCGTGAAGAAGGGCACCTTCTTATACGCGTAGCGATAAGAAGGTGCCCTTCCTTTGTTCCGGGCGGGTCAGGCGTCGTCCCAGCGGAAGAGGGCGGCGGCGACGGCGGACAGGACGAGAGTGAAGGCGAGCAGGATGCCGATGTCGGGCAGGGTGACGGTGATGCTCTCGCCGCGGACCATGACGTCCTGCATCGAGGAGACGAGGTGTTTGAGCGGGAGGAACTCGGAGATCTGCCGGAGCCACGCCGGCGCGCCGTCGAGGGGGAAGAACGCGCCGGACAGGAACGCCATCGGCAGGGTGATGAGGTTGGCGATGGCGCTGGCCGCCTCGGGGGTCTTCGAGGCCGCGCCGGCCACCAGGCCGATGGACAGGAAGGCCAGGGTGCCGGCGATCATGATGGGGATGAACGCCCACCACTGGTCGGACAGCCGCAGGCCGAAGTAGGGCAGCAGGGCCACGCCGATGAAGATGGCCGACTGGACCAGGGCGATGGCGATGCTGACCGACACCCGCGCGCCGATGATCGAGGCGACGGGCACGGGGGACAGCCGCAGGCGGCGCAGGATCTTCTTCTGCCGCCAGGTGACCAGGGTCAGCGCCGCGCCGAACGTGGCACCGGTGGCGATCGCCCAGCCCAGCAGGCCGGGGGTCATGTACTGGATCGCCTTGAGGGACTGGTCCTCGACCGGCTGGGCGCGCAAGGTGGTCGCCGGGGTGGTGACGCCCGCGGCGGCCAGGTTCGCCTGCTGGACCAGCGACTCCAGGATGCCCTGCACGGTGGCGGCCTTGACCGCGTCCGCGGCCGAGTAGTGCACGATCAGCTCACCGCCGACCTGCTCGATCGCGGCGGCCTTGTCGCCCTTGCGCACCTCCTCCAGCGCGGCGGCGCGGTCGGCCGTACGGGTCACCGCGAGCACCTGGTCGAGCCCCGCGGCGGCCTCGGCGGGCAGCTGGTCGACGACCGGCACCGGGCCGATCTGCAGGATGTCGGTCTTCGACGCGCCCGCGTCCTTGAACAGGCCGCCGAACAGCACCAGGAACATCAGCGGGAACAGGATGGTGAAGAACATGGCGGTGCGGTCGCGGAAGAAGCCGCGGGCCATCGCCGTGGAGAGGCTGACGAAGCCGGTCATGCCCGGTACTCCCGTCCGGTGAGGTGCAGGAAGACGTCTTCGAGGGTGGCGCCGCGCACCGACAGGCCGCGCATCGCGTCCCGTTCGGCCAGGGCCGACAGCACGGGCGCGGGGGTACGCGTCGCGATGGTCAGCGACACCCCGTCGTCGGTCACGTCGAGCCCGTCGGCGAGTCCCCGGGCCGCGTCGGCGGTGATGACGCCGCTCTCGATCGCGATCCGGGTCGGCGCGTCCAGGTCGCGGACCAGCGTCGCGGGCGGGCCGGACTCCAGGATGCGGCCGTGGTCCATGATGGCGACGCGGTCGCACAGCGACTCTGCCTCGTCGAGGTAGTGCGTCGTCAGCACCACGGTGCGGCCCTGCGCGCTGATGTCGCGCAGCACGTCCCACAGGTTGCGGCGGGCCTGCGGGTCCAGGCCCGACGTCGGCTCGTCGAGGAACACCAGGTCCGGCCCGTGCGCCAGGGCGCAGGCGATGGACAGCCGCTGCTGCTGGCCACCGGACAGGTCCTCGTTGCGCTTGCCGGCCATGTCCGCCAGGCCCACGACGTCGAGCCACTCGTCGGCCCTGCGGGCGGTGACGCCGTACAGCGAGGCGAAGGTGCGGATCTGCTCGCGCGCGGTCAGCCGCTCGAAGAACGCGCTGGCCTGCAGCTGCACGCCGATGCGGGGGAGCAGCCGCGGGTTGCGCGGCCATGGGCTCTCGCCGAACAGGGTGACGCTGCCCGAGTCGGGCTGGCGCAACCCCTCCATCATCTCCAGGGTGGTGGTCTTTCCCGCGCCGTTGGGCCCGAGGATGCCGAAGAACTCCCCGGCCTGCACGTCGAAGGAGACGCCGTCGACGGCGCGCAGCTCGCCGTAGGCCTTGCGCAGCTCCTCGACCTTGATCGTCGGTGACATGACCTGCACCGTACCCCTCACTCGCCAGGCGGCGTCGTCGTGGTTGGACGCTCGACGGCCGGTTCGCGTACGCCGAACAGGAAGCGGGTCGGCCGCGTGCGCCGGACCAGCAGGTCGTACGCGGCGACGGTCAGCACCAGCGCGATCGCGACCAGGGCCAGGTATTTGACGACGATCGGGGCCTGCCACGACACGACGTGGTACGCGACCGCCACCACGATCGGCTGGTGCAGCACGTAGATCGGCAGCGCGCCGAGCGCCAGGTAAAGGTAGGCGCGGCGGCCGAGTCCCGGTGCCGCGCTCGGCTGCCGCCGGGCGCGCCGGTCGAGCAGGCCGAGAATGGCGACCACGAAGCACCAGCCGGTCATGCCGTAGAGCGCCCGCATCAGCACGGCCGTGCCGGTGAGGTCGGTGAGCGGGTCGCCGCCGCCCTCGGCGACGGCGAAGAACAGCGGCATGCCCACGGCCATCAGCACGGCACCGGCGACGGCCGCGAGCACCGCCTCCCGCCGCATCGCCTCGCGGAACCGGTCGTCGCCGGCGAGCACGACGCCGTACAGGAAGAACAGCAGGTAGGCCCAGCGGCTCCAGCCCGCGTAACCCTCCTCCATGCCGTCCAGCGCGGTGATCAGCGCCAGCGGCAGCGCGGGCAGCAGCAGGACCAGGCCGCGCCGCCCGGTGACCGCGCCCAGCCGGTCGCGCAGCCGCCGCAGCGGCCGGCGGGCCAGCAGCCGCGCCGCGCCCGCCAGCAACAGCGCCCAGGCCAGCAGCATCACCACGAACCACAGGTGCCCGGTCTCGAACTGCTCGCCCTGCACCACGAACGGGAACTCGCCCGCGTCGAACCGCACGTCGAAGAAGCGCGGCAGATACTGCCAGTACGACTCGTGGTAGCCGGGGTCGGCGGCTTTCAACCGCAGCCACGGCGGCACCGGCAGCAGCACCACGAGCGCGAACAGCAGCGGCACGCCCAGCCGCAGCAGCCGCTCGGCGGCGAACCCGCCCGGACCGCGGCGGCGCAGCGAGTGGCGCGCTCCGAAGCCCGCGATGAGGAACAGGACCGGCATGGCCCAGACCACGGCCAGCCCGGACAGGACCGTGGTGACCTCGGTCGTCTCGGCGTTCTTGATGTAGTAGTCGTCGCGCTCGTCGAACACCAGCGACGAGTGGAAGAAGATCAGCCCGACGACCACCAGTGTGCGTATCGCGTCCAGCTCTGGCCGCCGCGCGGCCACCCGCGCCGGTGCCGTGCTGACCTGCTCCTCGCTCATGCCCGCTCCCTCCGTGACCAGCCGCGTCCAGGGGGTTGACGCGCGAGGGGCGGCGGGAGGTGGGCGGCGGAATCAGTCCACTTTCGACATGTCCAGCTCGGGCTGCTGCTGGAGTGCGGGCGGAGACTCGTGGCCGGCGCGGAAGCCGGTGACGGCGGTCAGGCGGGCATGCGGGTCGTCCAGGGTGACGGTGAGCCGCCGGGTGCGGATCGGGGGGAAGGCGTGCCAGCGGCGTACGCCCACGGTGTGCCCGGCCGCGACCACCGCCTCGCCGCAGCGGACCTCGTGCGCGCCCGCCCGCTGGCCGTCCGTGAGGTCTTCGCGCAGCTCGACGTGGTCGAGTTCGACCTCGGTGTCGAACTCGGCGACGACCCGTCCCGGTTCACGGGTGAGCCGGGCGCGCAGCGGGGTCGCGAACCGGCGGCGCAGCTCGGCGGTGACCTCCAGCAGCCGGGTCACGTCGTGCTCGTCGAGCCGTCCCCGCCGGTCCGGTGGCACGTTGAGCAGCAGGCCCGCGCCCAGGCCGACGGATCGGTACCACATCGCGAGCAGGTGCTCGGCGCTCTTGAGCGTGTCCAGGTCGTCGGGCTGCCAGAACCAGTGCGCCCGGATCGGCACGTCGCACTCCGGCGGCAGGTAGCGCAGACCGTCGAGGGTGTCGGCCTCGGCGGTGAACATCGACCTGCCGAGCCGGTCCACGGCGTAGCGGCACGGGTCGGCGGCCAGGCCGTCCTCGTTGCCGACCCATCGGATCGACGGCCGGCCCATGTTGAAGACCATGGCCTGCGGCTGGTGGGTGTCGACCACCTGCATGATCGCGTCCCAGTCGTAGGCGCGGCCCTCGGAGCCCGCGCCGTCGAACCACAGCTCGAACAGCGGTCCGTACCGGGTGCACAGCTCGGTGAGCTGGCGACAGTAGAACTCGTCGTACGCGGCCGGGTCGGGGTAGCAGGCCGCGTTGCGGTCCCAGGGGGACAGGTACAGGCCCAGCGGCATACCCGCGACACGGCACGCCTCGGCCAGTTCCCCCACCACGTCCCCGCGGCCGCCGCGCCAGGGCGACGAGGCGACGGAGTACGCCGTGGTGTCGGTCGGCCACAGGCAGAAGCCGTCGTGGTGTTTGGCGGTGAGCACGATGTACTTCGCGCCTGCCCGCTGCGCGACGTCCACCCACTGGCCAGCGTCGAGATCGGCGGGGTCGAACGTGGCCGGGTCGAGGGTGCCGTCGCTCCACTCCCTGCCGTGGAACGTGTTGAGCCCGAAGTGCAGGAACAGGCCGAAGCCGGCCTCCTGCCAGGCGAGCTGGCCGGGAGTGGGTCGGGTCGTCATGTGGGTGCTCCTCAGGAGCGGAGGTTACGAGGCCGAAGGGATAGTAAACGGTTTCATCGCCGGATCCTATAGGGTTCGACCGGTCCGCGACTCGACGCTCTGCCCTACCGTGGGCACATGCCGGACTTCGTGGCGATCCTGCTGACCGTGCTCGCCTGTGTGGGGGGTGGTGCTCGGCGGTGAGGCGGTGCTCGCGGTGATCCGGAGGATCCGCAGGCGACGGATGCACCCGGCCCGCCGGGCGGTGCAGGACGCCGCCCGGCTCAGCCGACGCATGGGCAACCCCGGCAGGTCCGGAACCGGTGCCGGCGGCGGCTGGTGGACGAACTCCGCCAACAGCCACCTGCAGGATTGAGCGCCTTATCGGCGCGCCGGGAACGCGGCTCCGGGCGGCGGGCTCCGTGACACGATGATCCGGTGCTGATCGTGAGCCTGTGCGGGGCGCTGGCGGCGGCCGTGTGCTTCGGGTTGTCGTCGGTCATGCAGGCCGTCGGCATGCGCAAGGCGGGGCCGGTCAGCGAACTGGAGCCGAAGTCGCTGGTGCGCGCCTGGCTGACCCTGCCGTTCCTCGCCGGTGTCGGCCTCGACCTACTGGGTTTCGGTTTCGAACTGGTCGCGCTGCGGCACCTGCCGCTGTTCCTGGTGCAGGCCGCGATCGCGTCCGCCCTGGCGGTGACCGCGATCGCGGCGGCCGTGGTGATGAAGGAGCGGCTCGGCCGGGTCGAGAAAGGCGCGGTCGCCGCCGTCTGCGTCGGACTGGCCCTGCTGGGTGTGTCGGCCGGACCCGAGGGCGCGAACCGGGCGCACACCGACTTCTACGCCGCGCTGGCCGCGTGCCTGGTGGGGATCGCCGTGCTGGGGGTGGGTGCGGGACGGCTACGCGGGCGGTGGCGCACCATGGTCCTCGGGCTGTGCGCGGGACTGTGCTTCGGGGTGCTGGCGCTGGCCGCGCGTACGCTGCCGGAGCTGGACCCGGCGCGGATGGTGCGCGAGCCGGCCACGTACCTGGTCGCGGCGTCCAGCCTCATCGCGCTGGTGCTGTGGACGATGGCGCTGTCGGGCGGCTCGGTCACCACCGCCACGGCGGCGATGGTGATCGGCGAGACGGTGCTGCCCGCCGTCGTCGGCGTCGTGGTGCTGGGCGACGAGGCGCGGCCCGGCTGGGTGCCGGTCGCGGTCGGCGGCTTCCTGCTGGCCGTCGGCGGCGCGCTGGCCCTGGCCCGGTTCGGGGAGCTGTCCGGGCAGCCGTCCCCGCCCGCGGCCGTGCCCGGGGTACGGGAGCCCGACGCCGTCTGAGCCGGACCCGTCCGGAAAGTGTCCGTGCCAGATTCGAGCTAGGTCAGCGCGGTTGCAGCGTGTACCTGATCTTCTCGGCGGGGCGTGCGCCGAGGCGCTCGTAGAAGCGCCGGGCGTCGGTGTTCCAGACCGGGGTCTGCCACTGGATCTCGTCGCCCTGGGCCGCCTCGACCACGGCGTCGATCAGCTGCCTGCCCAGGCCGCGGCCCCGGTGCCGGTCGTCGAGGTAGAGGCAGTCGAGGTGGGTGTAGTGGCGGCCGGTCCAGGTGGCGAGGTCGCGGGTCCAGGTGGCGTAGCCGACCAGCGTGCCGGCGTCGTCGGCGACCAGGCAGCGCAGCCGCGGCGGGTCGGCGAACAGCGCCGGTGCGAGCCGTTCGGCGAGGTCAGACGGTGGCGGGGCAGCACGCTCGTACGCGGCGTGGTCGGCGATCAGGGCGAGCAGTGCCGGCAGGTCGCCGGGTCGGACGGGGCGCACGACGGTCATCTGTCGATCTTTTCCCGCCAAGTGGGACGTCGACCAGGTGGGTGACCGCCATGTCTCATCAGGATTTCGCCCGCGTTACGCCAGGCAGGTGACGCTCTGTACGGGGAAGGAATGCCAAAAGTCATCTGCACGTGCATCCGGCGCTTGCGCCTGCACAGGATGGTCTGCATGATGGGAGGCGCAACGACTTACGTTTGCATTGTGGCACTTGCATCTGTGGCCCGGATGGTGTGGCGACACCCCACCGGGCGGACGGCGCGGACTCCACCGTTCCGGCCGGCTCCACCCCCCATCCGCGAGCAACGTTCGCCGCAGTGAGGCACGAATGCCAGCTCCCAGGATCAACCCCGCCCGGCGCTCTTCCGCCGAGATCGCGGCCACCGACTCGTACCAGTCCGGAGACCGGGTCTGGATCTACCGCGAGCGGAAATGGCAGGCAGGGATCATCTCCGACGTCACATCGGACAAGGCCGTGGTCATCTGCGGCGGCGACTCCGGTGTCATGGAGGAGACCGTGACCGCACCCCACCTCGTGGTCCGTGACGACGTGTACCTCTACATCGACACGGTGACCTACGTGTGAGGTGCCGCAAGACCGAGCCGGCTCTCGCGTAGCCTCGGGGGCCGGACCGGGCCAGGCGGGTGGCGCCGACGATGCCGGCGCCACCCGCCCCGGCTTTCTCAGCCCCGGCGGGAGCGCCGGCGGCGCTGCCACTTCTCGCGGAACTCCAGCGGCACGAAGACCAGCGTGGTGAGCACCGCGGCGACGACCGCCCACAGCGCGACCTGGCTCGGGCTCATGTGGGACACGCCCATGTTGGACGTCCACACCGGGTTCAGGCCCAGCGGCGGGAAGCCCTCCCAGAACAGCACCCACAGCAGCGGCACCAGGCCCATCGCGATGCCGTACGCGGTGAAGTGGCCGGCCTGCGAGAACAGCACGCCCATCACCACCGCCGCGATCATGTAGATCAGCACCGCGGTGCGCTGGCCGCCGTCCGAGGGGATGCGGTCGATCAGGTAGTTCCAGATGTCCACGATGGTGGACAGCACGGGCTGCCAGTACACCGCGATCAGCACCAGGGAAACCACGATCACGATCGCGATGCCCAGGCCCTTGAGAATCTTGAATGCGCCGGCTTCTGCCTGCGTCACAGCGTTCCTCCCTCACCGATTCCGTCACGCCGGCGCTCCCGTGACCCGGGGCCCCTGCGGCCGCCAAAGTCCAGTTCAGACGGGATCCGGCCGAGGTGGACGTACGGTGCTGCGAGGGTCGCAAAGCGCCGGTCCGGTGGTGCTGAGGGGCATGTCGCGGACAGGGCCGTGCGAGCGGCGCGCCGATCATCCCACCACGGTGTGTCCACGGCGAGAGCTGTCCGACCGGTTCCCGCTGCCGCAACGGCCGACCTGCGAGAAGATCCTCCGACGGGTTCACGACAGCGGGCCGTCAGGCGGCGAGCGCCTCCGCCAGGAAGCGGTGCGCGGCGGCGTTCGCCGGCCCGGTGACCGACAGCGGCATCATGGTGAACGAGTGGCCCGCGCCGGGCACCACCTGCAGCCGCGCCGATGACCGGGCGGCGAGCAGGCGGGCGTACAGGAACAGGGTGTCGTCGAGCAGCGGGTCCTCGGTGCCGACGGTGAGCAGTGCGGGCGGGAGCCCGGCGAGCCGCGCGTAGAGCGGGGAGGCCTCGGGGTCGCGGCGGTCGGCGAGGTCGGGCACGTACTGCTCGGCGTACCAGCGCATGCGGGCCGCGGTGAGCACGCCGCCCCGGGCGTCGTCCCAGCCGCGGGCGCTCGGGGTGAGGGTCAGGTCGTAGACGCCGTAGCAGAGGTTCATCGCGCGCACGGCGGCGGCGGCCGGGCGATCGCGCAGCCGCAGGACCACGGCCAAGGCCAAGTTGGCCCCGGAGGATTCGCCGCCGATGGTCGCCGCGGTGACGCCGAAGTCCCGCCCTGCGTGGTCGAGCAGGTGCCGGGCGGCCGCCTCGCAGTCGTCCAGCAGGCCGGGGAAATGCCGTTCGGGGGCGCGCGGGTAGTCGAGGCTGACCACGGTCTGGCCCGTGGCGTGCAGCAGCTCCTCCAGGTAGGAGTCCTGCTCGTCGGCCGCGCCCACCGTCCAGCCTCCGCCGTGGACGTGCAGGTAGAGGCCGGTCGGTTCGGGTGCGTCGAAGACCCGGGCCGCCATCGGCCCGCCCGGCGCCGGGACCGTGATCTCGCGTGCCAGCGGGGATCGCGACAGGACGCCGCCCGGCGAAGCCTCGGCCAGCCGCTCGCGGGCCTGTTCGCGAAACTCCCGCACGCTCTGCGGTGGCCAGCCCATCGCGCGGACCACCGCACCCATGGCCGCGTTGGCCGCGACCACGTCGTCGGCGTACTGCGTCTGCGCGAACGTATCCTCGTCGAGCCCCACATCGCCTCCCGCCTGCCCCTCCTCCAATGTCCGCCGCGCCCGCCCCGACCGCTGCCCTTCGGTGGAATCCCCGCCCGTGTTCGGGGCTGCTGAGCAGCTCCTTTCGCTCGGACGGGTCGATAATGGGGTGGGGGAAACGCGATGACTGAGCAGACGATGGTCGTGGTCGGCGTCGACGGGTCGGCTTCGGCGCTGGCGGCGGTACGCGAGGCCGTCCGGGAGGCGGCGTGGCGCGGCTGCGGCCTGCGCATCGTGCACGCCTTCATCTGGCCGCTCATGCACGTCGACGTCGGGGCGTCGGCGGCCGTGCCGGAGGGCGGGCTACGCCACGACGCCGAACATGTCCTCGCCGAGGCGACCGCGGCCGCGAAGGCCGCGAACGGCCGCGTCGAGGTGACGGCCGACCTGGTCACCGGCGGGCCCGCGGGCGTGCTGCTGGCCGCCGCGCGCGCCGCGCAGCTGCTGGTGCTCGGCGACCGGGGCCTGGGTGGCTTCACGGGGCTGCTGCTGGGCTCGGTCGCGGTGGAGGTGACGGCCCACTGCGCCACGCCGGTGCTGGTGGTGCGGGGCGAGGCACGGGCCGGCCCGGTCGTGCTCGGGGTCGACGGCTCGCCGGGATCGGCGGCCGCCGTGCGGCAGGCGTTCGGCGAGGCCAAGCAGCGGGACGCGGAGCTGCTGGCGGTGCGGGTCTGGCACGACGCCGCCACCACGCTGGCGTACTCGATCCCGGCGCTCTACGACCCGCTCGCCGCGCGGTCGGCCGAGCAGCAGGAGCTCGACACGGCGATCGAGGCCATGCGCAAGCAGCGCCCCGATGTCCGGGTCCGTACGGAAGTGGTGCCCGGCCGCACCGGCCGGGAGCTGGTGCGGCTGAGCGAGCAGGCGCAGCTGGTGGTGGTCGGCGCCCGGGGGCGCGGCGGTTTCAAGGGGCTGCTGCTGGGTTCGGTCAGCCAGCAGTTGCTGCACCACGCGGCATGCCCGGTGCTGGTGGTGCGGCACACCCCGGTCGAGGAGCCTGCGGGCTGAGGTACGGGTCGGGAGCTGGTCATGGACGGGCGGGTGACGCAGAGCGGGCCGGAGCGGGCGGCGGGGCTGGCGTGGCGGCAGATCAGCGAGGTGATGAGCGCGCCGCCGTACTGCGTGCGGCCGTCGACGACGCTGGGTGACGCGCTCGCGGTGATGGTCCGCGAAGGGCTGCGGCACCTGGTCGTCACCGACGAGGGCGGCCGGTGCGTGGGTGTGCTCGCGGACCGGGCGGTCGTCGCGGCGTGGGCCGCCGAGCCGGCCACGTTGTCGTACCGGCGGATCTCGTCGGTGCTGGACCGTACGCCCGCGGTGGTGGCCGCCGAGGCGGCGGTGGTGGACGCGGCGCGGCTGATGCGTACGGCCTGCGTGGACGCGGTGGCCGTGGTCGACGCCCGCGGAGTGGCGGTCGGCGTGGTGACCGGCAGCGACCTCGTCGCCCTGCTTGCCAGGTGAGCAAGCGGGGGAGACGGCTCGCGCCACCTCCCCCGCCGTGATCACGCCAGCGTCAGGCTGGCACGCCTGCGTTCACGGTCGATCTCGAGGATGCGAACCGTGACGCTCGTGCCGACCTGCGGCTCGGTCTGGCCGTGCAGCAGACCGTGGGCGTCATCGGCGATCTCGACGAAAGCGCCGAAGGGAACGACCTTGACGACCTGGCCTACCAGGACGTCACCGGCGTTGAGTTCTTCGAAGCGGGACATGCGATCACCTCCTTCCTCGGCAGGCTCCGCTTGGCGGGCGACGACGAAGGAGGGCGGGCCACGGGCCCGCCGGGCGATCACGGCTCAGCCGGATGCCTCATCTGATCACGGCACTGGGCCGACCCGGCAGTCACAGCGCCCGACCTTAGCGGCGGTTCCGTCCCCTGGCAACCGCGGTGCCCGGTTTCGCTGGTGGGTGAACACGCCGGAAATAAACTTGCAGCCACTGCAAGTTTGAGGTTTGATCTGCCCGTGACTCCGCTCGACCAGGACGCCCCGCTCGGCCGGCGTGACCTCCGCAAGCAGCAGACCCGCGCCGCGCTGACCGGCGCGGCCCTGCGGCTGTGCTCGGCGCGCGGCTTCGAACACGTCACCGTGGACGACATCAGCGCCGAGGCGGGGGTGTCCTCGCGCACCTTCTTCAACTACTTCGCCTCCAAGGAGGACGCCGTGCTCGGCGACCACCTGGTCGAGGTCGACGCGATGCGGGCCCGGCTGGCCGTGCTGCTGCCCGCCATGGGAGTGCTGGACGCGGTGCGCCGCGCCGTGCTGCTGGTCGTCGCCGCCATGGAGGCCGATCGCGACCACTGGTTCCTCCGCATGGAGATCATCCAGCGCAGCCCGCAGCTGCTGCCGAGGCTGGTGCTCAGCAACGCCGAGGCCGAACGCGCCACCACCGAGCAGATCGCCGCGCACCTCGGGGTCGATCCCGTGCGGCACGGCTACCCGGCGCTCGTGGTGGCCACGACCAGCGCCGCCTTCCGCGTCGCCGCCACCCGCTGGATGGCCGCGGCGGGCGGCCTGTCCCTGGGCGCGCTGGTGGACGAGGCGTTCACGGCCCTGGCCGCCGGCCTGCCCGATCCGGACTGACCCGCACCGCGCCCGACGCCCCCCGATCCCCCCGGGTGATCCTCACCCGGTTGCCGCACCACGTGAGGAAGAGAATGACCACGACCGACATACCGGCCCAGACGGCCGGACCGGAGCCCGACACGGTCCCGATGACCCGCCGCGAGGTGATGCAGGCGCTGTCCGGGCTGATGCTGGGCATGTTCGTGTCCATCCTGGCGGGGACGGTCGTGGCCAACGCGCTGCCGCGCATCATCGCCGCCCTCGACGGCAGCCAGTCCGTCTACACCTGGATCGTCACCACCGAACTGCTGGCGATGACCGCCACCGTCCCGCTCTGGGGCAAGGCGGCCGACCTGTACAGCAAGAAGCTGCTCATCCAGCTCTCGCTCGGCCTGTTCGTGGTCGGCTCGCTCATCGCAGGCTTCACCCCGAACGTCGAGATCCTGCTCGTCAGCCGGGTCGTGCAGGGCGTCGGCGCGGGCGGCATGACCGCCCTGGCCATGATCGTGATGGCGGCGATGATCCCGCCCCGCGAGATGGGCCGCTACTCGGGCATCTTCGGCGCGGTGTTCGGCATCGGCACCATCGCCGGACCGCTCATCGGCGGCGTGCTGGTGGACACCTCGTGGCTGGGCTGGCGCTGGACGTTCTTCATCGGCGTCCCGTTCACCCTGCTCGCCATCTACCTGCTGCAGCGCACCCTGCACCTGCCGGCCACCCCGCCCGGCAAGGTGAAGATCGACTACTGGGGCGCGTTCCTGATCACGGCGGGTGTCTCCACACTGCTGATCTGGTCGACACTGGCGGGCAACAAGTTCGCCTGGGCCTCGGGCTGGACCGCGCTGCTGGTGACCGGCGGCCTGGTGCTGCTGGCGCTGGCCGTGTGGGTCGAGTCGCGGGCCGCGGAGCCGATCATCCCGCTCGGCATCTTCCGCAGCCGCACCGTCACCCTGACCACGATCGCCAGCGTGCTGGTCGGTCTGGCGCTGATGGGCGGCGCGGTGTTCCTGTCGCAGTACTTCCAGATCTCGCTGGGCAAGTCGCCGACGGTGGCCGGCCTGATGAGCCTGCCGATGATCTTCGGCCTGCTGGTCTCGTCGACCGTCGCGGGCGGTCTGATCACCAAGTTCGGCAAGTGGAAGATCTACCTGGTCGTCGGCGCGGTGGTGATGACGGCCGGCATGCTGCTGCTGGGCACCATCGACCACACCACCAGCGTGCCGCTGGTGTCGGTGTACATGGCCGTGCTCGGTATCGGCGTCGGCCTGCTCATGCAGAACCTGGTGCTGGCCGCGCAGAACGACGTGCCCGCCCACGACCTGGGCGTCACCACCTCGGTGCTCACCTTCTTCCGCAGCATGGGCAGTGCGGTCGGCGTCAGCGCGCTCGGCGCGGTGATGACCGCCCGGATCTCCGACCTGCGCGAGGAGCGGTTCGGGCCCGCCCCGGCCGGCAGCAGCTCCAGCCAGGTGCCCGACCTTGCCTCGCTGCCGCCGGAGATCAAGGCCATCGTCGCCGAGATCTACGGCCTGGCCACCGCGGACCTGTTCCTGGTCGGCGCGCCGATCGCGGCACTGGCGTTCGTCGTGGTGCTGTTCATCAAGGAGAAGCCGCTGAGCACGCTGAGCGGCGCGGACCGGCTCGCCATGGAGTCGGCGGCCGCCGAGGGCACGGACATCGGCGGCGAGGACCTCGGTGGCCGGGCCGATGCGGAACGGACGGCGAAATCGGAGAACCGCCCCGACGGGCTCGTCCGGGCGGAGTGACTTTCCACCGGCAAAGGGCGTCCGTGCCACCGGCACGGACGCCCTTTCCGTACCTCCGACGCGCCTCGCGCCCGCCGCCTCGCGGCGCGCAAGGCCTCGCGCGGCCGGGTGGTGCGGGCGAGGTACGCACCAAGGTTGTTCGACTTGCCCGGCACGTGGGCGAATGCGCGCTCAAGATACGCACAGGTGCCGGGCAAGTCGGACGATCTTGGACGCGGGTGGGCGGCTGAACCGCAGCGCGTACGATTGATCTTCTTGATCGGGGGCGAACCATGCAGCCGATGACGCCGATGTACCGCGACGAAGAGGACCTGCGCCACGACGTGCGGGCGGCCTGCGTACGGGCGTGCAATCTGTGCGCGGAGGCCTGCAACGCGTGCGCCGACGCCTGCCTTGGCGATCCCGAGGTGGCGCAACTGGTGATCTGCATCCGGACGAATCTGGACTGCGCCGACATGTGCGCCACCGCGGCCGAGATCCTCGACCGGTTCCGGGGCTACCACCCCGAACTGGCCCGCACCGTGATCGAGGCGTGCGCGACCGTGTGCGACGTCTGCGCGCAGGAGAGCCGCAGCCACGCCGATCGGCACCGGCACTGTGCGATCGCCGCCGACGCGTGCGAGACCGCCCGGGACGCCTGCCGGCAGATGCTGGCGGAGCCGGCGCTCGCCTGAGAACGTGTGCTGCGTCGCATCTGTGCCCCGAATTGTCACGTCCGGACCCGGCTGTCGTGTCGTTCCTGCGGCGGCGGCCGACGGTTGCCGTGACAATGGACCACGGAGGGGTACGACTGATGTCTCAGCGGATGAATCTGGGCGAACTGGCACCCGAGGGCTACCGGGCGGTGCTGGGCCTGGAGAAGTACCTGGCCAAGAGCCTGGACGCCCGGTTGCTGGACCTGGTGAAGCTGCGCGCGTCGTTGCTGAACGGCTGCGCGTACTGCATCGACCTGCACGGCACGGACCTGGTCAAGCAGGGGGCCGACCTCCGCGAGGTGCTGGCCGTCGGCGCGTGGTGGGAGTTCCCGGGCTTCGACGCCCGCGAGCGCGCCGCGCTGGCGCTCACCGACGCGGTGACCAAGCTGGGTGAGCGCGGCGTCTCCGACGAGGTCTGGGACACCGCGCGGGCGGCGTTCACCGACAAGGAGGTCGCCGACCTGATCCTGGCGATCGGCACCATCAACCTGTGGAACCGCATCGGCGTGACCACACGGATGCATCCGGAGGTGTGATGACGGCACATGTCGAACTGCGTCCGGCGGACGCGGCGGTCTTCGAGCAGCACCGGGCGGTGCTGCTCGGAGTCGCGTACCGGATGCTGGGCAGCTGGTGGGACGCTGAGGACGTGCTGCAGGATGCCTGGCTGCGCTGGCACGGGGCCGACCGGGCGGCGATCGCGGACCCGCGGGGCTGGCTGGTCACGGTGACCACCCGGCTCGCCCTCGACCAGCTGCGCTCGGCCCGCCACCGCCGGGAGACCTACCCGGGCACCTGGCTGCCCGAACCGATCCCGGTCGGCACACAGGTCGGCGACCCGGCCGAGACCGCCGCGCAGCGCGACACGCTGTCCCTGGCCGCGATGCGGCTGCTGGAGCGGCTCACACCGCCCGAACGCGGGGTCTACCTGCTCCGGGAGACGTTCGAGCTGCCGTACGCGGAGATCGCGGACACCCTCGGCCTGACCGAGACGAACGCCCGCCAGCTGCACCGCCGGGCGGTCGAGCGGATCGGCGACGACCGGCAGCGCTTCTCGGTGAACGACACCCGGCACCGGGCGCTCGTCGACCGTTTCCTGTCGGCCGCCGCCACCGGCGACCGGGCCGGGCTGCAGGCGATGCTGGCCGAGGAGGTCACGCTGTGGAGCGACGGGGGCGGCAAGGCCCGCGCCGCTGTCAACCCGGTGGTCGGCGCGTCGCGGGTGGCGCGGTTCCTGGCCGGGGTCAGCGCCAAGGCCGGCGACGTCGAGTGGTGGCTCGTCGAGGTCAACGGCGGCCCGGCCGCGCTGCTGCGGCTGGGCACACGGTGGTCGCTGATGAGCTGGGAGACCGACCACGGCCGGCTCGCCGGCATCCAGCTGCTGGCCAATCCCGACAAGCTGCGCGCCGTCGGCCTGTTCGCCGACGAGCGCACGTCCCCGGCCGTGGCCCGTACCGCCTGGGCGCGCCTCTGACGGCCGGAGGCTGTTGCTCAGGCGGCGGGGACCTGGTCGGCCAGGGCCGGTTCGGCCGGTGTGCGGGGGGCCGGGACCGGTTGCGCGCGCAGCGGCAGGCCGTGGTGGCGGCGGGCCAGCACCCACGCCGCAGGGATGACCGCGACCAGGACGGCGGTGACGACGCCGACGGCGACCGTGCTCGCGCCGAGCAGCTTCAGGCCGCTCGCGGTCAGCACGACGGTCAGCGCGGCGCGGATGAGGCCGCCCGGAGCGCGCGAGGACACCGCCGCGCCCAGCAGCACCCCCGGCACCGCCCCGACGACCAGGGCGACGGTCAGCGCCAGCTGGAAGTCCCCGAACAGCAGGTGAGCCAGGGCGGCCGCGCCGACCAGCGGCACCGCCTGCACCAGGTCGGTGCCCACGAGCTGCTGCGGCCGCAACGCCGGGTAGAGCGCCATGAGCGCGATGACGATCAGCGAGCCCGAGCCGACCGAGGTGACCCCGACGACGAGTCCACCCACTGCTCCGACCAGCACGGTCGGAATTATGCGTACGCGAACGCGCGCCAGGGCGCCCTCGACGACCTCCCGCAGCGACGGGTCGGCGGCCGCGCGCGCCTGGTCACGCAACCCGAACCAGGCCTTGACGACCAGGCCCGACGCGGCCAGCAGCAGCGCCGCGCCCAGCAGCGACTGGATGACCTGGGACATGCCGTCGCCGTCGACCGCCTTGGCGACGAACACCCCGGCGAACGCGGCCGGGATGCTGCCCGCGCACAGCCACAGCACCAGGCGCTTGTCCACGGTGCCACGCCGCATGTGGACCGCACCGCCGAACGGCTTCATGATCGCGCCGGCGACCAGATCGCTGGACACCGCGCTCAGCGGGGGCACCCCGAACACGAGCACCAGCAACGGGGTCATCAGCGCGCCGCCGCCCATGCCGGTGAGCCCGACGACGACACCCACGCCGAACCCGGCGATCGCCACCCAGAGATCCATGCGGTGACCCTATCGGCGCGACGTCACCGGCGCGTGTCGCCGTCCCAGTTGGCGAAATGTCCCGAACCTGGCCACCGTCTTCATTAACTCGCAGTTCACGAGCCATGCCGAGCCACTGAATCCGGCAGTGTGGGACGCCCGTGCGTCAGAAATGAGACCGTCGGGCCCCGCCGCGCCGGACGTTCGTGCGACCCGCCGCCTGGACGAAAAGCCGTTCGCGAAGGAAGGGCACCTTCACATCGCCCTGCGTAGTGCAAGGGCACCTTGTCAACGGGCGGCACGGGCTGAGCTGCGGTGCCGCAGGTGCTGCCGATGAGGTCCGGTCGGGCGCGGCTCTGCGCGCTAACGTCGGCCGGATGCGTACCGCCGCGCTCCACCGTGCCCTGACCGAACCGGCCGAACCCCACCTGCGCGCGCTGCCCGACGCCGTCGCCGCACTGCTCACCGACCTCGACGCGCCGCCGCGCCTGGGCGCGCACCTGCGCGCGGTGCACGACGTCGCAGCGCGGCTGCTCGGCGCGCTCGCCGAGGCGTACCCCGGGCTGGCCGTCGCCGCCGAGGAGGTGCTGTTCGGCGCGGCCACGCACGACATCGGCAAGGTCGCGTTCCCGTCCGAACTGTCCGGACCCGGCTCCGCCCACGAGCCCGCGGGCTATGAGCTGCTGGTGGCGAGCGGAGTCGAGCCGCGCCTGGCCCGGTTCGCCCGTGACCACGGGTCCGTGGCGTACGCAGGGCTCGGCACCGAGGATCTGCTGGTCGTGCTCGCGGACAAGGTGTGGAAGGGCAAGCGGGTCACCGTGCTGGAAGAGGAGCTCACCGCCCGGCTGTGCGCGGTGAGCGGCGAGCAGCCCTGGGAGGCGTTCCTGCGCCTGGACGACCTGCTGGAGCGGCTGGCCCGCGACGCCGACGCCCGCCTGGCGTTTCAGGCCCGCCACCCCGTCTGACGACTTGCCGAAACGGCAACAGGAGTTGCCGGCTTGCGGGCGGCGGGCGCACGGTGGTCGCGGAGGTGGTCGAGATGACCTTTGAGGCGTACGACGTGGTGGTCGTCGGCGGCGGCGCCGCCGGATTGAACGGCGCGCTGACCCTGGCGCGGGCGCGGCGCTCGGTGCTCGTGGTCGACGGCGGCGAGCCGCGCAACGCCCCGGCCGCGGCGATGCACGCGTTCCTGTCCCGCGACGGGATGCCGCCGGGCGAGCTGCTGAAGATCGGTCGGGAGGAGGTGCGCGGCTACGGCGGCGAGATCGTCACCGGCCACGTGGTCTCGGCGGTACGCGAGGACGGCGGTTTCGCCGTGACCCTCGACGAGGGACGGGTGATACGGGCGCGTCGGCTGCTCGTGGCCACCGGCGTGGTCGACGAGCTGCCGCCGGTCCCCGGTCTGCGGGAACGCTGGGGCCGGGACGTGCTGCAGTGCCCGTACTGCCATGGCTGGGAGGTCCGTGACCAGGCCGTCGCGGTGCTCGGGACCGGCGCGCATGCCGCCCAGCAGGCGCTGCTCTACCGGCAGTGGACCCCGGACGTGACGCTGCTGCGCCATACCGGCCCGGAGCCGACCGAGGCGGAGCTGACCCAGCTGGCCGCCCGGGGCGTGCGGCTGGTCGACGGCGAGGTGGCCGGGCTGGAGGTGGCCGGCGACCGGCTCACCGGGGCGCGGCTGGCCGACGGCACGATCGTGCCGTGCGAGGCGCTGGTGGTGTCCGCGCGTATGACGCCACGCGCCGCGGTGCTGGAGTCGCTGGGAGTCTCACTGACCGAGCACCCGTTCGGCGCGTACGTCGCCGCGGACCCGACCGGCCTGACCGAGGTGCCCGGCGTGTGGGTCGCGGGCAACGTGACCGACCTCGCCGCGCAGGTCATCCACGCGGCGGCCGGCGGCTCGCGCGCGGCGGCTTTCATCAACTTCGACCTGGTCACCGAGGACACCGCGGCGGCGGTGGCCGCAGCCTCGGCTGCCTGACCGCAGCAGCATCCCCGCAGGCAGCGCCCGTCTGATGTTGGGAAGGGCACCTTCCACAACGGATAGCGATGTGAAGGTGCCCTTCCTTTCACTGGGGGCGGTAGCGGAGGGCGTCCATGAGGAGGTCGAGGAGGCGGGCGGACTGCTCCGACTGGGCCGGGTCGGGGGTGGCCAGGGAGATGCCGCCGAGGCCGGCGAGGACGTCTTCGGGGCGGACGTCGGTGCGTACGGAGCCGGCGTCGGCGGCCGCGGTCAGGAGTGTGGTGACGGCTTCGATGAGGCGGTCGCGGCTCTGGGCGAACGGGTTGCCGCCGGAGGCGATGACGGCGCGCAGGGCATCGGCCATGCCCCGCTTGGTGGTCATGTACTCGACGAACAGGTCCATCCAGGCGCGCACGGCCTGGTCCGGCGGCATGGTCTCCAGCAGGGCGGGAGCGGCGTCGCACAGGCGCGCCAGCTCTTTGCGGTAGGCGGCCTCGACCAGCGCCTCGCGGGTGGGGAAGTGCCGGTAGAGGGTGCCGATGCCGACGCCCGCCTGCTTGGCGACGGCGTCCAGTGAGACCTGCGGACCGTCGTGCGCGAACGCCTGCGCGGCGACCTCCAGGAGCCGCTCGCGGTTGCGCTGCGCGTCGGCGCGCAGGGGTCGGTTCACGGCTCCTCCTTCCGGTGGTGACGCCGCTCATTGTGCGCATCGGCGTTCCTGTTGCAAAACGGAGGATGCTCCGGTTAGCGTGGATCGGGTAACGGAGGGTCCTCCGGTTGTTGACTGTACCGGAGAGCCCGACCCGGCATCGCCGATCAGAACGGAAAGATCATGAGCACACGTATCACCACCCCGTTCTCCGCCACCTCCACCGCGGCGGAGGTCGTGCGGGGCGTCGACCTCACCGGCCGGCGGGCCGTGGTCACCGGCGGCGCCTCCGGCATCGGCGTGGAGACCGCCCGCGCCCTGGCCGGAGCGGGCGCGGAGGTGACCCTGGCGGTACGCGACACCGCCGCCGGCGAGCGCACCGCCGCCGACATCACCGCCACCACCGGCAACAAGGAGATCCACGTCGCCCGGCTCGACCTGGCCGACCAGGACTCCGTCGCCACGTTCACCGCGGGCTGGGACGGTCCGCTGCACATCCTCGTCAACAACGCCGGGATCATGGCATCGCCGCTGATGCGCACCCCGCAGGGCTGGGAGATGCAGTTCGCCACCAACCACCTCGGACACTTCGCGCTGGCCCGCGGCCTGCACGGCGCGCTCGCCGCGGCCGGCGGCGCCCGGGTGGTCTCGGTCAGCTCCTCGGCGCACCTGCGCTCGCCCGTGGTGTTCGACGACATCCACTTCACCGAGCGCGAGTACGAGCCCTGGGCGGCGTACGGGCAGTCGAAGACCGCGAATGTGCTGTTCGCCGTCGAGGCGACCCGCCGCTGGGCCGCCGACGGCATCACCGTCAACGCGCTGATGCCCGGCGCGATCCAGACCAACCTGCAGCGGTATGTCTCCGAGGAGGAGCTGAACCGGCTGCGGGCGCAGATGGGCGGCGGCGACTTCCAGTGGAAGACCACCGAGCAGGGCGCGGCCACCTCGGTCCTGCTGGCGGCCTCGCCGCTGCTGGACGGGGTCGGCGGGCGCTACTTCGAGGACTGCGCCGAGGCCGAGCCGACCGTCGCGGGCAGCCGGCGCGGTGTGGCGGCGTACGCGCTGGACCCGGCCGCGGCGCGGCAGCTGTGGGAGGTCACCGAGCAGACCCTGGCGGCGTGAACCAGGGCGGCCCGTCCCGCTCCCGGGCGGGGCGGGCCGCGATCAAGGAGCGGTAGCCGCGATGCGCGGCGAGACCGACTTCACCGCGGCACCCGTTTGACACAGGTCGCTCGGACTGCCGGTGCCGTTGCGGGGGCCGCGGGCCGTGCGGGTCACTGGGCCAGGAAGTCGGTGAGCGCGGTGGTGAAAGCCTGGGGGGCGTCGCGGCGTACGCTGTGGCCGGCACCCGTGACCCGCAGCGCGTCGAAGTCACCGGCGGCGGCGTCCGCGCAGTCCTCGGCATCGGACTCCGACAGCAGGCCGCCGCGGGCGACCTCGCCGTAGAGCAGCAGCGTCGGGCAGGCCACCCCGGCCAGCGACTGCAGCAGCGACGGGCCCGGCTCGTACGGCAGGTCGTAGAAGCGTGCGTCGAACTCGCCCTTGCTGACCGCCCACGGCTCGTACTCGGCGTCGGGCCAGCCAGGGTTGTCGGCGCGGCCCTTGGCGATCCGCGCGTCCAGGTCGAGCGCCTGCAGCTCGGACAGCCAGGACGGCATGCCGTCGGCGGCCAGGGTGTGGTGCGGGCCGGGCGGGTCCTCCAGCACCAGCGCCCGGACCAGGTCCGGCCGGGCGGCGGCCAGGGCGGCGGCGGCCAGCGCGCCCATCGAGTGCCCGATCACGACGACCGGCGGCAGCTTCAGCGCGTCGAGCACCAGCGCCGCGTCCGCGGCGTTCGCCGCGGTGCCGGTGGGCTCGTCGGGCAGCTCGGACGAGCCGTGGCCGCGCGCGTCGAGGGTGATCGCGCCGGTGTGCGCGGTCAGGGCCGGCAGCACCGGGTCCCAGCACGCGCCCGAGTCGGAGAAGCCGTGCAGGAGCAGCAGACCCGGCTCGCCGCCGTGGCGCTCCCAGGCGAGGTGAGCGGTGCGCACCGGGGACCTCCCAAGAAGATGATCTGGCCGACCATACACCGGAAGATCGTCGACAGTGGCGCAGCGCGCGGAAGGCTGGGCCGACGTGCGGCGGAGCGGTGGCTCCGCCGCACGTCACCGATGACTACGAGGCGGTGCAGGAGAACGTGGTCGGCAGGGCGGTGTTGCCGTTGGGACGGCTCGCCTGGAAGCCCCACGAGGCGGTCTGCCCCGGCGCGAGCGCGCCGTTCCAGTTCTGGTTGGTCTGGGTCACGTTCTGGCCGCTGACCACGGCCGCCTGCGGCCAGGAGCCGGTGTGCGCGTGGCCGGACGGCAGCGTGGCCGTGGACGACCAGCCGTTGATCGAGGTCGACCCGGTGTTGGTGACCGTCACCTGCATGACGTAGCCGTTGTTCCACTGGCTCTGCACCGACGCGGTGGTGGTGCAGCCGGATCCGCCGCCGCCACCGGTGGTGGTGACGTTGACGACGCCGGAATAGCCGGAGGTGCCCGCCGAGTTCGACGCCCGCACGCGGTACCGGTACGTGGTGTTCGCGGCGAGCCCGGAGTCGGTGAACGACGTCGAACTGGTCGTGCCGATCTGGCTGAAGCTGGTGCTGCTCGCGCCGGTCGCCCGCTCCACGAGGTAGCCGCTGACCGTGCCCGACGACGCCGACCAGCTCAGGGACGCGCCGCTCGACGTCACACCGGACGCGGTCGGGGTGCCCGGCGTGCCCGGGACCTGCGTGCCGCCACCGGTGGTGGTGACGTTGACGACGCCGGAGTAGCCGGACGTGCCCGCCGAGTTGCTGGCCCGCACGCGGTACCGGTAGGTGGTGTTGGCGGCCAGGCCCGAGTCCGTGAACGACGGGGAGGACGACGTGCCGATCTGGCTGAAGCTGGTGCTGCTCGCGCCGGTGGCCCGCTCGATCAGGTAGCTGCTCACCGTGCCCGACGAGGCCGACCAGCTCAGGGACGCGCTGCTGGAGCCCACGTTCGACGCGGTCGGGGTGCCGGGAGTGCCGGGCGGCTGAGTGCCGCCGCCGGTGGTGACCCCCGCCGAGAACGAGTTCACGGTCAGGCCGACGCCGCCGATCCACGGCTCGAATCCGGCCTGGACGCTGGTCAGGTACCAGCTGCTGTTGCCGTACTGCGAGCCGCGGGTGAACGTGTCGCGGACGAAGTCCATCACGTCGAAGCTCAGCGAGTTGATGATCGACCCGGTGAACAGGTACGACACGACGTTGTTGGCGCCGTTGCTGCCGGTCCAGACGGCCCAGCTGCGTCCGGCGATGCTCGCGGTGCCGGTCTGGGAACCGATGGGCTGGATGCTGCCCTGCCGGTTGAACCAGATCATGATCTCGGTGTCCTGGACGCCGGAGACGTTGGTGTCGGCGTTGAGCCAGATGTCGTACGAGGCGTTGTAGGTGCCGCTGCCGGGGTACGAGTAGCTGATGCTGCTGTTGGCGGTGCCGATGGTGCTGAGCTGCTTGGGCAGCGGGGAGCTGGGGCTGCAGTTGGAGTAGTGGCAGCCCAGGAAGATGGACGGGTAGGACACCGGCGCACCCGAGGTGCTGCCGACGCCGTCCTGCTGGGTGATGCTGAACCCGTTGCTGGTGGTGTTGATGCACTGGGTGGCGCTGGTGCCCCACCGGTTGTTCTGGATCACGTAGCTGCCGGCGACCACGGTGCCGTACTGCTCGCAGATGGTGGCGGCCTGGGCGGGCTGCGCCGCGAGAAGGCTCACGGCGGTGGCGGCGACGGTCAGCGCGATGGCCGAGGCGATCGTCGTCAGGCGATGCTTTCTGCTCGTCGTGGCGTGCATGTCACTCCTTGGGCAGGGGAGGAGAGATCGGGATGTGCCAGGACTGGGAGCGCTTCCATCGGACACCATAGGCCATCGTCGAACTGCCTGTAAACAAAACCATTGACGGTAATCAGTTTCATGGAAGTTACACGCGCGCCAAGGTTTCGTTACCTTTCGGACCGCTGCGGTTCGCCCGTGCACCGGATGGGAGGATGCGGGTTCGAGTCTGGGGAGGGGTACGACGGTGGGAGATCTGCAGCGGCTGCGCGAGGTCGCGGCACAGGTGTACGGCTGGACGGCGCTGCGCCCGGCGCAGGAGGAGGCGATGGCCCACGTGACCGCGGGCCGCGACACGATCGTGGTGTCGCCGACCGGCTCCGGCAAGTCCGCCATCTACCAGGTCCCGGCGCTGGTCGTCGGCGGCCCGACGATCGTGGTGTCGCCACTCATCGCGCTGCAGCGCGACCAGGTCAAGAACCTCGTCGACCGGGGCGCGCCGGACGCGCACGTGGTCAACTCCGCGCGCAGCGCCCGCGACAACGCGGCCGCGTTCGACGCGATCCAGGCCGGTGACGCCGAGTTCCTGTTCCTCGCGCCCGAGCAGCTCGCCAAGGACGAGGTCGTGCAGCAGCTGCTGGAGGCCAAGCCGTCGCTGTTCGTGGTGGACGAGGCCCACTGCGTCTCCTCCTGGGGCCACGACTTCCGGCCCGACTACCTGCGCCTCGGCGAGGTCATCGAGCGGCTGGGCCACCCGACCGTGCTGGCGCTGACCGCCACCGCCTCGCCGCCGGTGCGCGCCGACATCGTCGAGCGGCTGCGCATGCGCGACGCGGTGCAGCTGGTCAAGGGCTTCGACCGGCCGAACATTCGGCTGGAGGTGTCCCGCGAGATCACCGAGCGGGAGAAGCGCCGCGAGATCATCGAGCGCATCATCGCGCTGGACCCGCCGGGCCTGCTCTACGTGCAGACCCGCGGCGAGACCGAGGAGTACGCCGAAGCGCTGCGCGAGGCCGGTGAGGAGGCGTACGCGTACCACGCGGGTCTGAGTTCCGCGGAGCGCTCGGCGGTGCACGACGCGTTCCTCGCCTCCGACCGGGTCGTGGTCGTCGCGACGTCGGCGTTCGGGATGGGCATCGACAAGCCGAACGTGCGCTTCGTGGTGCACGCCGCACCGGCCGAGTCGCTGGACTCCTACTACCAGCAGATCGGTCGCGCCGGCCGCGACTCCGACCCGGCCACCGCCGTGCTCTACTTCCGGCCCGAGGACCTGCGCCTGCCGCGCTTCTTCTCCTCCGGCACCGTCGACGAGGAACTGCTCACCCGGGTCGGCGCGGGCGTGCTCGCGGCCGACGGCCCGGTGCGCCTCGACGACCTGGTGGAGGAGCTCGACGTCACCCGCGCCCGGGTCACCCGCTCGATCAACCTGCTGCAGGAGGCCGGGGCCGTGCTCACCACCGGCGAGGGCGTGCGGTGGACCGGCGGCGAGCTGGCCGACGCGGTCGCCGCCGCCGCGGTCGAGGCGGCGCAGATGCGCACCATCGAGCTGACCCGGGTCGAGATGATGCGGGGGTACGCCGAGACCGACGACTGCCGCCGCCAGTTCCTGCTCGGCTACTTCGGCGAGGACCTGGTCGAGACCTGCGGCAACTGCGACACGTGCGCCGCGGGCACCGCCGACGCGCAGTCCGACGTGGACACCGGCTTCCCGGTGCAGTCGCGGGTCACCCACGAGCAGTGGGGTCCGGGCGTGGTCATGCGCGAGGAGAACGACCGGATCACGGTGCTGTTCGACGAGGTCGGCTACCGCACCCTGTCGCTGAAGGCCGTCCGCGCCCGCAACCTGCTCACCCCGGCCTGACCCCGACGCCCGCCCGGGCTCTACGGCATCGACCGATGTCGTAGAGCCCGGTTATGGTGGCGGCGATGCTGTTCCACGGAGTGTTCAACTCGGCCCTGACGCTCGGCTACGCCGTGGTCCTGGGCCAGTCGCTGCGCATGCTGGTGCAGTACCAGATCTGGGCTGCACCGCTGGCGGCAACCGGAGCGGCGGCCCAGCACCGTGTTTTTGGGTGAGGTGTTCGAGATTCCGGTGGCCCACGCCCGCGCCTGGCTTGGCCTGGTCATCGTGGTGTTCGGCTTTGCCGTGTACGTGTGCCTGCCCGGCTAGCCCGATCCCGGGGCCGACGTCTTCGTCAAGGGCATGGGGCTGCTCGGTCTCGCCGCCAGTCTCCTGCTCCTCGACGACGGCTGGCGGATGCCACGACAGGAACTGCGCCTGATCCGACAGGTGCGCGGCCTGGTCCGCTTCACCCGTGCCCGGCTCGAATCGCACAGCGTCAGGGAACGCCTGACCCACCCGCGCGATGGCGAACCGGCCGACGCGTTGGAGGAGCTGCGCGAGCTGCTGGCGCTGCTCGACGCGCAGCCGTGGGAGCGGGCGGCCGATCCGCGGTCCTGGCGGGTCGTCGCGCTGCTGCTGCCCGCCGTCGAGGAATCGGGGAAGTTCACGATCCGCAAGACCTCCTGGGTCGTGTCCTGACAGACCACCGGTGACACCGGCGCCCGGTGCCGGTGGCCGTGGGACGCCCGGCCGCGGTGGAACCGCACCACCGCGGCCGGGCGTCATCGGCGCGGCCGGCGAGCCTCGGGGCAGGGGCCCGCCGGCCGCGGGCTCAGCTCGCGCAGATCGCGAACGCCCGCACCTTCCAGTTGCCGCTGAAGCCGTTGTCGTCCTCGGTCGCGCTCGCCGTCACCGAGGTGCTCGACACGGCGTGCACGGCGGTCAGCCGCACCTGGCCCTCGCCGCCCAGGATCTCCGCGCCGACCCCGTGCACCTTGCGCCCCGCGGAGCAGGTGACCGTCACCGACTGCGTGCCGCTGGAGCTGTACGCGCTGTCGTCGAGCAGCCGCTCGTAGCCGGCCGGCTGGTCCGCGCAGATCGCCCGCGCCTGCACCTGCCAGTCGCCGGCGAAGCCGGTGCCGTCCTCCGCGCCGGTCACCGTGACGCTGCCGGTGTCGATCCGCAGGTCCTCCAGGATCAGCTCGCTGACCGACGCGCCGCTGACCGCGCCGCCCACGCCGAGGGCGACCTTGCCGAGCGGGCAGCTGACCAGGTGCGACTTGCTGGACGGCGACGACCAGGCGGAGCTGCCCGCGATCACCTGGTAGCCGGCCGGAGCGGGGGCGCACAGTACGGTGGTGGACAGCGACCAGCGCAGCCCGGTGCCGCTCTCGTCCTCGCGCCCGGTCACCGACCAGGTGGTGTTCTCGGACACGGGCAGCATGAAGTCCATGCCGATGTGGCCGGTCGCGCCGGACACCGCACCGCCGCCGCCGAGCGCGACGGTGCCCGCGGGGCAGGTCTTGTTCTGCGTCTTGGCGAGGCTGTCGCTCGGTCCGGTGGCGGTCTGGCGGGTCAGCGCGGTGACCGCCGCGGCGGGTGCGGCCAGGGCGAGCTGGCTCACCGCGAGGGCGCTCAGCGCCAGACCGGCGGCCAGCGCCGCGCGGGTCAGCCGGTGGTGGGTCGCTCGTGCCTGCATCGAAGTCTCCTGTTTCGGTCGGGAGCCTTCACCGTAGGAACGCGAGCAGGATTCGTTTGTGGACTTATCCACACAACGACGGTGGCGACGGTTACAGCGACGGGTTTCTGACCTGCGGAAAGTCGCGGATCTGACGGACGGGCGGCGACGGTTCGGCCGATGCCGAGCCGCCCTCGACCGGTGGTTGCCATCCACCGGTCGAGGGTTCGTCGCGGGGCACCCCGCGTACGGCCTGTCGACCGTACGCGGTCGCGCCGCTGTCGGTCACTTCTGCGCGGCGACCAGCTGCAATCCGTGGCCGCCGGGGCCCGTGAGGGTCAGCCGATCCGCGGTGACCTCCCAGGCCACGTCGCCCTTGAGCGTCTCCAGCACGGCCCGTTCGAGCCGGTTGACGTCGTCGGCGCAGCCCATCCTCGTGGTGAAGACGTCGCTGAACGCGATGGTCTTCTCGGCGAGCACGGCGGTGCCGCCGAGGGTGTTGCAGCCGGTGTGGCCCTGCACCTTGCCGTCGGCGAACTCCAGGTAGGCCTTCGCGCCGTTCGGGACGGAACTGGCGCTCTGCCCGTCGAGCAGGGTGTCGACCTGCCAGCGCACGCCGGTCAGCGGCCGGTCCGGCTCGGCGGACTCCTGGTCCAGCAAGGTGACCTCCATGGTGTCGGTGCGCAGGGTCAGCTTGTCGCCGGCCAGCTCCCAGCGCGGCCCGGCCTGGAGGAAGCCGGAGACCAGCTCGTCCTGCTCGTGCAGTTTCGGGTCGCAGCCCATGTCGGTCATGCTCACGTCGCCGGTCATCCGCAGGCGGCCACCGGACAGGTCGGCGTCGCCGCCCATGCTGTTGCAGCCGGCGGTGGCCCCGACATGGCCCTCGCCGTCCAGTGTGAGCCGGATGCGGGTGCCCTTGAACAGCTCGTAGGGTTTGCCGTCCTTGACGACGGCGGTGGACAGGAAGGTCCGCCCGGCCAGGACGGCGCCGTCGTCGGGCGGGCCGTCCGCGCCGGCGTCGAGGGGCTGCGCGCACGCGGCGAGCAGCAGAACAGTCAGCAGCGGCACTACGCGCACGGTTTTCACGTTACCTTCGACCGCCGTGGGGCCCGCCGGGTTCCGTCGCGGGCCGGGACGCCTGGAAGGTGTCACTTCCGGGCGTCCCGGGTGCCGGGGGTCCAGCGGCTCGCCGACCGGGATCAGCAGAACTCCCTCTGTGCCCGCAGCGCCACCGCCGGCGCGTCCGCGCCGAGGTCGAGACCGCAGCGGACGGCCCCGATGTCGGGTCTGCTCCACGAGGTGACGGCCCCGGAGAGGCTCCGCCCGTCGGCACACGTCACCGTGACGGTGTGCGACTGGCGCATGACGGCGGCGTAGCCGATGAGCGTTCCGGCTTTGCTTTCGATGCCGCTCAGGAACGCGTCCACGCTGGGCAGTCCCTGGTGCGGTGCGGCGGCGACTTCGTCGCCGTGCTGCAGGGCGAGCGCTTCGAGCACCGCCTGGGTGTCCGCCCCGGGTCCGGTCCACGAGACGGTGGGGACGACCGGCTGGTCGATCAGCACGGTGTTCTCGTACTCCGCCGTGTCGGCGACCTTGATCCGGCGTACGGCGGTGAGCACCTGCTCGGCGGGCGCGGTGCCCGTCGTGAGGGTCACCCGATCGAGCCGGCACGCGGCTTGCGGGGACGCCGCCGCGGAGCTGGCCGGCGGGGTCGGGGAGTCGGTTGCCGTGCAGGCGGTCATGGCGGCGAGGGCGGCCACGGCCACGGCGATCATCGTTGTCTTCATGGGTGGGGCTCCTGAGCACGGCCGGGCGGCGGAGGACCGCCGCCCGGCGGAACGGTTGTTACCAGGTGCCGTCGCAGAGGCGGGCCTTGGCGACGGAGGCCATCGAGCCGGACGGAGCCGACAGGTCACAGCGCTGCACGCCGGTCTCCGGCACCTCGTTCCACGACTTGACGGCGCCCTCGCCCTTGGTCTGCATGGTGCCGCTGGTCGTGCAGTAGTACTTGCCCCAATTGGCGGAGACCGTCAGGTAGCCGCGGTAGGCGACGAGGTACTTGCCGTGCGGCAGCGTGGCGGTGATGCCCACGTCGGTGCCGGACGTCGAGGCGTACTCGCCGGCGACGGTGACGCTCGCCGAGGCCTCCAGCTTGGCGAAGATCGTGCCCGCCTCGGCCTTCACCCCGGCGGTGACGCTGATCGACGCGGTGATGGTCGAGTGGTGCTTGGCCACGAAACTCGTGGTCACGTTCGAGCCGCTGCCGTTGTAGTAGCGCTCGCCGTGGGTCAGTTCCTTGGGCTTGGAGACGTTGGTCATCGTGTACCACGTTTCGCCCAGGTTGTCGCACAGCAGGGCCATCGGGGTGACGTCCTCGGCAGCCGCCGGGGCGGCGGTAATGGCCGAAGCGCCGAAGGCGAGGGCGACGGCGAGGAGTACCTTGGAAAGGGTTCTCACTTCGATCCTCCAGATCGCGTTGGGGAACAGGGCGGCTGCGGTGTTGGCCCACCGCAGCCGCATTTTTCGCAGGTCAACCGTTCTTCGGTTGCCGTGCCGGGGATCGTAGGGCCAACCGCCGGGCTTTTTCGGCCCTGCCGCCGGCCGTCGCGGGGTCACGGGCAGTGATCGTCACCGATCGTGTCCGGCCATTCAAAATGCCTGATAGCCGTGGCTTTCACGGAGGCATGAATCGGACAGCGTCGCGGGCTGGGACTACTTCGAGTGAGAGATCACAGATTGGTAACTGTGATCCGTGCGCCGTCGCGACGGCGGTCGGCCCGCAGTCGCGTGGAGACGCGGCTGCGGGCCGACCGGTGTGACGTGGTGAGCGACTTCGGTTCAGGTCAGGCGCGGCAGGGGCTGCCCGCGGGGTGGGTGGACGTGCCGGCGACCCCGGCCTTGGCCTCGCCGATGACGAGGTCGGTGAGCAGGGTGTCCAGGACCAGCGCCTGCTGGGTCACGCCGGTGGCGGTGGTCGTGGTGCTGTTGAGCTTCAGGCTGCCGACCACCAGTGGGATGGTGAGCGGGCCGCTGCCGACCGTCACCGTCGCGCCGTTGACCTTCAGGTTGGTGATGGTGGACGAGCCGCTGAACTGCGGGACGAGCCCGCCGGGGCCGGTCGCGCAGGTGGCTGAGGCGGTCGTGTTGATGTAGCCGACCTCGATGGTGACCAGGCCCGCGACGGTGATCTTCGTGGAGCCCGCGGCCGATGTGGACACGGCCTTGTCACCGGCGGCGGGTGTGGTGCTCAGGTTGTTCGGGGTCAGGTCGGTGTTCGCGGACAGGCCGGTCGTCTTGACGGTGACCAGGCCGGCGTTGAAGGTGTTGTCGGGGCCGGCCGCGGTGGCGTCCACGCACGGCGAGTTGGCCGGGTTGGCCTGGGCGGCGAGCTGGCCGGCCAGGTTCAGGGCGGTCGCCGAGCAGGTGAAGACGCCGTCGCGGTCGTTGTCCACGATCGTCGCCTCACCGGACGGGTCGGTCAGGCCCGCGCCGCTGGGTGAGCTGAGGCCCAGCTTGAAGGTCTCGTTCAGCTCGTCGACGGCGTCGTCGGCGATCGGCACGGTGACCGTCTTGAGGGTCTCGTTCGGGGAGAAGTTGAGCACGCCGCTCTTGGCGGTGAAGTCGGCCGCCCCGGCGCTGCCGGCCGTGGTCGCGTAGCTGACGCTCACCGGGAACGGGGCGGGCACGGACAGGGTGACGGTGAAGTCGACCGTGCCCGCGCCCTCGTTGACCTGCACGTCGTACACACTGAGGCCCGGC
The DNA here is from genome assembly GCF_040648455.1 of Catellatospora sp. NPDC049133. Taxonomy (NCBI): domain Bacteria; kingdom Bacillati; phylum Actinomycetota; class Actinomycetes; order Micromonosporales; family Micromonosporaceae; genus Catellatospora; species Catellatospora sp. NPDC049133. The sequence goes on from NZ_JBEZDT010000006.1 coordinate 66,051, forward strand.
ACGTGCACGGTCAGGGTCTGCACGTAGCCGCGGCTGGTTCCGTCGATGAGGAAGTCGACCTCGCAGTGGTACGTGCCGGGGGCCGCACCGCCGTCCACCTCGACGGTCTCACTGAACGCCGCGTCGTCGCCGCTGGTGACGGTCCGCGACGCAGGGGACAGCGCCAGTGACAGCGCGCCGTCGCAGTCCACGCTGTGGGTGACGGTCACCTCGATGGCCTGGATGCCCGCCAGGATCGCGTCGGCGACCTGGTCGGCGGGCACGTTGTCCAGGAACACGCCGCCGGTGGCGTCGGTGACGGCCTGGATCTGGCCGTTCTGGTTGAGGCCGCCCGCGCCGACGTTGACCGCGACCACCCGTACGTGGGCGGCCTGGAGTGCGGCGATGACCTGGGCGCGGGTGTGGCCGAGGCTCGGTTCGTGCGACGGCGCGTCGCCGAAGATGACGACGATGCGGGTGCCGTCGGGGCGGAACGCGACCGCGCCGGTGGCGAGTTCGTACAGGGCGTTGAGGCCGTCCTCGGGCAGGTCCCCGCCGCCGCCGATGCTCCACGCGTTGATGCCCGCCTGGGCCAGGGCCTGGTCGGCGGTGAGCCCCTGGTTCACGGCGAACGGCGGGGTGTCGTCGACGTCCTTGTAGTTGGCGGCGGCGAACTGCGCGCCGGGCTGCGCGCCGCTGACGGCGGCGAGGATGTCGGCGGCATTGGTCTTCACGTTGTTGATGGCGCTGAACATGCTGCCGGTGGTGTCGGCGAGGAACACGATGTCGGGCTTCGGCGGCACCGTGGGGGTGTGCACCACCTTGCTGATCGTGGCGGTGCCGCCGGGCGGCAGGGTGCGGGTGACGGCGGACGGCTCGACGCCGGGTTCGGCGGCGTGCGCCGGCGGCGTCGGCTGGGAGAGCAGACCCCACGCCGCCAGGGCGGCCACCGCCAGAGCGTTCACGCCCCACCGGTGGGTAGCCTTCCGCCTGTGCAGGTGCAACATCTGGCACATCCTTTCGGGCAGCCTGCCGCCTCCGGCGGTTGCCGGAGCGGGCGGCTGCTGGGTGTGCCTAGAGTCAAAGCCATGAATCTCCACCCCATCAACGCTTGACTATCTGGTACGGGACGACTAAGTGACTGCCCGTGTGAGCGTGACCGCAGTGCGTGACGGCGGTCGATCGCTCCGTTCGGCGTAACCTGATCGGACTACGCTGGGCCCGATCCCGGTGACGTGAAGTGAATGACTGCCGGGTGCACGTGTGACGGCTATTCGATAGCGGGGAGTGCCGATGGGACGCGGGCCGCTGGTGATCGCGGTGGCGCAGCCGCCGACCGTGGCGTACGACGTGGCCGCCAACGCGGTCGAGCACGCCGCCGCCGTACGGGCCGCGCAGGCCAGGGTGGTCGTGTTCCCGGAGCTGTCGCTGACCGGCTACCAGCTCGACGCGCCCGCGATCACGCCCGGCGACCCGCGCCTGGCCCCGCTGGTCCAGGCCTGCGCCGAGACCGGCACGCTGGCGCTGGCCGGCGCCCCGGTGTGGGACACGGCCGGGCACGCGTACATCGCGACGCTGGCGGTGGACGGCGACGGGGCCCGGGTCGCCTACCGCAAGGTGCACATCCACGAGTCGGAGGAGCGGTTCAGCCCCGGCGACGGGCCGGCGGTGGTCGAGGTCGACGGCTGGCGGCTGGGCCTGGCGATCTGCCGCGACACCGGGTTCGCCGAGCACGACGCCGCGACTGCCGACCTGGGCATGCACGTGTACGTCGCGTCCGTGCTCGACCACGTCCGCGACGCGCACGTGCCCGCCGAACGCGCGCGCCGCGTCGCCGCCGACCGGGGCGTCTGGGTCGCCACGGCGAGCTTCGCGGGCTCCACCGGCGGCGGCTTCGACCAGGCCGCGGGCGGCTCGGCGATCTGCTCCCCGGACGGCACGCCACTGGCCGAGGCGGGCCCGGAACCAGGCGCGATCGCCCGTGCCATTCTGCGGCCGTGAACGGTCAGCCGCGTAGGTAGGCCAGCACCGCCAGGACGCGGCGGTGGTCGTCGGCGTCGGGCGGCAGGTCGAGTTTGGCCAGGATGCCCGCGATGTGCTTGGCCACCGCGGCCTCGGTGACCACCAGGCGGCGGGCTATCGCCGCGTTGGAGCGGCCCTCCGCGACCAGGCCGAGCACCTCGCGCTCGCGCGGAGTCAGCCGGTGCAGCGGGTCGCGGCGGCGGTCCAGCAGTTGGCGGACCACCTCGGGGTCGATGACGGTGTGCCCGTCGGCGACCCGGACCAGCCCGTCGACGAACTCGGCGACCTCGCCGACCCGGTCCTTGAGCAGGTATCCCGTGCCCGCCGAGCGGCCCGCGTCGATCAGCTCCGCGGCGTAGGTCTGCTCGACGTACTGGCTGAGCACCAGGATCGGCAGGTGCGGCAGCGCGGCGCGCAACGCCAGCGCGGCCCGCAGCCCCTCGTCGCTGAAGCCGGGCGGCATGCGCACGTCGGTGACGACGATGTCGGGCCGCACCAGCGGCACCTGCTCGCGCAGCGCGTCGGCGTCGCCGACCGCGGCGACGACCTCGTGTCCGAAGTGGCGCAGCAGGCTGGTCAGGCCCTCGCGCAGCAGCACGGAGTCCTCGGCCAGCGCCACCCTCAGCGTTCGCATGGCAGCTCCACCCGCAGCAGTGTCGGCCCCCCGGGCGGGCTGGCCAGCAGCAGCCGCCCGCCGACGGCCGCGGTCCGGTCGGCGAGGCCGGTCAGCCCGGTGCCGCGGGCCGGGTCCGCGCCGCCCGCGCCGTCGTCGTGGACCTCCAGCACCAGCTGCCGGTCCTGGGTCCAGGCACGCACCCGGCCGCCGGCCGCGCTGCTGTGCCGGGCCAGGTTGGCCAGCGCCTCGTTGACCGCGAAGTAGGCGGTGGCCTCGACCGGCGCGGGCAGCCGCCCGTCCAGCCGCAGGTCCAGTTCGACCGGCACGGGGGAGCGCCCGGCGATGTCACGGATCGCGGCGGCCAGGCCGCGGTCGCTGAGGATCTGCGGGTGTACGCCGCGGATCAGCTCGCGCAGTTCGGCCAGCGCCGCCGCGGTCTGCTGCTTCGCGTCGTCGAGCAGCGGCGCGACCGTGTGGTCGTCGGCGACCTGCAGCCGGGCCAGGCCGAGCGTGACGCTCAGCGCGACGAGCCGCTGCTGCGCGCCGTCGTGCAGGTCCCGTTCGAGGCGGCGGCGTTCGTCGTCGAAGCCCGCGGCCAGCCGCTGCCGCGACCGCATCACCTCGACCAGGTCGCTGTCCGCCGAGGCGAGCACCGCACGGGCGACGGCGGCCCGCGCCCCGGCCCAGGCCGTGATCGGGTACGCCGCGAACGGCAGCATGATGAACCCGGCCGTGCACAGCAGCGTGGTGAACCACGCGTCGGCGGGCAGTTCCGCACCCGGCCCGGACGGCTGCAGCGGCGCGGACATCAGCATCAGCGGCGGGAGCAGCGACAGCAGCACCACGGCCAGGTCGAGCCACCAGGCCACGCAGGCGCTCAGCACGGCGTACCCGATCTCGCGCCAGGTGCCGGGCTCGCGGAGCCGCAGCGGCGGGCGCGGGGGCAGCGGGCGGGTGTCGACCAGGCGCAGCCGCCGCCGGTCGAACCCGGCGATCAGCGGCCCGGCGGCGACGACGATCAGCAGCGCGGCCACCAGCAGCAGGATGAGCGCGGTGCGCGCCGGACGGAGCAGCTCGATCCCGGCCAGCAGCGCCAGGGGCAGCCCGGCCGGGACCAGGCCCGCGGCCAGGTAGAGCAGGGACCGCCACGGCCAGCTCGACCGCGCCAGCCGCCACGGCGGTGTCGCGGCGGCGGACAGAGCGGTGCGAGGGGTCACCGCACGACCCTAACCTGCACCGATACCCGGCACAGTAGTGCTGGGACTAGTCCGGATCCTCGCCACCGCACCCGTGTGCCCGGCCCCGCGTTCGGGTGGGGTGGTCGCATGACATCAACGGCGACGGTCCGCCTGCACGCGGTCCGCAAGACGTACGGCACAGCCGCGAACACGGTCACAGCCCTCGACGGGGTGAGCGCGGAGTTCGCCCGGGGCAGCTTCACCGCGGTCATGGGCGCGTCCGGCTCCGGCAAGTCCACGCTGCTGCAGTGCGCGGCCGGGCTCGACACCGTCGACGGCGGGCAGATCACCGTCGACGGCGTCGACCTGGCCGGGCTGTCCGAGCACGCCCGCACGCTGCTGCGGCGGGACCGGATCGGGTTCGTGTTCCAGGCGTACAACCTGGTCGGCGCGCTGACCGCGGCGCAGAACACGGCGCTGCCGCTGCGGCTGGCCCGCCGCGCACCCCAGGCCGCGGCGATCACGCAGGCGCTCGCCGAAGTGGGTCTTGCCGAGCGGGCCGGGCACTACCCGGCGCAGCTGTCCGGCGGCGAGCAGCAGCGGGTCGCCATCGCCCGCGCGCTGATCACCCGGCCTGCGGTGTTGTTCGCCGACGAGCCCACCGGGGCGCTGGACAGCACGTCGTCGGCGGTGGTGCTGGCCGCGCTGCGGCGGCTGGTCGACGAGCACGGGCAGACCGTGGTGATGGTGACCCACGACCCGGTGGCCGCCGCGGCCGCCGACCGGGTGCTGGTGCTGGCCGACGGGCGGCTGGTCGACGAGATCACCGGGGCTGACCCGGCGCGCATCGCCGCCCGGCTGGCCCGCGGGGCGGTGGCCGCATGATCGCGCTCGCCTCACTGCGGGAACGCCGCCGCAGCCTGCTCGGCACACTGCTGACGCTCGCCGTCGCGGTCGCCGTGCTCACCATCTGCGGCCTGCTGCTCGGCTCGGCCCGCCCGGTCACCCCGGACCGGTACGCGGCGAGCCCTGTGCTGATCCGCCCGGTGCCGCCGAGCAACCCGGAGGCGTTCACCGAACCGCGCCCCTGGCCGCAGGAGCAGGTGGCGGCGCTGACCGCCCGGCTGGCCGCCGTGCCCGGCGTGGCCGCAGCGGTGCCGGTGCACCGCTTCTACGCCCAGCTCCTGCGCGACGGCGCACCCGTCGCGGGGGAACGCGAAGCCTATAACTGGTCCTCGGCAGACCTCGGCGGCTACCGACTCGCGGCGGGCCGGGCACCGGCCGCCCCCGGTGAGGTCGCGCTCGGCGAGGACCTCGGACTGCCGCCCGGTGCGCGGGTGGAGCTGCTCACGGCGGCCGGACCGGAGCCGTTCACGGTCACGGGCACCGTCAGCGGCCCCGGGATCTGGGTGGGCGACGCGGCAGCGGGTGCGGGCGGTGGAGTGCCTGTGATCGGCCTGCTGACCGGCGCGGACGCTGACATCGCCGCGGTCGCCGCTGCGGTGACTGAGGTGATCGGCGCGGACGGCGTGGTGTTGACGGGGGACGCGCGCGGCGCGCTGGAGCCGGTCGGCGATGCCCGCACCCGGTGGATCGGCCTGCAGGTGCTGTCGGCCCTGGCCGCGCTGGGCACGTTCGTGTCGGTGTTCATCGTGGCGTCGACGTTCGCCTTCGCGACCCGCCAGCGGCACCGCGAGCTGGGGCTGCTGCGGCTGCTCGGGGCGGTGCCCCGGCAGGTGCGGGGCTGGGTGCTCGGCGAGGTGCTGCTGCTCGGCCTGCTCGGCGGTGCGATCGGGGTGCCGGCGGGCCTGCTGGCCGCCGGACCGGTGGCGGGCTGGCTGGTGCGCACCGGGTTCGAACCGGCGTCGTTCACCGTGCTGTACCAGCCGGTCGTCCCGGTTGCCGCGCTGGCCGCCGGGGTGCTGGTGGCGCTCGCGGGAGCCTGGGCGGCGGCCCGGCGCGCGGCGCGGGTGGGCCCGCTGGCGGCGCTGCGGGAGGCCGCGGTCGACGACCGGCCGGTGAGCCGGGTACGGCTGCTCGCCGGTGCGGTGGCGCTGGCCGGTGCGGTCGCGGTCGGGGTGGCGGCGACCCGGGCGTCCGGGGCCGATCTGGGCTCCTACGCCCTGTACGCGGCGATGCTGCTGGTCGTCGCGGGCAGCCTGCTCGCCCCGCTGCTGCTGCCGGGCGCGGTGCGGCTGCTCACCGCGCCGTTCGCGGGCGGCCGGGGCGCTACCGTGCTGCTGGTGCGCCAGCACGTCGCCACCGCGGCCCGGCGCGCGGCCTCGGCCGCCGCGCCGGTGCTGCTCTGCGTGGCGTTCACCGTCTTCATCGGCGGGATGGTGCAGACCACCACCGCCTACTACGGACTGAACCGGGTCACCGCCGCGGACGCCACCGCCGTGGTCGTGCCCGACGGCACGCCGGGCCTGTCCGACGCCGCCGTCACCGCTGCGGGCGGCCTGTCCGCCCTGCCCACCGTCCTGTACGACGGCGTCGAGCCATTGCCCGCCGCGGGTATCACCCCCGCCGAGCACGCTGTGCTGACCGTCGCGGAGGGCGATCTGACCGAGCTGCATCGGCCGACGGCGGGTTTGCCGGAGCCCGCGAGTGCCGGGGAGCAGGCCGTTCCGGTCCCGCCGACCGGGTCGGGCCGGACGTCGTCGGCCGATCCCGTAGTGGCCGTGGCCGTGGCAGAGGGCTTCGCCACCTCGGCGGGGTGGGCCGTGGGCAGCAGCCACCCAGCGTTCAGCCCCGGCGGACGCCCGATCACGCTGGAGGTGGTCGCGATCGTGGTCGATGGCCCGCTGCCGGCCGGCATCCTGCTCGACCGCGCGGTGGTGCGCGCGATCGACCCGTCCGCGCTGACCCCCGTCGTCTACTCCGAACGGCTGGTACCGGCTGCCGCCGGTCTGGGCGCGCGCCCGCTGAGCGCCGCCGCCTACGCAGCCAGTGGTCAGGACGAGGACGACCGGCTGGTATGGGTGTTCACCGCGCTGCTGATCGGGGTGTCGGCCGGGTTCGCGCTGCTGGCGGTGGTGAACACGATGCTCATGTCCACCACCGGCCGGGCCGGGGACCTGCGGGTGCTGAAGCTGTCCGGGGCGACCGGGGCTCAGGTGCTGGGCCTGCTGGCCGCTGAGACCGCGGCCGTGGTGGTCACCGGTGCGGCGCTGGGGCTGGCCGTGGCCGTGGCCGCGCTGGCGGCGCTCGCCCACGGGTTGAGCGTGCAGCTCGGCGTCGCGGTGCCCGTGGTGATCCCGTGGGGCACCCTCGCCGCGACCGTCGGCGTCTGCCTGGTGCTGGCCGTGGCCGCGGCGATGCTGCCCGCGCTCGGCTCCGGGCGGTCGGCCAGACCTGCCGCGAGCGTTTGAGCAGGCGGTCGGCGGGGCACGTCAGTGGATGCACGGGGGTGCGAAGGTGACGGCGCCGCGCCGACCGTGCTCACGACGGGACGGCGAGGTGCGCGGATGACCCAGGTGACGTACGACCCGTGGCACGCGGCGCTCCTCGATCTCCTGCACCTGACCCAGCAGGCGCAGGACGACCAGGTCGCCGAGTGCGTCAGTGCGGCGCTGCGCCCGCTGGGCATGGAGACCACGTGTTACCTCGTCGACGAGGAGCAGCGCCACCTGCACCCGCTGACCGAACACGGCAAGACGCCGGCCGACCCGCTCGGCGTCGAGAACACCCTCGCCGGACGTGCCTTCACCAGCGTGGACACCCAGCGGGTGGGCGACGGCGAGGGCAGCCGGCTGTGGGTTCCGCTGGTGGACGGCACCGAGCGGCTCGGCGTGGTGGAGATCGTGCTGCGCCGCGACGACTGCGACATCGAGGCGCTGCAGGACTGGTGCGAGAGCTATGTGGGCCTGGTCGGGCACCTGCTGGCGGTGAAGATGCCGTACGGCGACTCGCTGCAGCAGGTCCGGCGGACCCGGCCCATGTCGGTGGCGGGCGAGCTGCTGCTGTCGACGCTGCCCCCGCTGACCTTCACGTCCGACCGGCTCGTGCTCAGCGCGGTGCTGGAGCCGCACTACGACATCGGCGGGGACGCCTTCGACTACGCGCTGGACGGCGAGGTCGCGTGGTTCTGCGTGCTCGACGGGATGGGCCGTGGCCTGAACGCGGCCGTCATGACGGTGACCACGCTGGCGGCCATCCGGGCGGCGCGGCGCGCCGACGGCGGCCTGCACGCGATCGCGCGCTCGGTCGAGGACGCGCTGCGGGACCAGTTCCCCGACACCGCCTACGTCACCGGGCTGCTGTGCGAGTTGCACACCGACACGGGGCGGCTGCGCTTCATCAGCGCCGGTCATCCGGCCCCGCTGCTGCTGCGGCGCGGGCGGGCGGTCCGGGAGCTGACCGGTGGCCGCCGGTTGCCGCTGGGACTGGACGACAGCTCGATCGAGGTCGCCGAGGAGATGCTGGAGCCCGGGGACCGGCTGCTGCTGTACACGGACGGCATCGTCGAGGCGTGCGACCGGCGCGGGCAGATGTTCGGCGTCGAGCGGCTCGCCGACCTCACCGAGCGGGCGGCGCAGGCGCGGCTGCCCGCCCCGGAGACGCTGCGCGGCCTGGCCCACCGGGTCGCCGACTTCCGGGACGGCCCGCCCCGCGACGACGCGACGCTGATGCTGGTCGAATGGTCGGCCGAAGCGGCCCGCCGGGTGCTGCCCTGACCCAGCTCAGCGCGGTGAGGACCAGCCCGCGCTCCCGGGAGCGGCCGTGACGGCGGGCCGTGCGGCGGGCGCCGCCGCCGGCGCGTACTGCTGCGCGCCGGTCACCGCGGCGGACATCGTGGCGGTGAACTCCGCGTCGAACTCGGGAGCCGGATCGCGTACAGCGATCCACTGCCCGTCCCGGGTCACGCGCGCCTGCGCGATGACCTCCCAGCGGGCGCGGACCAGTCCGACGTAGCCGACGATCAGGGCGATCAGCGCCGTGGCCGTCAGCAGCGAAGCGACCGGACCGTCGGCCTCCGTCACGATCGCGGCGACGGGGATCGCGAAGCCGCCGGCCGTGAGCAGCCCGAAGCCCACCCGCTGCTGCCGGCGCCGGCTGCGGCACCGGTCGCAGTAGTGCCACACGGGCGCGTCGACGACATGGCGCGTGACGGCGCGCACGATGATGAAGGCGAGCAGCCCGAGCGGGATCAGCGCGTACGTCCACCCGGCCGGGGCCGATTCGAACCTCGTGCGGGCCCGTAGCGTGGCGGGCAGTCCGTGCCTGCTGCACACGCTCGGGATGCCGTGGCCCGCGGCGGCCCAGGCGGCGGGGATGAGGGTCTGCACGATGCTCCTCGGCGTCGGTCCCGGCGGTGACGGTGCCCGATCATCGCACGATCCGGGGCCGCGCCGAGGACCGGTGCGGGTGTCCACGAACGAGCGGGAGGCCGGTCAGCCGGAGACCATGCCGAGCATCATGGTCACCTGGGCGGTGCGGGACTGGTCGATGCGCGTCGCGAACTCCAGCACCTGCGGGTTGACGCCCGAGGTCAGCTCCATCCGGGCGTACTCGACGGCCTGGTGCTGGTGGCCGATCAGCAGGTTGAGGAAGACCTTGTCGAAGTCGGCGGGGGTGGCGTCGCGCAGTGCCTTGACCTCTTTCGGCCCGGTTGCGGGCAGCCCGCCGTGCTCGGCGTGCAGGCCCGGGTCGGCGGCAGGGGTGGGCGACTCGCCCCAGGCGCCCAGCCAGCCCTGCACCTTGGACAGTTCGTCGGCCTGTGTCACGTCCATGGCCGCGGCCAGTTCGCGTACCTTCGTGTTCGCACTGCGGTCGGCGGCGAGCTTGAGCAGCTCGGCGGACGGGCCGTACTGCGCGGCCATCATCTGCAGGAACATCACGTCGGTGGCGTTGTGCCCGCCCGACTCGGAGACCGCGGGCGGCGGTGAGCCGGACGGCGGCGCGAACGACGGGGCGGTGGTGACCCCGGGTGGCGCGTCGCAGGCGGCCAGGGTCGCCAGGGTGACGGCGAGCAGGACGAAGCGCTTCATTCGCGGTGGCTCCTCGTGGGCGCCGGGCGGCGCGGCTGCGGCCCGCGGCGGCGAAGGTGGCCGGTCCGCGGCTCCGGTGAGCCGCGGACCGGGTGAGGTGGGACTAGATGCGCTGCCACAGGGCAGGCGTGTTGGGCGGCTCCCAGCCGGCGAGCGCGGTGTGCGCCTGCAGGCAGCGGTAGCTGAGCCCGCCGTAGGTCACCGTCGCGCCGACGGCGTACGCGGTGCCCGCTGCCCAGGTGCCGCCGGCGGGCGGCGGGTTGGACGGCGGCGGGGACTGCGGCGGGTTGGGCGACGGCGACGACGGGGGCGGCGTCGGGTTGCCTCCGCCTCCGCCTACCTGCAGGTCGACGCAGGAGTAGAACGCCATCGCGGTGTCGTAGATGTTCCACCGGGCCAGCACGAGGATCCGGCCGGTGCGTCCGCCGAGGCTGACGTTGTGCGAGACCGTCGCACCGGGCTGGGCGCCGTTGTCGTTGACCACCGCGATGCGGGTGCTCCCGACGAAGTACTCCCAGGTGCTGGTGCGGTGGCGGGCGGTGAGCACCCAGTTGAACGTGACGTTGTTGCCGACCGAGGCCGCGGGCCAGTTCTTGCTGTTGTCGTTGAGCACCGCGAACCGGCTGCCGCCGCCGTTGCACTGCATCGAGCCCTTGGGGGCCTCGACGCTCTGCGGCTCCCAGACGATGTCGCCGCAGTTGGCGACCCGTCCCTGAGCGCAGTTGGCCTGGCGGCTGGGTGGGGACGAGATGTATCCGTGCGCGCTCGCCGGGTTGGCGATCATGCCGGATGCCACGATCGTGAGGATGGACAGGACAGGTAGGACGATCCGTTTTCTCACGGCTCCTCCGCTTCTGTGCGGGATGGATCGACCGGTGGGACGAGTGCCGGTGTCGTGAGAGGAGACATCGACACTCGTTCACGAAAACATAAAAGAAACAGTCCTAACTGTAAATACGCTTAACTGAGATTGCGTTCAAGTTGGCACGTGCCTGACATGGGAGAAGCCCCGGCCAGACGGGCCGGGGCTTCTCGCGCCGCGCGCTCAACCGGCCAGGTGGCCCCAGCCCGCCTCCAGCTCGTCCCACGAGCCCTGCGCGACCGCCTCGCCGTTGATCAGCACGACGACCCGGTCGGCCTGCACCAGCGCCGCCCGCTTCGACGTCGAGCCGACCACGGTCACCCCGTGCGCCCGCAGCGCCTGCCACAGGGCCAGCTCCGTGGTCACGTCCAGGGCGGACGACACGTCGTCGGCGATCAGCAGCTCGGTGCCCGGCGCCAGGGCCCGCGCCAACGCCAGCCGCTGTAGCTGACCGCCGGACAGCCGGGTGCCCTTGTGCCCGATGAGCAGCTCCATGCCGCTGCCCGCCGCCGCCAGGTCGTGCTCCAGCTGCGCCGTCGCCACCGCCTGCGCGGCGTCGACGTCGTGGCCGAGCCGGATGTTGTCGCCGACCGTGCCCGACAGCACCCGCGGCAGCTGGGCCACGTACCCGACCTGGTTGGGGCGCAGGAACACCTCCGGCTCGCCGACCGCCTCGCCGTTCCACAGCAGCACGCCGTCGTGGTGCACGATGCCCGCCAGCGCCCGCAGCAGCGACGACTTGCCCGAGCCCACCGGCCCGACCACCAGCACCAGGTCACCGCGCTCCACGGCGAGGTCGACACCGCGTACGCCGACCGTGCCGTCCTCGTGCACCGCGCCGAACTTGGACAGCTCCAACCGGTGCAGCGGGTTGCGCGGCGCGGCCACCGGCCCCGGGGCGGTGCCCGCGGACAGGTCCACGCCCGGCACGGCCGCGGAGTACGCGCCCACCCCGGCCATCGCCACGGTGCGCCTGGTCCACACCCGCGCCGAGGGCAGCTGCGACACCAGCGACGCCGTGGTCCAGGCGAACCACCGGGCCGCGCCCAGCGTCGACACGGCGACCAGGGTCGCGCCCGTGCCCAGCTCACCGGCCATGAACAGGGCCCACACCGCGATCGGCAGCAGGCCCGCCAGCAGCGACGGCGTCGAGCGCGCCCACACCTGCATGGCGATCTCCTGGCGCTGGCGTTCGCTGCGCGCGGCGTCCAGGCCGGCCAGCTGGTCCAGCACCGGCCGGGTGGCGCCGGCCAGCTTGACCGTGCGCGCCGACGACAGCGACGACACCAGGAACGTGGCGAACGCGGCCCGCGCCGCCACGGTGTGCGCGGCCGAGCGCTTCAGCACCGGCGCGAAGACCGTCGCGGCCAGCGCCGAGACCACCATCGTGCCGGTGAAGAACAGCGCCGGCACGATCGAGCCGGACACCAGCGTCATCGCGACGATCATCACGATGCTGATGGACTGGTCGACCAGGTTGTCGGCGAGCATGACCACCCGCTCGTTGTCGCCGCCCTGCGCGACGACCTCGGCCGGGGTGTGCGCGCTGACCCGGCGCGGCCCGGTCTGCCCGTGCACCAGGCGCAGGTTGATCCGCAGCATCTGCCGGACCCACCACTCCGGATACCACAGGCCCGCGAAGTAGCCCGCCGGGGTGGTGACGGCCAGCCCGGCGACGATGCCCAGCGCCGGCCACCACGGGCTGCCCGCGCCGTCGACCACGTCGGCCCACAGCCACGGCAGCACCGTGCCGTCCAGGCCGAACAGCACCATGACGGTGAACAGCGCCACGGACACCTGGCCGAAGCGGAAGTCGTTGACGGTCAGCCGGAAGATCTCGCGCAGGGTGCGCACCCGCTGCGGCGCGGGCAGCGGCGGCGGGTCGGCCTTCGGCGGGGCGACCAGCTCGGCGCCCGTGCCGGCACCGGCATTGCCGCTCGGGCGAGCCGGGACGGCCTGCGACCCGTCGCCCGCCCCGGCCTCGCCGGCCGACTCCAGCCCGTACGCGGTGGCCAGGACGAGCTCGCCGTCGGCCGCGCTGTTGCTGGTGGCGAGCAGCTGCGCGAACCGTTGCGACTCCGACAGCGGCCCGGCCTCCACGACCCGGCCGTCGGCCAGCACCACGACCTCGTCGCAGTCGCGGACCGAGGACAGCCGGTGTGCGATGACCACGCCGATCCGGCCGCGCAGCAGGCGCTGGGCGGCGTGCTGCACCCGGGACTCGGTGACCGGGTCCATCCGGGCGGTGGCCTCGTCCAGGATCACCACCTGCGGGTCGCGGACCAGGATGCGCGCGAACGCGACCAGCTGCTCCTGCCCCGCCGACAGCTTCTGGCCGCCCTCGCCCAGCAACGTCTGCAGCCCGTCGGGCAGGGAGTCGACCCAGGAGGTCAGACCCAGCTCGTCCATCGCCGGTCCGGCCGAATCGAGCAGCTCCGGGTCGAACAGCGCGATGTTCTCCGCCAGCGTGCCGGCCAGGATCTCGGTGCGCTGCGGCACGATCGCGATCCAGCGCCGTAAGGCCTCGACGTCCAGGTCGTTGAGGTCCACCCCGCCCAGGAACACCGTGCCGCGCGGCACGTCCACGGCCCGGGTGAGGACCTTGGCCAGCGTCGACTTGCCCGAGCCGGTCCGGCCGACCAGGGCGTACGAGCGGCCGGGCGCGAAGGTCAGGTCCAGCTCGCGCAGCGCGGGGCGGCGGCGGTCGGCGGAGTAGTGGAAGGTCAGCCCGCGTACCTCGATGTTGCCGGTGGCGGGCGTCCCGCCGCCGACCGGCTCCTGCGGGGTGTCGCGCAGCAGCTGCACGCGCGCCCATGCGCCCAGCGCGTGCTGCAGCTCGGGCAGCATCCGGCTGACCTGCTCGACGGTGCCGCCGAAGGCCAGCGCCAGCAGCCACGCGGCGGTGAGCCGGGCCGCGTCCAGGTGACCCGCCGTCAGCGCCCACACGCCGCCGAGCACCAGCAGGGCGATGCCGGCGCGGGTCACGCCGCCCGCGATGGTGCTGACCTTCGACGACAGCGCCCACACCCGGCGGCCGCGTTTGAGCACCTCGGCGGAGCGCTGGGCGTACAGGCGCAGCACGTACGGGCGGCCCAGGCTGGTGCGCACGTCGTCCTGGCCGTGCACCGACTCCTCCTGCACGGCGGCCAGGTCCGACCAGGCCTCCTCCTCGTGCATGCGGGCCGGGCCGATGGCCGCGGTCGGGCGGCGCAGCCCGAACCCGAGCACCACGGACAGCAGCAGCATGGCCAGTCCGGCGGGCCACCACACCACGAACGCGGTGACCACGGACAGCACGGCCACCGCGGCCGACTGGGCCAGCCGGACGCCGCTGCCGCGCAGCTGCGAGCCCACCTGGTACACGTCGCCGTCGATCCGGTCGAGCAGCTCGCCGACCGGGGTGCCCTCCAGCGCGGGCAGGCTCTGCCCGAACGCGACCCGGCACAGCCGGCGGCGTACGTCGGCCGCCCAGTCGGCGGTGAGCCTGGACATGATCAGGCTGAGCGTCAGGTCGCTCAGCACGACCACTGCCAGCGCCGTGGCCAGCGCGGCGAAGGCGACGGCGGACCGGTTCACCAGCACGGTGCCGGCCAGCGCCGCGGACAGCGCGGCCGCGCCGGCGCCGGCGACGATGAGCACCAGCACCGCCAAGGTACGGCGGGGCGAGGTGGCCCACAGGTCACGGAACAGACGCATGGCACGGCCCCTTGCAGCTGGTTTGATCTGGTCACCAGCATGCAAGGCGGCCCGTCCGAGCTCAACGCAATTACGGCGGCGCGGACGTGGTGATCAACACAGTCGGCTACTCCGCGACGCGCAGCGCCACGAGCATGCTCAGGAACGCGCCGGGATGCACGATCGGGACGCGGTGCCGGCGGGCCTGGCGGGCCTTGCCGGACATGGTGTCGGGATCGGCGGCCACCAGCAGGCGAGTGGTCCGGGTGACGGTGCGGCCCACGGTCAGCCCGGCGATGCGCGCCCGCTCCTCCCACAGCTCCCGCGACTCGGCGGTCTGCCCGGTGAACACCACGGTGTCGCCGGGCAGCAGCCGGAACGCGGGCGCGGGCAGCGGCCGCGTGGTGCGGCGCTGCTGGTCGCCCGCGTCGGGGTCGAGGGCCCGGTCGACGTCGGCACGGTCCAGGCCGAGCAGCGCGGCGACGGTGTGCAGGTCGTCGCGCTCGATCTCGGTCACCCGGCCGTCGTCGAAGGCCTCCGCGGCGAGCGCCTGCAGGTAGAGGCGGTGCAAATCGAGCACCTGGGCGCGGTCGAGCCCCAGCGCGTCCGCGGCCTCGACCAGCGCGTCCGCCTCGACCGCCGACACGTGCCGGTCGAGCAGGGCGTGGTCGAGCAGCGACAGGTAGCTGTCGGCCTGCGGCGGCGCGGGCACCCGGGGCAGCCGGTCGACGAGCCTGCTGAGGAAGTGATCCTCGGTCTCGTGCGGGTGCCGGCGCACCACCGGCAGTGCCTCGGCCGGCGGCAGCGGTGGCCAGGCCAGCGTGGACGCGTCGAGCACCAGCTGCTGCCAGGGCGGCGGCGTGCCGACCCGGTGCAGGTAGCGCGCGAGCAGCCCGGCGGCGGCGCGGGCGTCGTCGAGCGCGCTGTGCGCCCGCTGCTGCGGGATGCCCGCCGCCTGGCAGCAGTCGCGCAGGCTGCGCCCGGCCGACGGCAGCAGCTGCGCGGCCAGGTTCATGGTGCACAGGCCGTACTCCTGCCCGACCGGGGCCTGCAGCCCGAGCCGGGAGTACTCGGCGACCAGGAACGCGGCGTCGAAGGCGAGGTTGTGCGCCACGATCACCCGTTCGCGCAGCAGCGCGCCGATCTGCCCGGCGAGGTCGGCGAAGACGGGGGCGCGGCGGGCCTCGGCGGCGGTGATGCCGTGCACGTGCTGCGGGCCGAGGTCGCGTTCGGGGTTGACCAGGCTGGACCAGTCGCCGGTGATCCGGCCGGACGCGTCGACGTGCACGACCGCGATCTCGCAGATCCGGTCGTGCCAGGTCGTGCGCAGCCCGGTCGTCTCCACATCGATCACCGCGTACACGCCGCCACCTCCGCCGACTCGGCCCGACCGTCCCATCACGACCCGTTCCCGGGGACCTCACCCTATGTCCTGCGGGTGCGGTCACGGCTCCGCCGGGCGCACCGACGCGCCCACGAATCCGGTGGAGTCGCTCGGGGAGCGGCCGATCCTCGCCGGTCGCCGGTCGCCGGTCGCCGGTCGCCGGTCGCCGGTCGCCGGTCGGCGGTCGGCGGTTGTGGTGGCGCGTGCGCGCCGCGCGGCCGGTTCAGGCGCGGCGGGACCCGTCGGGCCAGACCACCACCACCGGCAGGCCCAGCGCGTGCGCCTGGGCGACCACGGCCGCGGTGCCGCCCTGGTCGACGGCCGGCTGCCCGTCCCACACGGCGAGGAGCAGGTCGCAGCCGGCCAGCATGGCGGCGTTGGCATCCTCGTACGCGGCCCGGCCCGCCCGTTCATGCGGCATCACCCGCACCGACGCGGCATGCCAGGCCATCCGGTCGAATGCCGCGGCGTGCTCCGGGGCGACCTTCCGCGCCCGGTAGTCGGCGGAGGGCAGCACGACCTCAAGCCGCGCACCGTGCGCCACCACCGCCTCAGCGAAGATCGTGTCCGCGCCCGCCGCCAGGCAGGTCACGCCTGTCAGCTCCTCCGGCGGGTACCCGGCCAGCAGCTCGCGCAGCGCCGCGGCGACGAGGTCCGCGGTCTGCGCGGTGAGGCCGACGTGTCCGGTCACGCCGATCCGGGTCGGTTCTGCATCCATGCCCGGCAATCTGCCACAACGGCCCGCCTGACGCGGTCCGGCAGGTCGGCGGCGCGAGCACGCCGACCGGGTGCACCGGCCGGGGCAGGATCAGGCCGGTTTGTCGCTCCAGAGGCCGTCGGGGTCGATGAAGCGCTGCGCCAGGGCAGCTTCGGCCTCGGGGGTGCCGATCTCGGCCAGGCGGCGGGCCGCGGCCTGGTGCGCCCAGTGCAGCATCGGGTCGGGGCGGCTGACGACGTCGCGCAGTGTCTCGATCTCGGCGGCGTCGGACATGCCGCACAGGCCCTCGATGGCCGCCGTCATCACCGTGGGGCGGGCCGAGCGCACCTTCTCCAGCAGTGCGGGCCGTTCGGTCTCCTCCTGGCCGCCCGCGCGGGCCGCGACCGCGACCATCTCCTCCCACGGGTCGGTGGAGTTCCACCACCGGTCGACGAGGTCGGCGACCTGCGCGCTGTGGGCGTTCTCGCGCGCCGTCGCGATCTCGTAGAGAGCCGCCCGGACCGCGCCCACGCAGCAGAACCGGGGCTCCCGGCGCAGGGTGTCGTGTGCCTCCAGCAGCGCCGGAAGCGCCCGTGGGTCGCGGGTCGCCTGCAGGCGGCGGGCGAAGGGTCCCCAGTGCTCGTCGGCCGCGGGACGTTCGTCGAACGCCAGATCGGGAACAGGCCCGTCGGGCTGCGGCACGGACGCGCCACCGCCGTCGAAGGTCGACTCCTGCTGCATGCGGCCGATGTTCCGGCGACTCCTGGCGATTCCCACCGGATCATTGAACACTGCGCCGCCGATCACTCGACAGGGCGTATGCGCCCTCCCCCGATCGGATTACCGCCGGAGCGCTCGGACGCGGCCCGCGCACGCTCTGCCATAGCAGATCATCAATGGTCTGGGATGTCTCATCTGCGCCACATCGATGCGGTGTAGCGATCTCTAGCATCGAAATTCGCATTGATTCCCATTCATGGAGGTGTGCTTTGAAGCGTGCGCTCATCGCACTCGTCGCGGCCTCGGCGCTGGTCGCGACACCCGCATTCGCCGTCGACGGCAACCTGCCCGGCGGCACCAGCATCACCGTCGCCATCGCCACCCCGGCCGACGGCGCCGAGGTCGCGCCGGGCCCGGTCACCGTCACGGGCACCGCCTCGGTCGGCACCGGTGTCCCCGTGGCCGACACCACGCTCATCTACGTGCTGGACGCCTCCAGCAGCACCGGCAATCCCGGTGCCCCCAGCTGCGGCAACATCCTGCAGTGCGAGATCGCCGCCGGGCTGGCCCTCAACGCCCAGGCCCAGAGCGGCACGATCGGCGACGTGGGCATGGTCGCCTTCGGCGTCACCGCGGCCACCGCCGACGTGCAGCCCGGCGCGGGTGACCAGCTGCTCACCGGCCCGGCCACGGACGGCGACGCCGACGGCGTACGCGACATCGAAGAGGTCATCTCGTCGACCTTCATCAACGGGGTCGCCACGTTCACCAACAAGAACGTCGGCGGCGGCCAGACGAACTTCGCCGACGCCATCGCCAAGGCGCGCATCGTCGCCGAGGCCTCCACCCGGGCCCGCAAGATCGTCGTATTCATGTCCGACGGCTTCGCGGTCGGCGGCGGCAGCATCAACGTGCCCCTCGCGGGCATCCCCGACGACATCGACATCTACACCTTCGCCGTGGGCAGCGGCGCGAACTGCACCAACGCCGGGCCGAACAACGAGGGCAGCCTGGAGCAGATCACCGCCGCGACGGTGCCGGGCGGGCACTGCGTGCAGGTCACCGACGTCGGCTCGCTGCCGGCGATCCTGCCCGGCGTCATCGGGTCCAGCCTGAGCACCCTGTCGATGCAGGTGGACGGCGGGGCATTCACCCCGATCGGCAACGCCGCGATCACCCCCGACCTGCCGCAGGACGGGCCGGTGAACGTGAACTACAGCGTCGCCACCACCGCGCTGGGCATCGGCTCCCACGAGATCTGCGTACGCGCCAACGGCACCGACGGCGGCGGGGCCGGCCAGGTCACCGACTGCCACACGGTCGTCGTCAACGGCCCCGGTGGCGCGTTCGCCCTGGAGGCGACCGGCCTGGTCAAGATCCCCCGTACCCCGGAGGCGGTCTGCCCGCCCGGCGCGACCAAGACCCAGGTCGCGGTCAACCTGCCCCCGCTGGTGACCACGGGTGCCCTGAACGCGAGCTGCGCCGCCACCGGCGGCACGACCACCGCACGCTCCTCGGTGGACGGGGCGACGCTGCTCGGCGGGGCCATCCAGCTCAGTGCCATTTCGAGCACCTGCTCGGGCAGCAGTAGCGGCGTGAACCGCTCCTCGCAGGTTGTCGGCACCATCAACGGCACCCCGATCAGCGCCGGCCCGGCCACGATCGGCATCCCCGGCGTCGCCACGGTCCACCTGAACGAGAGCACCACCGGCCCCGGCGGCCGCCTGGTCCAGAACGCCGTCCGCGTCGAGGTCCTCGGCCTCCTGGGCATCGTCACCCAGCAGATCGTCCTCGGCGGCTGCTACATCGGGTAGCAGCCGCCAAGATCGCGACGATCTTGCGCGAACTGTTGGCGATACGCCCGAATTAAGCGTGTCGTCCCCACGGTTCGCGCAAGATCGTCGCTAAGGGAGGGTGGGGGTCAGCCTTTGACGCCGGTGAGGGTTACGCCCTGGACGAAGGCTTTCTGTGCGAAGAAGAAGAGGACCACTACGGGGATCATGGTGAGCATGGTGGCGGCGCTGACGAGGTGCCACTCCACGTGATGCATGGTGCGGAAGCTGGCCAGGCCCAGCGACACGGTCCAGTTGGCCTCGTTCTCGGTGGTGTAGAGGAGGGGGCCGTAGTAGTCGTTCCAAGGAACTGGCGCAGCAGGAAGATGGAGAACGCGTCACCGGCCAGCATCGGCAGGATCAGCGGCCACAGCGAGCCGGTCAGGCCGGCGTCGGCCCAGAACAGGTACAGCGGCACCGTGGTGACCTGTGGGGGCAGCATCATCATGCAGACGATCGCGACCATGGTGACCGACCGGCCGCGCCAGCGCAGCTTGGCCAGCCCGTACGCGGCGGGCACGCTGGCCAGCAGCATGAAGCCGGTGCCCAGCGCCGCGTACAGCAGGGTGTTGAGCAGGTAGCGCAGCAGCGGGGCCTTGGCGAACGCCTCGGCGTAGTTCTCCGGGTGCCACGATGTCGGCCACAGCTGCGAGGTGAGTGTCTGGTCGCTGGTCATGAACGAGGTCAGCCCGAGGAACACGACCGGGGCCAGGAACATCACCGACAGCGCGATCGCGATCGCGTGCCGGGCGACGAAGAGCAGGACGTTGCGTCGGGTCACCGGGTGAACTCCTTGAACCGGCGCAGTAGCACGGTCGCGGTCATCGAGACCACGAACAGCACCACGGCCAGCACGTTGGCGTACCCGAGCACGTGGTAGCGGAAGCCGACCACGTACAGCCACAGTGGATAGGTGAACGTCGAGCCCTCGGGGTAGCCGAACGTGTCGGAGATGCCGCCGCCGGTGACCTGCCCGGAGGCGACGCTGGCGGCGACGGCGGCCTGCGTGAAGTACTGCAGCGTGCCGATGATCCCGGTGATCGCCGCGAACGCCAGCACCGGTGAGATGCTGGGCAGCGTCACGTACGTTGATCATGAACTTATGGCACGGCTCGTCGGCGTGTCGCTGCCATAAGTTCATGATCAACTTGGGTGGTGGTGGTGTGGCGGCGGGCGCGGCACCCGGTTTGCTGGAATAGCAAGGTTGGTTGCGGGTGGTCGGGGGTGGGCGGCAGGGTGGGCGGCGGAGGTGGTCACCGTGGCCGATACGCAGGAGCAGCAACCGATCGAGATCATGTTCACCGCGGAGTTCTGGGACGAGCGGTACGGCTCCAAGGACCGGGTGTGGAGCGGGAACCCGAACCCGCACCTGGTCACCACCGTCGCGGGGCTCGCGCCGGGTGACGCGCTCGACGTCGGCAGCGGCGAGGGCGCCGACGCCGTCTGGCTGGCCGGCAAGGGCTGGCGGGTCACCGGCGTCGACGTGTCCACCGTGGCGCTGGGGCGCGCCGCCGCGCACGCCGTCGAGCGGGGCGAGCAGGTCGCCGACCGGATCAGCTGGCAGCAGGTCGACGTGCTGTCCTGGGATCCCGCGCCCGTCCAGTACGACCTGGTGTCGGCGCAGTTCATGCACCTGCCCCGGCCCGCGCTGGAGGCGCTGCACCGTCGCCTGGCCGCAGCGGTACGTCCCGGCGGCACGCTCCTGATCGTCGGGCACCACCCGTCGGACCTGGACACCACCATCGGCCGCCCCCGTTTGCCGGAGCTGATGTTCACGGCGGAGCAGGTCGCGGCCACGTTGGACGAGCGCGACTGGGACATCCGCGCCGAGACCCCCGGCCGCGAGGTCACCGACCCCGACGGCAACCCGGTCACCATCCACGACGCCGTGCTGACGGCGGTCCGCCGGAGCTGAACCGGGTGACCCGCTGGGCTCGATCGCGCCGCAGCGGGTCCCGGCCCGGCGTGGGTCAGGCCACGTAGCCGTTGAACACGTGCACCCCGTCAGCGGCGGCGGTCTCGCTGGCCCGGTTCGTGTTGAAGTACAGCTTGCCGTCGCTGATCCCGACGCCTTCGATCTCGAACAGCTCCGAGTACGCCGAGGAGGTGATGCGGAAGGACAGGTCGGTGGCGGCGGGCGCGGTGCCGGTCGTCGTCGGAGACACGTTCCGGTACACCAGCACGATGCTGCGGTTGTCCTTGGTCAGCGGGTAGTAGAGGACCTTCTTGGCCGCGTCGTAGAAGATCCCCTGGGTGAGGAAGGTCCCCAGATCCGCCACCGGCGCCCCGTTGACCAGGGCACCCTCGACCTGCAGGTCGAACGCCTTGGTCAGGTCGATGGTCCCGGAGGAGGCGCGCAGGGGCAGGCTGCCGTTGTAGATCGTGCGTCCGCTCTTGAACAGGAACGTGATCGTGGTGCCGCTGACCGACACCCGGTTGATCCCGGACGGTGCGAAGGCGGCCCCGTTGAGCCGGACCTGGTACGACCCGGCGTGGTAATAGGTGGTGCCGTCGTAGCGCAGCCGCACGAGCTGCGGACCGTTCGCCTTCATGGTGACGACGAACAGGTGGTGCTGGGCGTCGATGTCGACGATCGTCATGTCGTTGCCGTGCCCGAGCCAGGTGTTGGTCGTTCCGCCGTTCGTGCCGTTGGTCATCAGCACGCGCTCGCCGGTGGTCTTGTTGACCCGGTAGATGACGGACACGTCGTCGACATTGGTGTGGTTCTTGACGGAGTACAGGTAGGTCGATCCGGCGGCGAAACCCTGCACACCGGTGCAGCAGCTGGTGTTCGGTGTGTCGGCGATGTCGGTGTACGTGTTGTAGTAGGCGGCCTGCGCCGCCTGTCCGGTCACCGCCAGCAGCCCCAGGACCAGGGCTGCCGAAGTCGCCAGTCGTGCGCCAAGTCGCATTTGTCCTCCCCGCGGTCGTGACGACGTGGGCCCGTTGCCCGAAGATCGTCGAGTGCAGGCTATGCCGCACGGTCAGAGCGGGCAACACGGGACGAACACGGCGAACGGCCATGGCGCACGGGAGAGACCCGTACGCCACGGCCGTTCGTCCGTCAGACGCCGGCGGTGACCGGCTCGCGCACCGGCTCCTCGGCCGGGCGCAGCTTCTCGCCCTCGACGTCCACGTTGGGCAGGACGCGGTCCAGCCAGCGCGGCAGCCACCAGGCAGCCTTGCCGAGCAGCGACATCAGCGCCGGCACGATGGTCATGCGGACCACGAACGCGTCCACCAGCACGCCGAACGCCAGCGCGAAGCCGATCGACTGGATCAGCGTCTCACCGGAGAACACGAACCCGCCGAACACGCTGATCATGATGATGGCGGCGGCGGTGACCACCCGGGCGCCGTGCCGGAAGCCGGTGATCACGGCGTCGCGGGCCGGCGCGCCGTGCACGAAGTCCTCGCGCATCCGGGTCACCAGGAACACCTGGTAGTCCATGGCCAGGCCGAACAGGATGCCGATGAGCAGCACCGGCAGCATGCTCATGATCGGCCCGGTCTCCTGTACACCGAACACGTCGCCGAGCCAGCCCCACTGGAACACCGCGACCACCGCGCCGAACGTCGCCGCGACGCTGAGCAGGAAGCCGAGCGTCGCCTTCAGCGGCACCAGCACCGACCGGAACACGAGCAGGAGCAGCAGGAACGCCAACCCGACCACGACCGCCAGGTAAGGCAGCAGCGCCTCGTCGAGGCGGGTGGACACGTCGATGGCCAGTGCGGTGACGCCGGTGACCGCGATGGTCGCGCCGGTCCCGGCGGTGAGGTCCGCGCGCTCGTCGCGCAGGGTGTGCACCAGGTCGGCGGTGGCCTCGTCGTTCGGCCCGGTCTTCGGGATGACGGCCAGCAGGACGGTGCGGCCGTCGGGGCTCACCCCGTTCGGGGCGGCGTAGAGCACGTTGTCCACCCCGGACAAGCGGGTGACGAGCTGGCCGATGGCGGCCTGCGGGTCGGCGCCCTCGGGCAGGTCGGCGACGACCACCAGCTCGCCGTTGAAGCCCGGTCCGAATCCGGCGGTGACCATGTCGTACGCCTTGTGCTGGGTGGTGTCGGCGGACTGCATGCCGTCGTCGGGCAGGCCGAGGCGCAGGTCGGCGGCCGGGATCGCGAGCACGCCAAGTGCGGCCACCGTGAGCACCAGCACCGGGATGCGGAACCGCACCACGAACCGGGCCCAGCGCTCGCCCATCGGGACCGGGCCGGTGTCGGACTCCGGATCGGGGGTGGCGTGCCCGAACAGGCGGCCCTTGATCAGGCGGTCGCCGGTGAAGCCGAGCAGCGCGGGCAGCAGCGTGACCGCGACCAGCACGGCCACCGCGACCGTGGCCGCCGCGGACAGGCCCAGGCCGGCCAGCAGCGGGATGCCGACGATGGTCAGTGCGGCCAGCGCGATGATGACGGTGAGCCCGGCGAAGACCACGGCCGAGCCGGCGGTGCCGACGGCCCGCCCGGCGGCCTCCGCGCCGTCCTTGCGGACCAGCAGCTCGTGCCGGAACCGGGAGACGATGAACAGGGCGTAGTCGATGCCGACGGCCAGGCCCAGCATCAGCGCCAGGATCAGGCTGTTGGAGTTGATGTCGACGAAGCGCGAGGCGATGGCGACGCCGGACAGGCCGATGCCGATCCCGGCGATCGCGGTGAGCAGCGGCAGCCCGGCGGAGACCAGCGAACCCAGCGTGACGATGAGCACCAGCGCGGCGATGGCGATGCCGATGACCTCGACGACGCCGGTCTTCGGGTTGGCGCGCAACGCGTCGCCGCCGACCTCCACCGTCAGGCCCGCGTCGCGGCCGAGGGCGGCGGCGTCGAGCAGCGCGGCCCGGTCGCTGTCGGTCAGCTCCATGCCCTGCACGCCGTAGGTGACGTGGGCGAAGGCGTAGCGCAGGTCGGGGGAGAAGGTCTTCGCGGTGTACGGGTCGATCACCCGCGCGACCTGGGGCGCGGTGTTCAGCGCGCCGACCACGCGGCCCACGGCCTGCTGCATGTCCGGGTCGGTCATCGTCTTGCCCTCGGGCGCGGCGAACACGACCCGGGCCCGCGCCCCGCCCGCGTGGGCCTCGGGGAAACGCTCGCCGAGCTGGTCGATGGCCCGCTGGGCCTCGGTGCCCGGGATGCTGAAGTCGTTGGACATCTTGCCGGAAAGCGTCGCCGCGCCGGCCCCGGCGAGCCCGAGCAGCAGCACCCAGAGGCCGAGGACGAGCCAGCGTCGGCGGTAGGAGAACCGGCCGATCCGGTAGAGGAAGGTCGCCACGTCGAGTACTCCAAACGAGGGATGGGTGGCTGTCATCGCGGCGAAACATGCTGTTCACGTGCATGTTCAGGGGTCGCCGCACCAGGGCCGACCCTAGCCGTTCGGCAAGGAGTGAGCAAGCCGATCGGCAAGGAATGAACCTGTCGATCGGCAAGTTTTCAGCTTGCCGTTCGGCTGGTTTCCAGCTTGTCGACCGGCTAGGCGGAAGGCTGCTGATCAGCTAGATTTGCTCAGGACGGGTGACTTCCCCCGCCGTCGTTGATCTGGTAAGGAGGGTGCCGTGAGAGCTGCGACACACGCCGACTCGCGCGGCCCGGAGCGCACCCGGCAGCGCCTGCTGGACGAGGCCTGCCGGCTGTTCGCCATGCACAGCTTCGCCGGCACGTCGCTGCAGATGATCGCCGACACCCTCGGGGTCACCAAGGCGGCCGTCTACCACCACTTCAAGACCCGTGACGACATCCTGACCGCGGTGATCCAGCCCGCCATCGAGGAGATGCACGCGATCATCGCCGCCGCCGAGGCGCAGCGCACCCCGTCGGCGCGGGCCGATGCGATGCTGTCGGGCCTGGTCGACCTGACCGTCAAGCACCGCGGCCTGATCGCGATGATCGGCACGGATCCCGGCGTCACCAGCGCGCTGCAGAGCCACCCGGACGTGATGGAGCTGTTCCGCCGCCCCGGCGAGCTGATGGCCCTCGACGGCTCCGCCGAAGCCGAGATCAACGCGACGCTCGCCCTGGCCGGCATCGCCACCACCGCCTCCTCGCCCGTGATGCAGCACCACGACGCCGACGTGCTGCGCCACCACCTGCTCGCCGCCGGCCGCCGCATCCTCGGCCTGCGCGCCCGCAAACCCTGACTCCGCCCGCCGCCCACGCCCCGGTCCCGCGCCGCGTACGCTCAAGATCGCCCGATGTGCCTGGCACCTGTGCGTATCTTGCGCGTGGATACGCACAGGTGCCAGGCAAGTCCGACGGTCTTGGTGGCCGGCCGCGACACGGGGCGGCTGGGCGGCGAAGGGAGCGCGGCGATGGAATACATGGTCGACATGCGGACCACGGTGCCGGAGGGCACCACCGAGGAGGGGGTCGCCGACATGCGCCGTCGCGAGGCGGCGCGGTCGGCCGAGCTGGTGGCGCAGGGCAGCCTGCTGCGGTTGTGGCGGCCGCCGCTGGCCCCGGGGGAGTGGCGGACCTGGGGGTTGTTCCGTGCGGACGACCCGGACCAGTTGGAGACCGTGCTCGCGTCCATGCCCCTGCGCGCCTGGCGGACCGAGGAGGTCACGCCGCTCACGCCGCACCCGAACGACCCCGGCCAACCGCCCCGCTGACCAGGCACGGGTCCCGCCTGGCCCGCAGCGCACGGGCATGGGCGATCGGGCGCGGGTCCTGTCAGGCGGCTGCGCTCGCGGGCCAGGTGGGCGCACGCTTAGGGCATCCGGTTCGACGCCGGTCGCGTCGGGCTGCTCGGCAAGCCGCAGACCATCAGACGGAGACGATGCCATGAACACGCAGAAGGTCGCCGTGGTCACCGGCGCGTCCCAGGGCATCGGGGCGGCGCTGGTGGCCGCGTACCGCAAGCTCGGTCACGCCGTCGTCGCCAACTCGCGGTCGATGCCGCCGAGCAGCGATCCCATGGTGCTGGCGGTGGCCGGCGACATCGCCGACCCGGACGTCGCCGCCCGCGTGATCGACGAGGGCCTCGCCGCGTTCGGCCGCATCGACACGCTGGTCAACAACGCGGGCGTGTTCGTCGCCAAGCCGTTCACCGAGTACACCGCCGAGGACTACGACCTGGTCACCGGAGTCAACCTGCGCGGGTTCTTCGAGATCACGAAACGGGCCGTGGCCGCGATGCTCGACCACGGCGGCGGCCACGTCGTCAGCATCACGACCACCCTCGTGGACCACGCGAACTCGCAGGTGCCCGCAGCGATGGCCGCGCTCACCAAGGGCGGGCTGAACGCGGTCACCCGATCGCTGGCCATCGAGTACGCCACCCGCGGCATCCGGGTCAACGCCGTCGCGCTGGGTGTCATCCGCACCCCGATGCACGCGTCCGACGACTACGCAGCGCTCGCCGCCCTGCACCCCGTGGGCCGGGTCGGCGAGGTGGACGACGTCGTGGACGCCGTCCTCTACCTCGACCGCGCGGGCTTCGTCACCGGTGAGATCCTGCACGTCGACGGCGGCCAGAGCGCCGGGCACTGAGCCACACCGCGTCCACCGGGGAGCCGAAGAACGATGAGCAGCGCTTTCATCCGTACGCTGGGCGTCGACGTGCCCCTGATCGCCGCGCCGATGGCCGGCGGAGCCGGCACGCCCGCCCTGGTCGTGGCCGCCGCCCGTGCCGGTGGACTGGGCTTCCTCGCCGCCGGCTACAAGACGCCCCAGGCGCTCGAGGCGGAGATCACGACGGTCGGGGCGGCGGAGGTGCCGTTCGGGGTGAACCTCTTCGTGCCCAACCCCGTGCCGATCGACCCGGCGGCCCTGCGCCGCTACGCCGATCTGCTCGCCGCCGAGGCCGGCCGGCACGGCGTCACCCTGGACCCGGTGCCCGTCGAGGACGACGACCGCTGGCAGGACAAACTCGACGTGCTGCGCGCCCGGCCGGTGCCCGTGATCAGCCTGACCTTCGGCATACCGAGCCGGGCCGACCTGGCCGCGCTGCGCGCCACCGGGGCGCTGCTGGTGCAGACGGTCACCAGCATCGAGGAGGCGAAGGCGGCCGCAGCCGCCGGCGTGGACGCGCTCGCCGTGCAGGCCGCCGCCGCTGGCGGCCACTACGGTGCCTTCGACCCGTCCGCACCGGTCACCGGCACCGCGCTCACCGACCTCGTCGCGGCCATCCGGCACGCCGTGGACCTGCCGCTGATAGCCGCAGGAGGTCTGTCCACACCGCAGGACGTGGCCGCCGTCGTAAGCGCCGGCGCGGACGCCGCCGCGGTGGGGACAGTCCTGCTGCGCAGCGACGAGGCGGGCACCTCCGCGGTGCACCGGGCCGCGGTCACCGACCCGGACCGGACCGGCACCGTCGTCACCCGCGCCTTCACCGGACGTCCCGCCCGAGCCCTGCGCAACGAGTTCACCGACCGGTACGGCGAGCTCGCCCCGTACGGTTATCCCGCCGTGCACCACCTGACGGCGGGCCTGCGCCGGGCGGCCGCCGCGGCCGGCGACCCCGAGCGGGTGCACCTGTGGGCCGGCACCGGCTACCGGCGGGCCGCCGACGGACCGGCCGCCGCGATCCTCACCGGCCTGGCCGCCCGGCTCTGACCGCACGCAGCGACGCGAGGGAGAAGGACATGACCGGCACCGAGGCCCAGATCCTGACCACCGTGCTCGACCGCTGGAAGTCGGCCGTCGACGCCCACGATCCGCGGCGTGTCGCGGAGAACTTCACCCACGACGCGATCTTCCAAGGCCTGCATCCGTACACGGTCGGGCCTGGCGGCGTGGCGGAGTACTACGACAGCCAGCCGATAGGTATGACCGCCGAGTACCGCCTGCTGGAGACCCGCCGCCTCGCCGACGACGTGGTGCTGGGCTACCTGGCCGTCGACTTCTCGTTCACCGACCGTCCGACCAAGAACGTCTACCTCAGTCTCATCGTGCGCCGGGTCGGCGACGACTGGCTCGTCGCGCACTACCAGGTCTCGCAACTGTGAGCCGCGGTCAGGAGACCGGGGCGAGTCTGCTCAGCAGTGTGCGCGCGGCTTCGGCGACCAGCGACCGGTCATAGCTGATGATCACGTCGAACTCGCGGTCGGCCTCGCGGGCCGCCGTGGTCGGCAGCTGCCGGGCGAACAGGCCGCCCGAGAAGTAGCTGCCCAGCACGATCACCGACCACTCCCCGATCAGCGGATCGTCGTCAGCCAGCGGTCCACCGCGGATGCCCGGAGCGGGCTGCGAGGTGATGTCGCGGCCGAACACCGCGGTCAGCGCCCCTTTGCCGGCGATGGACAGGTAGCGGTGCCGGGTGTGCTCGGTGAAGTGCTTCGCGTCCTGGAACGCGCCCAGCAGCACCGACGCCTCCGGCGCGTTCTCGCTCATGCTCTCCAGGTGGTGGCTGAGCGGAATGAGCTGCCGTTTGGTGGCCCGGGTGGCGCGCCGCTGCCGCCGGGCGACCTCGAACGGCGTACGCGCCCCCGTGCTCGGCGCGGTGCTGTACGGCAGGTCGATGTCCGGCCGTTCGAACTGTCCGGGCAGCGGGCCGGGCCGTCCCAGCAGCCAGCCCTGCCCGAGCGTCGCGCCCATCGAGATCGCCGCCGCCAGATGCCGCTCGGTCTCGATGCCCTCGGCGAGGATGATCGCGCCGGTGCGCTCGGACTCGGCCAGCACCGCGTTGACCACCTGCGCGGTCTCGTGGGTCGGGCGGCCCTGCACCACGTGCCGGTCCAGCTTGATGATCTCGGGGCTGAGCAGGGCGAGCAGCGACAGGCTCGCCGGGTTCACGCCGACGTCGTCCAGGGCGATGCGGGTCGACTGGCCGCGCACCCGGGCCACGGAGGTGAGCAGCGCGGCCGGGTCGTCGGACAGCGAGCGTTCGGTGATCTCCATGACGACCTGCAGCTCGCGCATGGCCGTGTCGATGGTGTCGACCAGCCCCGGCGGGCAGGCACTGCCCATGGTGGACGGCTCGACGTTGACGAACAGCGGTACGTCCCACGGCAGGCACGCGGCCATCGCTGCCCGGAACGCCGCCGCGCGGGCCACCCAGTCCAGTTCGGTGAGCCGACCGGCACGCTGGGCCTGCGCGAACAGCTCGGCGGGGTTGCGCAGCTCGGAGCCCGCCGGTCCGCGCGCCAGCGCCTCGTAGCCGGCGACCCGGCCGCTGCGCAACGCGATGACCGGCTGGAAGACCGGGTAGACGGCACGCTTGGTCACGGTCCGGTCGAGCTCGGCGGACCCGTCCTGCGGATCGTTCACTGCGTCACCAGTCCCGCCACCTTATCTATGGGTTTGTCCGTTGTAAGGCTAACGGCCAGACAGCCTCCGGCCTGCGACTTCCGCGTACTGCGGCACTGATCCTCACCGGACCCGCCCTGCCGGGCCCGCCCGTGGCGTCCATAGGCGGGGCCGAGTCCACTGAGGCTGCACTTTCACGGAAATCGCTGCTAAAACAGCTTATAAGCCTGCAAAACCCCTGAAAGTTCAGAAAGGGTGTGACGGCCGCGCCGAGCAGCGCCCCGGCGACGCCGCCGAGGCCGGACAGCAGCAGCGACTCGATGAGGAACTGCGCGGCCACGGCCCGCACTTGACGCCGCCGCGTTCACCCCGGCCCGCCTGGCCGCACTAGCCGCCGACCCGCGCCTGCTGCCCTGACCGACCAGATCATCGGACTTGCCGGGCACCTGTGCGTATCTTGACCGTGCATGAGCCCAGTTGCCAGGCAAGTCCGATGATCTCGGTCAGGGGCGGATGAGGACCTTGAGGGCGGTGCGGTCGGCCATGGCCTGGTAGCCCGCGGGCACCTCGTCGAGGCCGATCACGGAGTCGAACACCCGGCCGGGCTCGACCTCCCCGGCGAGCACGTCGGGCAGCAACTCCTCGATGTAGGCGCGGGCCGGGGCGATGCCGCCGGTGAGCGTGACGTTGCGCCGGAACTCCTCGAAGCCCATCGGCACCTCCGGGTACTGCGGCGCGCCCACCCGGCTCACCGTGCCGCCCGACCGGGCCACGGCGAACGCCGTCTCGATGGCCGGGCGCAGGCCGACGCACTCCAGCACGGCGTGGGTGCCGTCGCCGCCCGTCAGCTCCAGGACCTTCGCCACGCCCTCGTCACCGCGTTCGGCGACCACGTCGGTCGCGCCGAAGTCCCGCCCGAGGTCGGTGCGGCCCTGGTGGCGGCCCATGAGGATGATCTGCTCCGCGCCCAGGCGCTTGGCGGCCAGCACCGCGCACAGGCCGACCGCGCCGTCCCCGATCACGGTCACCGTGGTCCGCGGACCCACCCCGGCGGTCACGGCGCAGTGGTGGCCGGTCGGGAACACGTCGGACAGCGACAGCAGGGAGGGCAGCAGCGCCGAGTCCTCGCCGACGGGCAGCTTGACCAGCGTGCCCTGGGCCTGCGGCACACGTACCGCCTCGCCCTGGCCGCCGTCGACGCCGTTCGCGCCCCAGAAGCCGCCGTGCCGGCAGGAGGTCTGCAGGCCTTCGCGGCAGAAGTCGCAGGTGTTGTCCGCCCAGACGAACGGCGCGACCACGATGTCGCCCGCTGTCAGCCCGGAGACGTCCGCGCCGGTGTCCTCGACGACGCCGAGGAACTCGTGGCCGATGCGGTCGCCCTGCTCGCTGGCGGGCCGTGACCCGTACGGCCACAGGTCGCTGCCGCAGATGCAGGACCGCAGCACGCGTACCAGGGCGTCGGTGGGTTCGTGCAGCACCGGGTCGGGCACGTTCTCGACCCTGATGTCACCGGCGCCGTAGATCAAGGTGGCTCGCATGGCTCTCCCCGTTCCGTGATCCTCGCGGGCCCGGCCGGTGCCGACCTGGTCCAACGATCAGTATCGGCGCGGGGCGGCCGCGGTATCCGGTCATTGCGGGCAATGCGCACGGGTGCCCGCGTGCGGCGGCCCGGGCTGGGGAGAACCCGGGCCGCCTGGTCGCGGCGTCAGTCTTCCTGGAAGTACGAGATCAGTCGGAGGATCTCCAGGTAGAGCCAGACGAGTTCGACGAGGATGCCGAACGCGCCGAGCCAGCCGTACTTGCGCGGCAGCCCGGCGGCGATGCCGTCCTCGATCTGCTGGAAGCTGACCACGAACATCAGCGCCGCCACCACGATGCAGACCAGCGAGAAGATGATCGCGATGCCGCCGCCGTCGCGCAGCGGACCGGCCGAGCCGGTGAACATGCTGATGACGAAGTTGACCAGCATGACCACGGCCAGCCCGGCCGCGGCCCCGATCACGACCTTCATGAACTTCGGCGTCGCCCGGATGATCCGGGCCCGGTACAGCGCAGCCATGATGAAGAAGACGCCCAGGGTCGCGATGACCGCCTGCAGGACGATGCCGTTCCAGCGGGTCTCGAACGCCTTGGACACCGCGCCGAGGAACACGCCCTCGACGATCGCGTAGCTGAACAGGACGACCGGGTTGGTGATCTGGGCGAACGAGATGACCAGGCCGAGCACCAGCCCGACCAGCATCGCGGCGATCCACACCACGCCCAGCGACTGCGGCGGGACCAGGATCCAGGTGGCGGCGGCCGCGGCCACCGCCGTACCGATCAGGGACACGGTCTTGACCACGACGTCGTCGATCGTCATGACGTCGCGGGAGTGCTGGACGGTCTCGGGGTAGCCGTAACCGCCGGCCGGCTGCTCGTAGGTCTGGCCGCCGTAGCTGTAGGGCTGGCCGCCGGGCACGCTGTAGGTCGGCTGCTGCGCGGCGGCGGTGATCCGCCCGAGCACCGGGTTAGAGGACTTCACGCAGGGTCTCCTTCGTCTACGGGCGGGGTTGGTGCGAGGGGGTGGGTGGTGCGGGCCTCCGGCTAGGACAGGCCCGCACCACCCGCGATCGGCGGTCAGAAGTCTCCGAAGTCGCCTCCGAAGTCCCCGCCGCCGAGGTCTTCGAAACCGGCGTCGGCCACACCCGGGTCCAGGCCGGCCGCCGACGCGGCCTCACCCAGGTCGGGAGCCATCGCGTCGCCGATCATGTCGCCGATCACCATGCCGCCGAGGAAGCCCAGCGCCGCGCCGCCGACCCCGGCCGCCATCGCACCGGCCATGCTCGGCTTGCCCCGGTAGCCGCCGTACTTGTAGCCGCCGTGGTGTCCGCCGTGCCCGCCGTAGGCGTATCCGGGACGTCCGTGCCCGTAGGCAGGCTGGCCGTACCCCGGCTGGCCGTAGCCCGGCTGGGCCGGGGCGGGCGACTGCAGGAACGCGCCTGGGGCGGCCTGCGCGGGGGAGCCGAGCTTGTCCAGGGCGTTGGTCAGCCAGCGGTCGACCTCGGCGATCCAGCCGCCTTCGGTCTCGGCGAGCCGCGCCAGGTCGGCCGCCGACAGGTCGTGACGGTCGGGCGCGCCGAACCGGCCGGTGAGCTCCGCCAGCACCACGAGGCCGTCCCCGGCGGCGGCGACGGTGAAGGTGAGCAGCGGGATGTGCGGGCCGTGCTGCCCGCCCTCGGGCAGCGGGGCGTAGCAGGTGATCGCCTGCGCGGCGGGCACGGGCAGGCCGGGCACCCCGCCGGGACGCAGCTCGCTGCGGACGAACCGGCAGCCGATCGTGCCGAGCGCGTCCATGATGTGCTGCTGGACCGGCGCCGCGTCGATACGTGCGGGGTCGAAGTCGCCCTTGGCGCTGCCCGAGGCTACCGACACCTCGGTGCGCACCCCGACGCCGAGACCCGGCAGGGCCTGGCCGTACAGCGCGGTGAACGGCGCGTGCACCGGGACCGGCACCGTGAACGGCACGGCCTGGGTGCTGCCCGAGGGCAGGCGCAGGTGCTGCGCCACCTGGTAGCGGGCCAGCTCCAGCTCGCCGGCCGGTCCGGTCGCGGTGAGCAGCAGCGAGATCGCGGTGATGTCGGTGTCGGACTTGGCGCGCAGGTTCACGTGGCCGCTCAGCTGACCGCCCGGGACCGTGGTCTGCGGCGACAGCACGGTGTCCACCTCGACGCCGCCCAGTCCGAGCCCGGCGAGCAGTTTCTTGAAGACCATGGGTTTCCTCTCCTGTGGAACTCCGCCCCGGCCTCAGCCGCGGCGGTGGTGTGCGGGCGGCGTCGCCGCAGTACGCGGCAAGAGCGGGGGCGGCCAGGCGCGCCGATGGTGGAGTCCAGGTCCGCGAGGATCAGCACGGCGGTGCCAGTGCTCCTCGCCTCGGCCGCGGCGCTGTCGGCCCTGGTCTGGACCGGTGCCGTTGGCGGCGGGCGGCGGTAGGATCAGCCACGGGAGCGACACTAACACGTGAAACTGTACGGTTGCTGGAAAGGGGCTGCTCATGGCGCTGATGCGGATCGGCGAACTTGCCTCGGCAGCGGGCGTGAGCAATCGGACCGTCGACTTCTACACCAACCTCGGCCTGATCACCCCCGCCTCGCGCACCACCGGCGGCTTCCGGCTGTACGACCCGGCGACGGTCGAGCAGATCGCCACCGTTCAGCGGCTGGAGTCCAGCGGCATGGCCCTCGACGACATCGCCGCACACCTGCACGGCGCAGCCGCGGCCGACCTGGCCGGCGCGCTCGCCCGGCTCGACCACGACCTGACGGCGCTGCGGGCGCTGGCCGAGACCGCGGCCGGCACCGCGCACGGCCTCGCCACGACGCTCGCGGTGCGCGCCAATCAGCTGCTGACCGCTGCCGCGGAGCTGCTGGCCACGATGCCGCCGCCCTGAGCGCGGCATGCCTGGTCCGCAGGGCCGCGCGGACGGGGCGGTGTCCAAGCCGCGGGTCGGTTATGGTGCCGCGATGAGCGAACCGTCCGCCAAGGAGCGGCCTACCCTGCGTGCGCGGCTCGGGCGGCCCGAGAGCCGCTCGGCGGTCGTCTTCGCGCTGCTGGCAGCCCTCGCCGCCGGCCTGTACGCGGCGACCATCGCGACCTGGGCCGCGTGGTGGACGATGCGCCCGCTGACCAGTGCCGAGGCCGTCGAGGTGCTCACCGAGCTGATGCCCGGCACCGACATCACCACCCACCTGGGCCCGGAGCCGGACACCGTGTTCGTCATCTACGGCGAGCCGCTCAGCTGGCGGAACCTCGACACGCTGCTGCTCGGCGACGGCGGGGAGTACAGCCTGACCGGGATCGGCGGGACACTGGGCCGGGACGTGGGCCCGGCGGAGCAGAAGCAGGTCCTCGACGGTGTCGTCGAGCGGCTGCGGGCGGGCGGCTGGAGCGTCGGCTACCCGAAGGTGACGTATCTCGACCCGTGCGGCACCGGATGCGACCCTGACACCGCCGCCCGGGAGACCGTGGTCTACGCGGGACGCGGCGACCAGGTCGTCAACGTGAGCGGCTTCGCCGCGGGCAGCAGCGGCAGCAACAACTTCGGCATCAGCCTGACCCGGGCGACCCCGCCGGCCGTGTATCCGGCCGCGGCCGTCGCCGGGCTGGTCGGCGCGCTGTCCGCCTGGTGGCTGTTCGCCTGGGCGAGTAGGCGCACCGCGTCGCGGCCCGCCGGGGGCGTGAAGACCTTGTTCGCGTTCGCGATGTTCCTGTGGTGGGCGCCGGTCGTGCTCGCCGCGCCGCTGGGCCTGCGGCACCACCTGAGCGAATGGCACTACTCCTGGCATCCGCTGTGGGAGTGGCTGGGCCTGCCCACCACCGGCCTGCTGTTCCTGCTGGGGACGGGGTTCGCGCTGCTCGCCCTCGCAGCCGCCGCGCTGCCGTCGCGGCAGCGGCCGTACGAAAGACCGGCGGAGGACCCAGCCGGCGTACCCGTCTGAGCGGCTGCCGCTGAGCCCGCTGTCGGCTCGCCGACACTGCGCCCCACTTATGGTCGTGAGTTCCTAACGTATCGGCGTGGCTGATCGCGGACCCCGGCTCCGGCCAGAGTGGACAGTCGCCGCGGTCTTCCTGGCCAGCGGCGCGGCCCTGCTGGTGTACATCCTGTCGGGCGTCTCCCTGCGCTGGACCTTCCTTGCGCTCGGCCTGGCCGCGGCCGTCGTGGCGACCGTCGTCATCCGGCGGCTGCCCGCTGAGCGCAGAGCCAAGGTGCTGCGCCGGATGGCGGTCGGCGCGGTCGCCGGGTTCGCCGCGACGCTGGCCTACGACGCGGTCCGGATCGCCCTGGTGGAGTTCGCCGGCCTGCGGCTGCGGCCGTTCGAGGCGTGGCGGCTGTTCGGGCTGGCCCTGGCCGAGACGGATCACGACGCCACCTGGGTGTTCCTGCTCGGCGTCGCGTTCCACCTGTGCAACGGCATCGCGTTCGGAGTCGCGTACACGGTCGCGTTCGGACGACGCGGCATCTGGCCCGCCATCCTCTGGGCGCTGGTCCTGGAGACCTTCATGGTCTCGGTCTACCCGGGCTGGCTCGGGCTCAAGGCGCTCGACGAGTTCCTGTCGGTCAGCATCACCGGCCACCTCGTCTACGGCGTCGTGCTCGGCTGGCTCGCCAAACACCTGCTCGGCAGTTCCCGATGGGGAGAACATGACCGCGATTCCGGGGCCGACGAGCCCGCCCGATCCCCTGACCAGGCTCGCTGACGGCATCTGGGTCGGTGTGCCACTGACCCTGCGCAAGCTGTCAGCCGGCCTGGCGATGTCCACCGTCGACGGCCTGTATCTCGCCGCCCGCCCCGTCGTCGGCCTGGTCACCGTGCCCACCGTGTTCCTGATCGGTCTGGTCGTGGGCGTGCTCCACCCCGGCTTCGAGTACGTCTTCACCGAGGCGCTCTGGCTGCTGCTGCTCATCGCGCTCGTCGGCGCGGTCAGCGGCGCTCTCGGCTCCTACCTGACCCTCGGGTTCGCCCTCGGCGACCTGGCTCTCGGCGCGCACCCGCAGTGGGAGACCTGGCACACCGACACCCTGCTCGACATCCCCGCGCAGTACGGTTCCCAGCTGCTCACCTACGCGCTGTTCGCGATGCTGGCGGTCGGCGTGCCCATCGCCGCGAAGTCGTTCGCCGCCGAGTTCCTGCTGCCGCCGAGCGTCCCGAGAGCGGTGCGGGCGATGGTCGGCCTCGGCGCGCTCGTGGTCATCTCGGGGCTGCTGGTCTGGGTGTGGACCCAGTCGGCGCCCCTGCTGGTGCGGCCTGTGTTCGTCTGGGCCGGGGCCCGCCCGACCGTCGAGGCCATGTCGACGACGCAGGAGAGCGGCGGCTGGATCGTGTTCCTCGCGGTCGCGGCCACCGTCGGCCGGGCCGTCGCGCAGGCGGTCCTGGCGAACCCGATCGGCAAGGGCGGCGGCCCCGACCGGATGACGCAGCTGGAGGACCGGTTCCGCACCGACGTCCCGGTGCAGCCGCTGGTCGGCCGCATACCGCTGGTGCTGCGGCTGCTGATCCGCGCGGCGATCCTCACCGCGCTGCTGTCCGGCCTGTACGCCGCCTACTGGCAGGCCGGGCTCACCTTCCTCGTGCTGTTCGTCGCGCAGGTCATCGCCAGCCCGCTGCTGCCGCTCGACTTCGGGGCGTACGCCCGCTTCATCGCCAAGATCCCCCGGATCATCCGCCTGATCGTCGTGATGATCCCGGTGTACCTGCTCGGCGCGGTCGTCGTGCCCATGTTCCTGGACCAGACCAGCTTCTTCCCGTTCCTGCTGCTGGCGATCGTGTCGGCGGTGCTGATGACCCTGCTCAGCCCGCACGCCCGCGAGGCGTCGCCCGCGCCGCCGTCGCCTGCCTCCGCGCCCGGCCCCGAGGAGTCGAAATGAGAACGACGACACGGGTGCTGGCCGGCGCCGCGCTCGGCGCGGGCGCGGCGGTGCTGCTGCTGCCCGGGACGGCGTACGCCGACAACTGCGGCAGCATGTCCGACTGCTACTACACCGCACGGGCGGCGCTGGCCGCCCTGGTCGGCCTGTCCGTGCTGTTCGGGGTGCTGCTCAGCATCGGGCTGGACTTCGTCCCCGTGGTCGGCACGGTCAAAGGCGTCATCGAGGCGATCACCGGCAAGGACCTCATCACCGGCCAGGAGCTGGCCTGGTGGGAACGCCTGCTCGGCATCGTGCCCGTGGTCGGCGGGATCGCCGGCGTCGCGGCCGGCATCTCCAAGGGCGCACGGGCGATCGACGACGTCGCCGACCTCGGCCGGGCCGTGGACCGGGCCGCGGACGCTGCCGAAGCCGCCCGCGACGCCGAACGCGCCGCCGAAGCCGCGCGCGAGGTCGAACGCGCCGCCGAAGCGGCCCGGGAGGCGGAGCGGGCCGCGGAGGCTGCCCGGGAGGCGGAACGCGCGGCGGAGGCCGCCCGCGACGCTGAGCGTGCCCGGGAAGCGGATCGCGCCGCGGAGGCGGCTCAGGAAGCCGAACGCGCCCGGGAGGCCGAGCGGGCGGCCGAGGCGGCCCGCGACGCCCACCAGCGTGAACTCGGCATGGACCCGGCGACGGGGCGGTATCGCGCGGCGGAGGGCGAGACCGCGCTGCGCGTCGAGGACGCCACCGGTGTGGAGCTGAGCCGCTCGACCGATCCGAAGGTGGACTGGGTCGACAACGCCACCGGCAAGACCTACGACGCGGTGGGCAACTTTCCGTCCCGGCACTTCGACCAGCAGTGGCCCAATCTGCAGACCAGGATTGTCGACCACCTGGCCAAGGCCGATTACGTGCCCGTCGACGTCTCCCAGTTCACGCCCGATCAGATCGCTAAGGTACAGAAGTTCATCACCGACAACGGCCTCGCGCCCCGAGCATTCCTGGTAGGCAACTGATGTCCGGAACGATCGCGGTCGCCCCCGACAAGCGCTGGTCGGCGGCCGGCTGGCTGTTCGAGTGGGCCGTCGAAGCCCTGGCGGAAGACCTCGATGACGACGCCGCGGTCGCGTCGCTGCGGGAGATCGTCGACGACAATCTCGGCTGGCTGGGGCTGGACGACCTGTCCCCGGCGGTCCGCGCCGAGGTGCTGCGCCGGATCAGGACGGAGCTGGTCGACCGCGCCGACCGGGAGCTGCCGCCGACGCTGCCCAACCGCTCCGAAGCCGTCGACCTGCTGCGCGACCTCAGCCGACTCGCCGAGAACGCCTGACCCGCCCGCGCCCGGCGTCAGTGGAGTTTGCGGGCGCGCAGGACGGTGTCGTGGAAGAGGTGCTCGTGGCCGTTGTGGCCGGTGGCCGGGCGGTGGCGGGACTCGGCGACGATGATCTCCCAGTGGTCGGGGTCCAGCCCGGCCGCGACCTCGTCGGCGGTGAAGTGCACGTCGCGGACGGCGGAGGGCGAGACGCCGGGCCGCGGGTCCGACGGGTGGTGGCCGACGATCAGCAGGGTGCCGCCGGGCGCGACCGCCGCGGCGAGCCGGGCTGCCAGGGACTCGCGAGACGACGTCGGGTGGACGTAGAGGGAGCAGACCAGGTCGAACCGCTCCGCGGGCGGCGTCCATTCGGACAGGTCGGCCTGCAGCCAGTCGATCCGCTCGGCGACCGCCTCGTCGGCGTCCTGCGCGTGTGAGCGCGCCCGGCGCAGTGCGCTGTCGGCGATGTCGACCGCAGTGACCTGCCAGCCCTGGGCGGCGAGCCAGATCGCCTCGGCCCCCTCGCCGCACCCGGCGTCCAGCGCCGTGCCGGGCGTCAGGCCGGCGATCTCCGCGACCAGTTGCGGGTTGGCCGGTTTGCCGTGGCCCGCGCCGTGACCGTGGCCTGCGCCGTCACCGTGCTCCCCGGCATGGCCGTGGGCTGCGGCAGGGCCCTGGTAGTGGTCTTCCCAGTACGCCTTGCTGAACTCCTCGGTCATGGCGATCCCTTCCGTGCTGCCCTGTGCGTGGTCACGGATGAGCCGTGGCCAGGGGACAACCATGCGAGACGATCGGCCGCGTTCGCAAATCCTGTTGCCGATCTGGCAAAGTGGGAGCATGGACGACGACCTTGATCAAGCCCTGGGCGCGGTCGGGCCGCGGCTGCGCGCGCTGCGCCAGCAGCGGGAGACCACGCTGGCCGACCTGTCGACGGCGACCGGGATCTCGGTGAGCACCCTGTCCCGGTTGGAGTCCGGCTCCCGGCGGCCGACGCTGGAGCTGCTGCTCCCGCTGGCCCGGGCGCACGGTGTCACGCTCGACGAGCTGGTCGACGCCCCGCCGACCGGCGACCCGCGCATCCACCTGCGCCCGGTGACCCGGCACGGGATGATCATGCTACCGCTGACCCGCCGCGCGGGCGGGATCCAGGCGTACAAGCTGGTGATCCCCGCCGAGAGCCGCCGCCGGCATCCGGAACTGAAGACCCACGAGGGCTACGAGTGGCTGTACGTCCTCAACGGCCGGCTGCGCATGGTCCTCGGCGAGCACGACCTGGTGCTGTCGCCGGGGGAGGCGGCCGAGTTCGACACCAGGGTGCCGCACTGGTTCGGCGCGGCCGGTCCGGAGCCGGTCGAGTTCCTCAGCCTGTTCGGCACCCAGGGCGAGCGTGCCCACCTGCGGGCGGCGCCGAAGCCGAAGGAGTCTGCCGAACGGTGACGGCGGCCGCCGTCGAGATCGGATCGTGACCGCCATTGCCCCGTACGCGTAACGCCTATATTATCTATCGAAGTTATAGGAATATGCGGACACGCATGCAACGCGCGCCTGCTGCCGGTCGCGCCGTCACGAGCAGGAATCCATGGGGCCGTGCACATTTCAGCGCGACACGACTATGCGGTGCAGGCCATGCTGGCCATCGCCGCGGCTGGCGGCGGTCCGGTGAAGACCAGCGACCTGGCTGCCATGCAGGGCATTCCCGTCAGTTACCTGCCGTCGATCCTCGCCGACCTGCGCCGCGCGGAGCTGCTGAGCAGCCGCCCCGGCACCGACGGCGGCTTCAGCCTGGCCCGGCCGATCACGCGGATCAGCGTCGGCGACATCATGCGGGCCGTCAGCGGCGCGCTGGCCAGCGTACGAGGCCGTCCGCCGCACACCATCACGTACACGGGCGCGGCCACGGCGCTGCCCGGACTCTGGCGTTCGGTCCACACGTTCACCAATGACCTGCTCGACAGCACCACCCTCGACCAGCTGCTCGGCACCGGACCCGCGCTGACCGCGGCCCGTCCGGAGCGCGACGGCGCGAGCGGTGACACCGGCGGACGCCGACCGTGACGGTGGCGGCCCGCATCCGCGCAGACGAGAGCCCCCGGGCGTGGGCGGCCGCCGGATCGGCGCGCACCACCCCGCCCGGAGGCTCTCGTGTCCGATCAGACCGCGTCGAGCAGCCTCGCCCCGGCCACGACCTCGGGCGCGACCCGCACCTGCACCTCGGAGCCCACCTGCAGGCCGAGCGACAGGAACTCGTTACGGGTGAGGGTGACGATGACCGGTTGCCCGGCCACGGCGACCTCCACCCTGATCTCGAAGCCGACGCGGGTGATCCGCGTGATGCGGCCCGCGACGGCGTCCGGCTCGCCGCCGCCGGTGAGCAGTTGCAGGTCGTGCGGCCGGACCAGCCGGTCGCCCAGCTCGGTGACCGGGCCGAGGAAGCGCATGACGAAGTCGTTGGCGGGGGTGTCGTAGAGCTCGTCGGGCGAGCCGATCTGCTCCACGCGGCCCTCGTTGATGACCACGATCTCGTCGGCGACCTCCAGTGCCTCCTCCTGGTCGTGCGTGACGAACACGGTCGTCACGTGGACCTCGTCGTGCAGCCGCCGCAGCCAGTCACGCAGCTCCTTGCGCACCTTGGCGTCGAGTGCGCCGAACGGCTCGTCGAGCAGCAGCACGGTGGGCTGCACCGCCAGCGCCCGCGCCAGGGCCATGCGCTGGCGCTGCCCGCCGGACAGCTGGGAGGGCAGCCGGTCCGCGAACTGCGACAGGTGCACCAGCTTGAGCAGCTCGTCGACCCGCTCGCGAATCTCGTCCTTGGGCCGCTTGCGGATCTCCAGTCCGAACGCGACGTTGCGGGCGACCGACAGGTGCTTGAAGGCCGCGTAATGCTGGAACACGAAACCGACGTTGCGCTTCTGCGGCGACAGCTTCGTCGCGTCCACGCCTTCGATCTCGATGCGGCCGCTGTCGGCCGTCTCCAGCCCGGCGATGATGCGCAGCAGCGTCGACTTGCCGCCACCGGACGGGCCGAGCAGCGCGGTGAGCTGCCCGGACGGAATGCTGACGGAGACGTTGTCGAGAGCGACGAAGTCTCCGAAACGTTTGGCAACGTTGACGATCTCGATACTCAACGGTCTTCCTTCGGCCGAATGACTGAGACGATGATGATGCAGGCCACCGCCACCAGGGCGAGCAGGAACGCGGTGGCGTACGCGCCGCCCTTGTCGAAGTTGAGGTACTTCTCCTCGACGACCAGGGTGGCGGTGCGGGTCTCGCCGAGCACGTTGCCGGAGACGACCTTGACCGCGCCGAACTCGCCCAGCGACCGGGCCAGGCTCAGCACGACGCCGTAGATGACGCCCCACTTGATCGACGGCAGGGTGATCCGCCGGAACGTCTG
Source organism: Catellatospora sp. NPDC049133 (assembly GCF_040648455.1). Taxonomy (NCBI): domain Bacteria; kingdom Bacillati; phylum Actinomycetota; class Actinomycetes; order Micromonosporales; family Micromonosporaceae; genus Catellatospora; species Catellatospora sp. NPDC049133. The sequence continues at coordinate 107,269 of NZ_JBEZDT010000006.1, forward strand.
CCACGCGTTCGCGCCCAGGCTGCGGGCGGCCTGCTCCTGCTCCTCGCCGACCTCCTCCAGCACGGGCACCACTTCGCGGATCACCAGCGGCAGCGCGACGAACACCGTGGCCAGCACGATGCCGGGGGTGGCGAAGATGACCTGGAAGCCCATGCTCTCCAGGCCGGGTCCGAACCAGCCGGTGCGCCCGCCGTAGACCAGCACCAGGGCCAGGCCGACGACGATCGGCGACACCGACAACGGCATGTCCAGCAGCGCGCTGAGCAGCCGCTTGCCCGGGAAGTCGTACCGGACGAGTAGCAGCGAGATGCCCACGCCGAACAGCGTGTTGATGATCACCGCGATGATCGCGACCTGCACGGTCAGGCTGATCGCGTGCACGATGTCGGGGTCTTCGAGGATCCCGTTGATGTTGTCCATGCCGTCGGCGAAGGTGTTCTTGCCGACCAGGTACACCGGCCACGCCACGAGCAGGAACAGGTACGCGATCACGAGCAGGCGGACCAGGTAGGTGACCGGGCCGCGCCGGGTGCGGGTGCTGGGGTGGCTAGCCACGGCGCACCATCCTGCGCTGGATGACGTCGAGCAGCACGATGACCGCGAACGAGATGGCCAGCAGGATCGTGGCGACCGCCGCGGCGCTGTCCAGGTTGTCGTTCTCGATGCTGCTGAGGATGCGCACCGAGGTGACCTCCGTCTTCATCGGCAGGTTGCCCGACAGCAGCACCAGCGAGCCGTACTCGCTGACCCCGCGGGCGAACGACAGCGCGGCGCCCGCGGCGATCGCGGGCGTCAGGCTGGGCAGGATGATGCGCCGGAACACGGTGAACCGGCTGGCGCCCAGCGACATCGCCGCCTCCTCCACGTCGCGCTCCAGTTCGGCCAGCACCGGCTGCACCGTGCGGACCACGAACGGCAGGGTGACGAACAGGAAGGCGAGGAAGACCGCGGGGCGGGTGTTGGCGATGTCGATGCCGAGCGGGCTGGTCTTGCCGTACAGCGACAGCAGGACCAGGCCGGCGACGATGGTCGGCAACGCGAACGGGATGTCGATCAGGATCTCCAGGGCGCGCTTGCCGAAGAACCGGTCCCGGACCAGCACCCACGCGATCATGGTTCCCATGACGATGTTCACCAGTGTCACGGCGAACGCGGTGCCAACGGTGAGCTCGATCGCCGCGGCGGTCTGCTCGTTGGTCACCGCCTGCCAGAACGCGCTCCACCCGCCCGTCGACGCGGTTACCACCACGGCGGCCAGCGGGATGAGCACGAGCAGGCTGAACCACATCATCGCCACGCCGAACCCGAGTCCGGAGACTCGGGTCAGCGGGCGGCCGGTCCGGACCGGCCGGCGAGAGGTCGCCGGCCGGTCCGGAGAGAGCGCGGTCGAGGTCACTTAGCCTTGCCCGAGGCTGCGATGACCTTGACGATGATGCCCTCCTTCTCGTCGAAGAACTTCTTCGACAGAGCCGACCAGCTCTCGAAGTCCTTCGACACGGTGAGCAGCTTCTCCGGCGCGGGGAACGGGTTGGCCGGGTCCTTGGCGCCCTCGATGCCGGTGGTGTCGACGCCCTCGATGATCGGCCGGAAGCCCTTGAGGGCGAACTGGCGCTGGCCTTCCTTGCTGAGCACGAAGTTCAGCCAGTCCTTGGCCTTGGGGTCGGCGTTGACGAGGATCGCGCCCGGGTTCTCGATCAGGATGGTGGTGGCCGGCACGACCCAGTCGAACTTCTCGCCCGCCTGGGTGGCCAGGATGGCCTCGTTCTCGTAGGCCAGCAGCACGTCGCCGGTGCCGCCGAGGAAGCTGGTGGTCGCGTCGCGGCCGCTGCCGGGCAGGGCGACGACGTTGGCGAACAGCTTGGTCAGGAACTCGGTGGCCTGCGCGTCGGTGCCGCCGTTGGCGGTGACGTGGCCCCACGCGGCGAGCGCGTTCCACCGGGCGGCGCCCGAGGAGGCGGGGTTCGGGGTGACGATCTGGACGCCCGGCTTGATCAGGTCGTCCCAGCCCTTGATGCCCTTCGGGTTGCCCTCGCGCACCGCGAGCACCACGATCGAGGAGGACACGATGCCCTTGTTGGGGCCGGCGTTCCAGTCCTTGGCCACCAGGTTCGCGTCGACCAGGCGGGTGACGTCGCTGGAGACCGAGAAGTGCACGTAGTCGGCCTTGAGGCCGGCCACGACCGCGCGGCTCTGGTCGCCGGACGCGCCGTACGACGTCTGGAACTTGACGCCCTTGCCGGCCTCGGTCTTGTTCCACTCGGCCGCGATCGCCTTGTTCGCCGCCTCCGGCACGGCGAAGCCGACGATGTTCAGCGTGGTGCTCGATCCCGTGGTGCCGCTGTCGCCCCCGCCGCAGGCCGACAGCGCCAGGACGGCGGTGGCGGCGAGTGCGGCGGCTGCTCTGATCCGGTTCTTCATGCGGAACCTGTCCTCCTCGAGCGCAAATGCGCACACCGAATAACGCCGAGAGTTCGGCGTGATCGGTAGTCATCAATGTTTGGGGGTGCAGTTCTGTGGTGGCGCATGGTCGACCGGCACGTGCGACGTCGGGCTCCGATGCCACGACCTCCGGCGGGTGCCCGCCGGCAGACGTGATCCGGAACGACCACGAAGCGAATATCCCACTAATCCGCTAGACTTTCAATGGTTTGCCGAGCGGACCCCGGGCATACAAGACAAATGCCCGAATATGAGAAAAAATGACTGGCCGAACGGACTACCTCCCGGAGGGGCGCGCGAGCCGTGGCGCGCCAGAGGGAGCAAAAGTGGTTGAAAACCCGTGAAAAGTGGCAGAACTGCCTGTAGGTTGTTTCATTCTCTGAACCGACAAGTCCGACAAGCCCGTGATGCTAGCTTCGGGAGGTCGGCCCGACGGTGTGCCGCGACGTACGCACTGCCACATTCGCCTGCAGGGAGTCGCCACATGAGCACCGGTATGGTCACCACCAAGGACGGAACCCAGATCTTCTACAAGGACTGGGGTACGGGACAACCCGTTGTCTTCAGCCACGGCTGGCCGCTCACCGCCGACGCCTGGGACGATCAGATGTGGTACGTCGTCTCCAACGGCTTCCGCGGCATCGCCCACGACCGGCGCGGCCACGGCCGCTCCAGCCAGCCGTGGGAAGGCAACGACCTCAACACGTACGCCGACGACCTGGCCGCGGTGATCGAGAAGCTCGACCTGCGCGACATCGTGCTGGTCGGCCACTCGACCGGCGGTGGTGAGGTCGTGCGCTACATGGGTCGACACGGCACCGACCGCGTCTCCAAGGCGGTGCTGGTCGGCGCGATCCCGCCGCTGATGCTGCAGACCGACGCCAACCCGGAAGGCCTGCCCCGCAGCGTCTTCGACGGCTTGCGCGAAGGCGTCGAGCGTGACCGGTCGCAGTTCTGGAAGGACCTGAGCGCGCCGTTCTACGGGGGCAACCGCGAGGGCAGCAAGGTCAGCCAGGGTCTGCGCGACTCGTTCTGGCTCATGGGCATGACCGTGGGCTTCAAGGCCGCCTACGACTGCATCAAGGCCTTCTCGGAGACGGACCTCACCGAGGACTGCAAGAAGATCGACGTCCCGGTGCTCATCATCCAGGGTGACGACGACCAGATCGTGCCGATCGTCGCCTCGGGCCAGAAGTCGTCCAAGATCATTCCCAACAACACCTTCAAGGTGTACCCGGGAGCGCCGCACGGCCTGTTCGCCACTCATCAGGACGAGTTCAACGCCGACCTGCTGGCGTTCCTCAAGGGCTGATCGCCGCCGTCCGCAGGGAGGGAGCAGGCGTGCTCACGTTGGGTTTTCTCGTGGAGATCGAGGCCAAGCCCGGCAAGGAGGGCGAGGTCGCGGAGTTCCTGCGGCAGGCCAAGGTACTGGTGGACGCCGAACCCGGCACCATCGTCTGGTACGCCTTCCAGGTCGGGCCGACCTCGTTTCGCATCTTCGACGCCTTCAACAACGAGGACGACCGCCAGTTCCATCTGGCGGGGAAGGTACGGCAGGGCCTGGAGGCCCGCGCGGATCTGTTCGATCCGCCGCCGAGGATCAACCCGGTGGACCTGCTGACGTACAAGATGCCGTCCTGACGGTGTCCGCACGGGAGCTCTGCCACGCGGCAGGGCTCCCTTCGCTGATCGTCAGCGCCGGGCCACGGGCCGCACCGGGTCGGGCCCGAGCTGCTCGATCGTGTACCCGCCGGGGTAGTGGCGGCTGGGCTGGCCGGGCGTGAAGATGTCCTTCGCCGCCGGTCGCAGGCGGCGCTTGAGCGCGCCGGCCCGCAGCGCGCCGTGCACGACGGCGCGGGTGGCCAGGCTCGGCTTCGGCACGCCGAGCGCCCGGCGGACGTCGTCGTCGAGCAGCGCGTCGCCGGCCGCGCCCGCCCAGCGGCGCAGCGCCTTCGGAAAGCGGGCGGCCAGCACCTCCCGGGTGGCGTCCATCAGCCTGGTCGCCGCTTCGTCGTAGGCGAAGTTGTCGCGCTCGTAGGCGTTGAACCACTGCTCGAACTCCGCCCACGTCACCGGGACGTCGCGGATGTTCATGAGCTTGCCGACCTCGATCCAGAAGTGCCAGGTGGCGGTCCGTTCGTCGGCGGTGAGGCGGCGCGGGCCGTACCGGTCGATCCAGCGGGTCGGGATGAAGATGAAGGTGCCCAGCGTGTACCGGTACTCGTCGGGGGTGATGTCGTACACGCGGTGGATGCGGTTGAGCGCGGAGATGACCTGCCTGCTGCGCGGGTGGGCGGGTCCGTGGGCGATCACCTCGTACATCATCAGGCCGGTGTCGTCGGTGCGTTTCGCGGACCGCTCGGTCATCTCGCCGGTGTCCAGCAGCAGCCGCGCGGCCGCCGGGACCGCGAACGTCCGGTAGAACGCGAGGTTCAGCCCGATGCGCACGTCCGCGGCGAACTCGCGGAGCGCAAGGTGCCGGTAGACGGCGTGGTGGTCGAGGTGTTGCGGCTGCGACACGGTCAGTTCCCCACGGGTTGTTCGAGGGCGGGGCCGCGGCGCAGGATCAGCTCGGCCAGGGCGTGTTCGACGAAACGGGAGCGGTAGGTCTGGGCCAGCCGCGCCAGCCACACCGCCTCCCGGTCCTTGGCCACCTCGACCATCTCCACGTGGACCTGGTGGCCGGGCTCGCCGGCGCGCTTGGCCCGCAGCGCGTCGGCCACCTGGGCGGCCTGGGCGACCAGGATCACCGTGTCGGCGTCGAAGCCCGCCTTCACCGCCTCGGCAGCGCCGATGCGGTACGCGAGATCGTCGAGCCAGGGCCGCAGCTCGGACAGCCCGTCGTGGACCTCGATGGTGCGCTGCATCAGCCGCCGCCCGTTGCCGTACCAGTTGACCAGCCAGCCCACGGTGCCGTACCGCACAGGGCCTTTCAGGACCTGCGGGTATTCGGTGGCCAGGTCGCGGTAGAGGGGCTCCATGCGGTGGCACAGCCAGGCCTGCCGGCAGCGTCGCGCGAACTCGATCACGGCGGTGGTGACCAGCGGGACGATGGCGCCGAGGCAGAGGAACACGACGCCGACGCAGACCAGGGCCAGGCTCAGCGGGGTGTGCGCGGGGAGCCGGTGCCCGGTGAGGCCGACCAGCCCGTCCACGGCGGCCATCAGCTGATACGCCAGGCCGAACGCGGTGCCGACCGTGAACAGCCGCAACCCGACCCGGGTCTGCGCCGTGACCACCATCCGGGAGTAGCGGATGCTCAGCCGGCACAGGTCCAGCAGCACCCAGGAGTACGCCAGGGCGTACCCGACCGAGTAGAGCGCCACGGTGGTCCGGTCGATGTTGTCCAGTCGCCAGCTCGACGGGGTGTCGGCGACCTCGGGCGTGAGCGCGAACAGCACGACGAGCGCCGCTGTCGCCGCGCCGGTGATCGCGGCCCGGTAGCGGGCCGCGGCACGGGCCCCGTCGGCGCCGCGGGTCCAGCACAGCATCATGATTTCGGCGAAGAACGCGGCGACCAGCCCGAGGCTGTGGCTGATCACGATCGCGGTGTTGTGGTGCCCGGTCAGCGAGCTGATCGCCTGGTATACGGGATGGATGGTGACGACCTGCGCCGCGCCGCCGAGCAGGTTCCAGGCGAGCAGTGCCTTGCCCGCGGGGGTGCGGGCCTGCGGCCTACGGGCGAGGACCGAGCCAACGACGACGGCGGCGAGCAGGAACGCCCCGCTGGTCAGCCAGGGAATCAACGGTCACTCCTTGATCCAGTGTCTTCATCACCCGCAGCACGTCCTCGGGCACCTTGGGGGCCGGCAGGGCGGCCTGTTCGAGGATCAGCTCGGCCAGGGTCTCGGCGCGGATCTCCTCGTCGCCGGTGTAGCCGTGCGGCAGCACCGACTCCTGTGCCAGGGCGGTCGTGGGGTGCCCGCGGTGTCCGAGCCAGATGTGCGCCACCTCGTGGCAGACGATCACCGACCGGTGCAGCGGCGTGGCGGTGCGCTCGTACACGATGTAGTCCTGGTGCGCCGCCGCCACCCAGCAGCCGGTGACTCCGCCCGCCGTCGGCCACGGGATCAGGATGATCGGGCGACCGCGCCGCTGCCCGAGCCACTCGACCAGCGCGACCACGTCCCAGGGGTCGGGAATGGCCAGCCCGTCGAGCGCGGCGCGGCACTCGGCGACGACCTCGCGGCTGGGTGGCATAGGCGGACAGTCTAAATCGGCGCGTCGTCGGTCGCCCCGGGCCGGGTGGCCGCGCGAGCCTCCAGTTCGGCGATGTGATCCAGGACACCGTTCAGCATCGCCAGGCCCGCCGGTGAGATGGCCCTCGCCCGCATCGCGAAGGACCAGACCTCGGGGTCGACCGTGCCCGAGCCCGCCGGCATGAGGTGGTTGTCGTCCATGCCGAAATGCCTGGCCAGCCGCATGAGGATGCCCGCCTGGGTCTTCTCCGGCGGGGTGTTGCCCTTGCGCAGATCGAAGATCAGCGTATGCGAACAGCCGACCGCTGCGGCCACCTCGCGATCGGTGTAGCGCTTCGCCGTACGCGGGTTGGTGATGGTGTCGAAAAGCCTGGTCAAGCGCTCGGCGACCGTTCCTGGGCCGCTGTTCTCGCCCATGACGCCCCTAGTCATCTGAAGCTGACGCCAGCCACGGAGCTGTTAGCTGTGGTTGACAGAATCCATAGTCAACAGCCTATGCTGTCGGGGTCCAAGACTCAATTCGCCGATGCACGGCCGAAAGCCGTGCGCGGTCGGCGTTTCGGGTCCGGACGAACAGGACCGCGCGGGGCCGCACCCGCGCGGGGCGGCAGGCGCGACGGGGGAGTGCCTGCACAGCGGCGTAACGGGGGCACAAGGGGAGCGGCCCGCGCGGCCACTCTCCTTGTGACGCGCGCGAGGGCGTGCCGCCGCAGCCCGCAAGGCCGCCGGGCGAAGCCCGATCGCGGCCGTACCGGCGTGCCGGTTGCCCCGACCGCCCCGGTGGGGTACATTTGATCAAGCATCTCTCGATGCAGGCGTGGAGTTCCCGCCCCGAGGATGCCCTTTCCCGAGAACCGGCCACGCTCCGCGCGTCCGCCGGGACCGGCTTCCACCGCACCGCCGCCTCAGCCGCCGAGCCCTCCGGACCATTCTGGATCCGCCCGGCAGACGCATCAGGCGCTCGGTGCCCATCGCGCCCCAGCACGCCCGTGCCCTGGCGCACCGTCTCCGAGGAGTACCCATGACCGATCTCGACCTGCGGCCCTCCGCCGCGGCGAGCCCCGCCGCCGCGAACGGTGCGACGGGACCAGCCACCTCCACCCGCCGCCGCCGCACGACGGCCCGCCCCCGCGCGAACGTGCGGGACCACATCGAGCACGATGCCGCCGAGCCTGGCGCCGAGGCTCCGACGACGGCCGTCAGCGGCGTCGTAGACGTCCGCGACAAGCACTGCTTCGTCCGACTGGTCGGCTACCTGTCCGACCCGGGCGACCCGTACCTGCCGCCGGGCCTGGTCCAGCGCCTCGGCCTGCGCCGCGGCGACCTCGTCACCGGCACCGCCGCGCAGCCCGCGACCGTCCGCCGGTCCGGTTCCGGCGAGCGCGCCGACGCGCGCCGCGCCCAGCGGCCGACCGTCACCACGATCGAAACCGTGAACGGCGAGCCCGCCGGGCACCTGCGCGACCGGCCCGACTTCTACGCGCTGACCCCGATCTACCCGCGGGAGCGGCTGCGCCTGGAAACCACCCCGGACATCCTGACCACCCGGGTGATCGACCTGCTCACCCCGATCGGCAAGGGCCAGCGCGCCCTGGTCGTCTCGCCGCCCAAGGCAGGCAAGACCATGGTGCTGCAGGCGATCGCGCACGCGCTCACGGTCAACCACCCCGACGCGCACGTCATGGCGATCCTCATCGACGAGCGTCCGGAGGAGGTCACCGACATGCGCCGCACCGTACGCGGCGAGGTGGTCTCCTCGACGTTCGACCGGCCGCCGGCCGACCACATCGCGGTCGCCGAACTGGCCATCGAACGCGCCAAGCGCCTGGTCGAGCAGGGCCGCGACGTCGTCGTGCTACTCGACTCCATCACCCGGCTGGGCCGCGCCTACAACCTCGCCGCGCCGTCCAACGGCCGCATCATGTCGGGCGGCATCGAGGCCGGCGCCCTGCACGCGCCCAAGCGCTTCCTGGGAGCGGCCCGCACCATCGAGGGCGGCGGCTCGCTGACCGTCATCGCCACCGCGCTGGTGGAGACCGGTTCGCTGGGCGACACCGTCATCTTCGAGGAGTTCAAGAGCACCGGCAACGCCGAGCTGCGGCTGCTGCGCGGGCTCGCCGACCGGCGCGTCTTCCCGGCCGTGGACGTCGACTCCTCCAGCACCCGCCGCGAGGAACTGCTGGTCGGCCCGCAGGAGCTGGAGCTGGTCCGCCGCCTGCGCCGCGCCCTGCACACCATGGACAGCCAGCAGACCGGGGAACAGCTCGTCGACCGGCTGCGCAAGACGGGCAGCAACGCCGAGTTCCTCATGCAGCTCGCCCGCAGCACGCCCTGACCTGCCGCGGTGCACCGTCCGTTCCGGAACGTATCTGTTACCTGCCCGCATGGAACCGGCCGTCCGCCCGGCCGCGTTGAACCAGCAGGGAAGGGGACACGACATGGTAGGTCGGAGCAGCGCTCATCATCGCCGCGTGGCAGCTCGTTCGGCTCGCCCGTGGCTCGTCGCGGTGGCGGCGGCGTCCTTGTTCACCTCAGGCTGCGGTCTGTTCGGTGATCCGGTCGAGGACCGTTGGGCGTCCAGGACGGAGTTTCCCAGCTGTGGCGAGGTGAGCTTGGGGCTGAATGAGGAGATGCGGCAGAAGGCGGTGCAGGAGATCGCCTGCCTGGAGCGCGCCCTCGAGAGTGGCGAGAGCGCGGAGCTGAAGGTGACTTTCCCGACCATCGAGGGTGACCCTGTTCGCGAGTACTACCGGGTGACGCCGCAAGGCGGGCTTGAGGTGTACACCGACAGCACGGACGACAGCTTCTCGGATCAGAAGTGGTCGTTCGCCGAGTGCTACTCGCCCGTGTGGTTGACCGGGGTCTCCTGCGCCCGGTGACCCTGCGTGCGGCGGGCGCCGGCGCGGGGGGGCCGGGGGGCCCCCCCGCCCGGGGGGGGCATGAGCGCCGGGTGGGGGAGGGGTGTGTTGGGCGGGCCC
>NZ_JBEZDT010000006.1:116894-303913 GCF_040648455.1 Catellatospora sp. NPDC049133
CGAGGTGGCGCAACCCGCGACCCAGTGGTGAGCGGCCGCATCAGGCCTTCGTCGCCGCCGGGGTCGCCGCGACCGGTGTCGGGGCGCGCCGGCGCCCGCCTGCCGTGTCAGGAGATACGCCAGTGCTGGGCGTTGTTGTTGAGGCAGGTCCACTGGCGCACTTCCGCGCCGGGCGTGGTGCCCCAGTTGTAGTCGTCCAGGCAGAGTCCGCTGTGCCGGTTGACGAGCGTCGAGTAGCCGCCGGCGACCGCGTTGACCTGCCACTGCTGCACGGCCAGTCCGTTGCAGGTCCACTGCCGCACCTCGGCGCCAGGGGTGGTCACGAAGTTGTAGTCGTCGAGGCAGAGTCCACTGTGCCGATTGCTGATCTGGTAGTAGCCGTTGTCGAGCGGTGTCACGTACCAGTCCTGGTTCGCCTGGGTGCCGCAGGTCCACTGCCGCACCTCGGCGCCGGGGGTGGTCACGGAGTTGTAGTCGTCGAGGCAGAGGTTGCTGTGCCGATTGCGGATCTCGACCGGGGTGGCGTTGGACTCCCCGGACGGGCCGGGCTGGATGGCCGACAGCGACACCGGCACGCCCAGGTTGGGGGTCCCGTCGGAGTTCCAGGAGATCTTCTGCACGCGGGTGGTGCGGGTGGTGCCGCAGCCCTGCGAGGAGGAGCTGTTGGCGTGGTACGCGATCCAGGTCTCGGTGCCGTCGGGTGAGGTGAAGAACGAGTGGTGGCCCGGCCCGTACACGCCGTTGGCGTCGTTGCGCTGGAAGATCGGGTTGGCTGCCTTGGTCCACGAGGACGCGGCCAGCGGGTCGCCGCCCCGGTATTCGAGCATGCCGAGCTTGTAGTTCGGGCCGTTGCAGTGGCTGGCCGAGTAGGTGATCCAGGTGCGGCCGTTGCGCTGCAGCGCGAACGCGCCCTCGTTGACCGCCCCGTTCTGGGTCTCCCAGGACAGCGTCGGCGCGGAGATGCGGGTGCCGTACGCCCCGGCCGTCCACGGGTTGGTCAGCGGGGAGATGTACAGCGACTGCAGGTTGTCGCTCGGGTGGAACGCCGAGAACATGACGTAGTTCGCGCCGTTGAGCTTGAGGATCGCGGCGTCGATGGCCCAGCCGTTGTTGGGCATCAGGTTGAGGATGCCCCGGATGGTGTACGGCCCGAGCGGGTCGGTCCCGGCGCTCTCGGCGACGTGGGTGCGCCGCGCGCCGCCGCTCTGCTCCACGGAGTAGTACAGGTACCACCGGTTGTTGATCATTTCGAGGTGCGGGGCCCACATCGTCGTGCCGCCGGTGCGCACGACGACCTGCTCGGGCGCGCCGCGCAGCGCGGAGACGGTCCGCGAGCGGCGCATCACCACGTCTGAGGACCAGGTGGTCGCGACGTAGTAGTAGTACCCGTTGTAGTACGTCAGCGTCGGGTCGCCGCTGTTGGGCACGTCGACGGCCGGGTTGCGGAAGGTCGGGCCGGGCGCGGCGTCGGCCCGCCCCGGGTGGACGACGACCGCCATGGACACGCCGAGCAGGGCTGCCACGACCAGTGACAGCGCCCGCCCGGTGAGGGTGCGTGGCCAGGTCAGCAACATGGTTACTCCAAGGTCATTCGAGGATGAAGGTGGCGTCGGCGCGCCCGACGGTGTCGGTGACCGCCTGGACGTACAGCAGGTAGTTGCTGTGCCGCAGGTAGCGGCCGGAGTAGGTCTGCGACTCGAACGACACCGCCGACGAACCGGCCAGACCCGCGCGCTGGTGGAAGCTCGCGTCGGCGCGGAACGCCGCCGTGCCGTCATTGCGGTCCACCCACGCCTCGCCGTTGCTGCGCTGGCGCAGGAAGTAGCCGGGGAAGTTGGTCGACTCCAGCGAGACGCTGCCGCCGCCGTTGAGGCCGGTGACGATCCGGAACTGCGAGTCGGCCAGGTTGGTGACGTTGGTGTCGATCCGGGCCCGGTACTCCCAGTGGCGCACGAAGCGGTCCGGGAAGTTGTAGGACTTCAGCCGCACCGGGTGTGCCCCGTCGGGGATCGGGATGCCGAAGTTCGGGGTGCCGTCGGCGTTCCAGTACAGCTTCTGCAGCCGGGTGCGCCGGTTCGGGTCGTTGAGCGGGTCGCCGCTGATGTCGCGGTAGTTGCGGTCGTGGTAGACCAGGATGTCGCTGGCCCCGTCCTCGGACACGGTGAACGAGTTGTGTCCCGGCCCCCACTGCCCGGTGGCGGAGTTGCTGGCGAACACCGGGTTCTGCGACTTGGTCCACGACGACGCGCTGAGCAGGTTGCTGCCGGCTGTCGCGGTGAGCATGCCCAGGCAGTAGTTGGCGTCGGTGGCGCTGGCCGAGTACGTCATGAACAGCTTGCCGTTGCGCTGGATGACGGTCGGTCCCTCGGCGACCTTGTAGCCGCGGGTCTCCCAGGCGAGCGTGGGTATCGTGAGCCGGGTGGTCGCGCCGGTGATCGTCCACGGGTTGGCCAGCCGCGCGATGTAGAGGTTGGTGTTCGTGGCGATGCCGGGCTCGGCCTGCGCCCAGACCAGGTAGCGCACCCCGCTCGCCACGAAGGTCGACGCGTCCAGGGAGAACGTCTCCCACGGGGTGCGGATCTGCCCTTTCTCGGTCCAGCTCGCGGTCAGCGGGTTCGCCCCGGTGCCCTCCAGGACGTACATCCGGATCGCCCAGACGTCGTTGGTCGCCCCGGCGGCGAAGTAGACGTACCACTTGCCGTCGATGAAGTGGATCTCCGGGGCCCAGATGTGCGCGCCCATGATCCCGCTGCTGTGCTTGCGCCAGATCACCGTCTCCGGGGCGCTCGACAGGCCTTGCAGGGTGGTGGCCCGGCGCAGGACGATGCGGTCGTACTCGGGGACCGTCGCGGTGAAGTAGTAGTAGCCGTCGGTGTGCTTGTGGATCTGGGCGTCGGCGCGCTGGTTGACCAGCGGATTGGTGTAGTTGACCGCGGGCGACGCCGAAGCGGCGGACGCGTGCAGGCCGGTCGCGGCGAGCGCGCACAGCACCGTCATGGCGGTGAGCCGCCACCAGCGCCGCGGCGTGTGTGACCGTGGACCGGGTCCGTCAGGGAGCGGAGGCATTGTCAGTCCTTCCTGGGTGGGCCGGAACGGCCGTGTGCGGCGCACGGCGTTCCGGGTGGGATTCAGTAGCCGATCTGGAAGGTGGCGTCGGCCCGGTCGGCGGCGGGCGAGCCGGAGCCGAGCACGTCGATGCGCAGCAGGTAGTTGCTGTGGCGCAGGTAGCGGTCGGGGAAGTTGTGCGAGCGGAACGAGGCCCAGCCGCTGTTCGCCAGGCCCGCGGTGCGGTGGAACGTCGCGTCGCCGGCGAACAGCGCCGTGCTGTCGTTGGCCGCGAGCCCGATCACGTAACCGCTGTGGCGCAGGTAATTGCCGGGGTAGTTGACGGATTCGAACGAGACTCCGGCGCTGTCGGCCAGGCCGGGGCGCAGCCGCCACTGGCTGTCGGCGTACGGGTCGAACGGGTACGGGTCGATGCGCCCGACCCGGTTCGCGTGGCGGATCAGCCGGTCCGGGAGGTTGTACGACTTGAGCCGGTTCCAGGTCGGCGCGCCCCAGCGGGTGAGCAGGTTGGCGTGCTCGGTGGTCGTGATCGCCGCGATCGTGGCGTGTTTGGCGTTGAGCGGCTGGGTGTACGCCGCCTTGTCCAGCGCCGTCCACGCGTTGGCGTTGACGTCGCCGCTGCGCCAGACGTAGAACTCGCCGTTGACGGGGCTGTAGGAGTCGCCCCACAGCCACCACTCGTTGCGGTCGTTGGCCTTGACCACGATCGGGGCCTCGATGCCGCCGTTGACCATGCCGCTGGTGTACGTGCTGAAGCTGTTCGGGTTGAGGGTGCTCGACCGGGCCCCGTAGAGCCGGCCGTCGGCGAGGTTCTTGTAGTACAGGTAGTTCACGCCGCTGCCCAGGTGGAACGTGGCGTCGAGCACGTTGAAGCCGGGGTCGAAGAACACCTGCGCGGAGCCGACGTTCACGAAGTCGGTGGTGTAGTTGACCATGAACACGTCGCGGGTGCCGTTGTGCGCGGAGTAGACGATGCCGTACTGGCCGCGGGCGTTGTCCCAGAACGCCTCCGGAGCCCAGGTGTGGGTGTTCATGGTGTGCATCCGCACCCGGCGGTAGCCGGTGAAGCTGCGCAGGTCGACCGAGTCCCAGACGTGGATGTACTGGTTCGGCTGGGTGAAGTCGGTGCCGGTCAGGTCGGTCGCGAGCACTGCGAACGTGTCGTCGCGTTTGCGAAGGATGAACGGGTCGCGCAGACCGCCGGTGCCGGCCGTGGGCGTGACCACGGGATTGTTCTGGTTGAGCGGGGTCCAGTTCAGGCCGTCGGCGCTGACGGCCAGGTGCAGGCCGTAGTTGTTGGCCAGCCGGTTGGGCGACTCGGTGAAGTAGCCCATCACGTAGCCGGTCAGCGGTCCGGCGGCGTGGGCGGGGGAGCCGGTGGCGGCGATGGTCAGCCCGCCTGCCGCGGTGGCCGCGGCCGTGGACAGGAGTCCGGTCAGCAGCTCGCGTCTGGTGGTCATGGGGGATCCTTCCGGAGGGAGCGGGTGCCCGTGGTGCTGCCGGGCGCGGGCACAGGTGTCACCGGGCCCGACGTCGCCGACGCCGGTCCTGAATGCGGGGAGAGCAGCTTTTATTGATGTTTCGGCGAACTATTGCTTGTTAGCGCTCACATTCGTGGCCAGGGTGCGGCGTCGTCGGAGATGGACGTTTGCCGCAGGGATCGGAGCCTGCGGTGGTGAACGGGCGTTGCTCCGGTGCCACGTCGCTGGGTGGCTGCGGTGTTCCCAACCCTGCCCGGAGATCGGTGATCGGCGATCCCAGGCGCGCCGTGGATCTGAGGTTAGGGCGTCAGGCGAACGCTCACAAGGGTTGTCCGTCATCTTCCCGAAACTTTATCGCCAGTCGATCATGAACGCGGAAGTCATCGTATGAATAGGATCTCCATCCGTTCGTGGGTGCCCGCGGCCCGCGATCGTGCCCTACCTTCGGTGGACCCGCCTCGTGATCACCAGGACCGGCGGGCTCGGCACACCTCGAATTGCGGGAGCGAGCAGATGCAGCAGTACTCGGACGGCGACGGCATCGAGGCCGGGCCACCGGCGGCCCGGAACCGGCGCGCACTGTGGGCGGTGCTGGCGCTGGTCGCCGTGCTGGGCGTCGGCGCAGCCGTGTACGCCTCGTCCGGCGGCGACCAGCAGACCCCGGCCGCCACCGAGCCGGCCGCATGGAGCACCCCGCAGGTGTCGGCCGCGCCGTCACCGTCCGATCTGCCGTCCTCGCCGTCGCCGTCCGCGTCCCCGTCGGCGAAGCCCTCGGTGAAGCCGTCGCCGTCGAAGTCGCCGACCAAGGCTCCGGTGAAGATCACCCTGCGGGTGCCGTCGACCCTGGACGGCATCGCCAAGTCGCCGGAGAGCGTCGGTCCGGTGCCCACGGAGCTCAAGCAGCGATACGTGCAGGCCAAGTGGGTGTCCGGGGCGTATGGCGACGCCGACTCGGCTGCCGGGAAGAAGATCGCGTTCTACGCGGCGACCTCGACCCGGCTGAAGTCGCCGTCCACCGAGATGCAGTGGCTGACCCAGAACATGGCCGACGACGGGTTCAGCGGGTTCTTCTCCGTGTCCACCGGCTCGCTCGGGGGCGCGGCCAAGTGCGGCCACCAGGAGGTCCTCGGCAGCGTCTACATGTGCGCGTGGGCCGACGGCGGCAGCATCGGCATGGTCATGCTCTGGGACTACAACCAGAGCGAAGCCAAGGCCGCCTTCCCCCGCGTCCGCGCCCAAATCGAACGCCGCGCCTGACCCACCCCCCAGCCTGCCGGGCGGGGTCGGGCGGGCGCGCCAAGGCGGACGATGTGGCGGAGTGGTGGCTTGCATGGTTTATGTCCGGTCCGTATAAGATCGCCGAGTTTGTGCTGGTCAGCGGCTTGGGATCGAAGTGGGGAACGTATGGGTATGCCACCCGGGGACGCCGACGTGCAGTTCGCGGCGGGGCCGTGGACCTCGCTGGATGACGTGCCCCCGGAGTTGCTGCGTGATCGCAACAGCGACCCGTACCCGTTCGGTCTGGCCGCGGTTCCAGACCAGAAACAGTGATCTTCGCCCGTTGGCGGCCCGGGACCGCAGGTGGTTATGGTCGGTGAGCACCATATGGGGCGGTCGGGGTGGCCTGGATCACAGGAACTCGCGCCGCTCGCCGGACAGAGAAGTGGTCATGGAGTCGAGTCTGCGCGCCCGCGTACGGGCGGGTGATGCCGGCGCGTTCGCCGAGCTGTTCGACCAGTACGCGCGGTCGGTCTACAACCACGCGTTCCGGCTCACCGCCGACTGGTCCACCGCCGAGGACGTCATGGCCGCCACGTACCTGCAGGCCTGGCGTTCCCGCGAGCGGATCAGCGACGAGGGCGGGTCGTTGCGGCCATGGCTGCTCGGCATCGCCACCAACGAGGCGCGCAACCACACCCGCAGCAACCGCCGCTATCGGGCTGCCGCGTCGGCGCTGCACGCGGACGAGTTCACCGCCCCCGACCACGCCGACGAGGTGGCCGGGCGGCTCGACGACAGCGGCCGGATCACCGCCGCGATCGACGCGCTGGCGTCGCTGCGCCGCCCCGAGCGGGAAGTGATCACGCTGTGCCTGTGGGAGGGCCTGGACTACGAGTCGGCGGCGCAGGCGCTGGGCATCCCGGTCGGCACGGTGCGGTCGCGGCTGTCCCGGGCCCGGACCAAGTTGCGCAAGCTCGTCGACGAGACACCCCGGTCAACCCGGAACCCGGCCGGTCCTGCCGGACAGATGAAGAGCGATACCGTCCGTCTGGCAGAGGAGGGCCACCGATGAAGCAACCGCCGCTCGATCCGTCCGAGTGGGCGGAGCTCGCCGAGCTGCTGCCCGACCCCGGCCACCGCGAGCTGCCGCCCGGCCGCCACGAGCTGCACCGGGAACGCCTGCTGGCCGCGATCGCGGCGCCTGAGCGGGCCGCCGCCCCGGTGCGCCGTACGCCCCGGTGGAGCCTGCTGCGGCCGGCGCTCGCGATGGCCGCGCTGGTCGCCGTGGCGGGCACCGTCGCGGTGGTGGTCGCGAATCGCGACGACGAACCCCCGGTCGCGATCCCGACGCCCGGCGTCTCCACGCCTGCCGCCGAACCCACGGGCGGAGCCGTGACCGCGAAGGTCCGGGCGTACGGCACCGTCAGCCAGCTCACCGCCACCGCCGACCTGGTGGTGCGCGGCGACGTGCTGCGCGTCGACGGTGCCGGGCACGACCGCAAGGCCGTCGTCGGCATCGCCGAAGTGCTCTACCGGACGCCGCGGCTGGCCCCGGCCGCCGAGATCACGCTGGCCACCCCCGAGCTGTCGGGGATGTCCCGGCTGGAGCCCGGCCAGCACGTGGTGCTCTACCTGGCCGCCACCCCGGAGGGGGCCGAATACGGCGTGCTCAGCGGTGACTTCGGCATCTTCGACGTCGCGGGCGACACCGCCACGGCGCGGTCGCTGACGATGTCGGTGTCGGGCCTGCGGGAGGAGGACGCGACCGCCCGCGACCGCAGGTTCACCGCCACGCTGGCGGAGCTGCGCGAACTGGCCCGCGAACACGGCTGAAAAAAGGGACGCGAAATCGGGAACTCGACCTCGCGGACGCACAGATAGATGGCGTAAGCAGCGCCGCGACCCGGGCGAGAACCGCACGGGCACGGCGTCGACACGCTGAGGAGCGTTCCATGGCAAGGATCGACCACCCCCACCGCACGCGCGTCCTGGCGGGAGCGGCCGCGCTGCTCGCCGCGGCGGCGCTGGCCGCCTGTGGCAGCACCGACCCGGCCACCCCGGCGGCCGCGCCCGCGACCTCTGCCGCCGCCGCACCGAGCGAGGCCGCCCCGCCGATCAAGGGCAAGCTGCGGGGGTACACCACGGTGAAGGAGCTGACCGCCGCCGCCGACCTGGTCGTACGCGGTGAGGTCGAGGCGGCCGGGTTCCGGGTCGACGAGGTGCTGCGCGCGGCTGACGGAGCCGCCGCGAAGGCCGGCGACAAGATCACCATCACCGGCCTGAACGGGCAGGTCGTCGACATGGCGAACATGTCGAAGCTGGAGACCGGCCAGAAGGTCGTGCTCTACCTGGCCAAGGACGCCACGGCCGCCGCGACGTTCAGCACGCTCAGCGGTGACTTCGGCATCTTCGACGTGACCGGCGCCGACGACGCGGCCGCCGCGACCACCCGCTCGCAGGCGATGGCCGTCAGCGGCCTGCTCGCCGAGGACCCAGCCGCTTCCGGCAAGGGCTTCCGCACCACCCTCGGCCAGCTGCGCGCCGTCGCCGCCCAGGCGTAGCGCGAACTCGCGGGAACGGCGCGTGCCGGCGCCGTTCCCGCGTTCCGGCACGTTCAGTCGGCGAAGACGCGGCTCTCGGCGTCGGCGATGATTTCGGCTGGGGTCGGCGGGGTGAGCAGGTAACGCACCACGGTGTCGCCGCTCGGGTCGCCGGTCGTGCGGCACCGGTCGACCGCCTCCTGCACGTCGTACCGCGTCTGGCGCAGTTGCACGTCGGGTCCGAGCAGCGCCCAGTACGCCGTGCCCGGCGCGCCCAGGTGGTAGGGCAGGCCGACACTGCCCGGGTTCACGCTGCGCCGGCCGGCGACCTCGCGGTCGAACTGCAGGTGAGTGTGCCCGGTGACGATCACGTGCTCGTCGGTGTCGCGGGCCAGCTCGGCGAACCGCTCCTCGGACGTCTCCGGCGTGACGCATTCGGTGTCGTCGCGCGGCGAGCCGTGGCAGAACCGCACCGCGCCCAGCCCCGCCACCTCGACGACGACGTTGAGCGGGAACGTCGCGAGGAAGTCCACGGCCTCGTCCGTGTGCCGGCGCACCATCCACGAATCGCGCGGGCGGGTGTGCTCGCGTCCGCCCCGGGCCAGCTCCACGACCGCCCGGTCGGCGTTGCCGCGCACGAACACCGCCCGC
Organism: Catellatospora sp. NPDC049133; assembly: GCF_040648455.1. Lineage (NCBI taxonomy): Bacteria > Bacillati > Actinomycetota > Actinomycetes > Micromonosporales > Micromonosporaceae > Catellatospora > Catellatospora sp. NPDC049133. Next base: position 125,854 of record NZ_JBEZDT010000006.1, read on the forward strand.
CGCCCCAGCTCCTGCACCAGGTCCACCGTCGTCTGCGGCTCGGGACCCCAGGTCAGGTCGCCGGGGAACACGATCAGGTCAGCGCCGACGGAGACGACGTCGTCGAGCACGGCGAGCAGGGCGGGCACGTTGCCGTGCACGTCGGCCAGGACCGCGACCCGCTGCACCGGGCCGAGACGGGGAGTCGTCACGCGGCCGATCCTCTCACGGAGCCGGAGCCGCCGACCCGGGCTCGGCCGAACACCAGCCCGACGGCACGTGTCGACGCCGAGCCGTCACCGGCCGGGCAGCGTCGCCGCGAGATCACGCCGGGACGAAGCGGGCCGCGTCGGCGACCACGTACCCGTTCGTGGCCTCGGTGCGGATCAGCACGCTCGCACCGCTCGGTGAGGAGCCCGCGGGCAGGCTGAACGTGCCCAGTGACACCCACTGGCCACCGCCGGTGCGCTGGTCGACGGTCCGGGTGGTGACCGTGCCGCCCGCGCAGACGTCGACGGGCACGTTGCTCGCCCGGTTGGCGTGCGACGTCCAGCGCAGGAACACCTGGTAGGAGCCGGCGGTCGGGATCGTCGGGGTGAACCGCAGCCGGTTGACGCCCTTGTTCGTGTTGTCGTCGTGCTCGTAGTCGGGCCCGTGGTATCCGGCGACCGAGGTCGACGTGAGCCAGACGCCCGCCCGGGTCACCCCGGCCGACGTCGAGCTGTCCACGATGATCTCCCCGGGTGCCGTCAGCGGCCAGGTGAGCAGCTGCCCGTCGGCGCGCAGCCGGGCCTGGAGTGCGGCGATCGGCACCTGCTGCACCGCCGACCCGGCCGCGATCGCCAGGTGCGCGGCGGTCGCCGCCGACTGGGCGAGGATCATGAACACGGGTTCCATCCGGATCGAGCCGTACGCGATGTGGCTCGCCGACAGGCACACCGGGACCAGCAGGTTCGCGCACTGCGACTCGTACGGCACGATCGCCCGGTAGCTGATGCCGAACGGCTGCGGCACGCCGATCTGCACGTCGCCCTCGTTCTTCAGCCCGCCCGAGACGACGACCCGCTGGCAGTTGTGCGAGTCCATGGTGTAGCTGGCCAGCCCGACCGAGTCGGCGGCGACGCGGCCGCCCCGGCAGTCCGCCTCGGTCATCACGTACGCCGACACCATGCGCCGCGCCTCGCGCACGTACAGCTGGGTGGGCCAGCCGCCGTTGCCGGTGAACTCGTCCGCGGCCAGCCCCCACGACGCGGTGGCGCTGCGGATCGAGGCGGGCAGCCGCGGGTCGTTGGCCAGGAACCACATCAGCCCCTGCTGGTAGACGCGGTGCTCGTCGACCATGCCCGCGCGGGCGGCGTACGACGCGGTCGGGTAGGCGTAGTTCTGGCCGATGAAGTCGGTCGAGAACGCCCCGTCGTTGTTGGAGTCGGTCTTGCCGCCGCCGACCTGGTGCGTCGTGAAGAACGGGCCGGTGTACCCCGCCTGCACGTAGCGCGCCAGCGGCTCGTAGCGGATCGCGTCGTAGCCTGCGGGTTTCGCGAACGGAATCCGGTTCGCGGCCTGGGTCAGGCACATCCGGAAGTTGTACGCCTGGATCCGTCCGTCGCCGCTGCCCGCTGGCGCGACCGGGGCAGCCGAGATCCCGGGCAGCAGCCCGCTGGCCACGCTGCCCGGGGTCACGTACGGGTCGACGAACCGGTTGAACTGGTGCCCGCTGCGCAACTGCACCCCGTTGATCGTCTCGCCGTACACGCTGTTGGCCTCGCGCCCCGCCGTCCAACCCACCCCGGCTCGCGCCAGCAGGTCGCCCTCGTACGTCGCGTCGACGAACATCGGGGCCCGGAACACCTGCCCGCTGTCGCAGACGATCTCGCCGATCCGGTTGCCGGCCATGGTCACCCCGGTCATCCGGGTGTTCAGGTAGACCGGAACGCCCGCCTCGGCCAGCAGCTCGTCGAAGATCACGGCGGCGACGTGCGGCTCGAACGTGAACCGGGCGGGCGAGGTCGGCGTGACGGCGGTGCCGTTGTACTTGGCGTACACCCGGCGGTAGAACTCGCCGGCCAGGCCGCCGATGGCGGCTTTGACGCCGCTGTCGGTCATGCCCAGCCCGCCGGTCGACAGGCCGCCGACGTGCGCGCCGGGTTCGACGATCAGCGCGGTGCGGCCCAGCCGCCGGGCGGTGACGGCGGCGGCGATGCCCGCCGAGGTCGCGCCGTAGACGACCAGGTCGGCGGTGACGACGGCGGCGGCCAGCGCGGGCAGCGAGACGGCCGGAGCGGCGGCGACCACAAGGGTCGCGGTGCCCAGGCGCAGGACGTGGCGGCGGGTGTACGGCACGGGACGCTCCTGATCGGCAGACGATCGGACAGGGGGAGCGCGCCGCCGCACCCGGCACTCAGGATCATGCTCGCATCGACCGCTGTCAAGCGCTCCCGGCCGCATCCCGCCCCGGCTCCGCGTCATGATCGCTCGACTTGCCAGGCACCTGTGCGTGTCTTGAGCGCACTTACGCCGATCTGCCGGGCAAGTCGAGCGATCGTGGCCGCGCCCGGCCGTGCGGCCACGGGCGGACGTCGCGGCCGGTGGGTCACTTGACCGCGATGCCGCCCCAGAAGGCGTCGGGGACCTGCTCGGGAGTGCCGTCCGGGCGCCAGTCGGCGACGGGCACGATGCCGTCGGCGGTGAGCTGCCAGCGGCCGAGCAGCTTGCCGAAGTCCGCGGGTTCGCGCATGTGGAAGCCGGGCCCCATCATCGCCAGCGCCTCGGGGTAGGCCGACAGCTCCATCGCGTCGAAGTCGAACGCGAGCCGGCTGCCCGCCGGAACCAGGTCGTACATCTCGTCCAGGGCTCGGGCGAGGGTCGCGTCGTCGAGGAAGGCCGCCAGGCCCAGGAAGATCAACCCGACCGGGCGGGTGGCGTGGTCGGGCAGGGCCCGGTCGAGCGCGGCGCCGTCGATGCCGCGCGGGTCGGCGGCGTCACCGAGCACGTAGTCCACGCCCGCACGGCCGGCCAGCAGCTCGCGGCCCGCCGCGACGATCTCCGGGTCCACGTCGGTGTACAGGACCCGCGCGTCCGGGACGGTCTCGTGCACGTTGCCCTGGGCGGGGATGCCCGCGCCGAAGACGAGGAACTGGTCCACGCCCTCGGCGGCCAGGTACCGCGCCGCACGGCCGGAGAACGCCCGCAGCGAGCGGAAGATCTCCGCGCACGGCCCGTACGCCCCCTCGAAGGCCCGCGCGGCGGCGACGTCGATCGGGTGGTGGCGGGTTCCGCCGAGCCAATAGTCGATCATCCGGGCGGTGCTCGGGGCCTGCGGCTCCGTCGTCATCAGTATTCTCCTCAAGCTAAATCCGGCATCCAGTCTCGCACCGTCGTGACCGGACGGTGTCGGTGCGGCCTTGCCTGCGCCTTCGCCGCCGGGCCGGGCGAAGGCGGTCCGCGCGCCCGCAGGCGCCCCCTAAACCCCTTCTGACGTCGTACGGAGTATTCGCGTGTTCCGGGGTGCCCAGCGCCTGAACAACCGTTACGGTCGAACCCATGAGCAACGTGACCCGTGACGTGTTCGACGACAAGGTGTCCGCCTGGCGGCAGTGGCAGGACGCGCCCTGGGGCAGGTTGCGCTACACCCTCGCCGAGCACAACATCGCCCGTCACCTGGACGGACGCCGGTTGCACATCCTCGACGTGGCCGGCGGCAACGGCGTCGAGGCGGTCCGCTACGCCGTCGCCGGGCACCAGGTCACCCTGGTGGACTACTCGCCGCAGATGCTGGTCTCGGCACGCTCGCTGGCCGAGTCCACCGGCGTGGCACACCGGGTCACCGTGATCGAGTCCGACGTCGCCAAGCTCGGCGACGTGGTCGAGCAGCAGGCCTACGACCTGGTGCTGTGCCACAATCTGCTGCCGTACGTCGCCGACGTCGAGTCGACCCTGTCGACCGTCATGGCTCCGCTGCGCGAGGGCGGCCTGCTGAGCGTCATCGCGGGCAACGCCCACTCCGAGCCGCTGCGCGCGGCCATCCGGGACATGGACCTGACCGCGGCGTACGAGTCCATCGACGCCGCCGAGCGGTTCACCCACACGTTCAACACCCCGGTCTACCCGCGCACCGCCGACGAGGTGTGCACCGCGCTGCGCCGCATCGGCGCGGGCGTGCTCGGCCACTACGGCATCCGCTCGGTGTGCGACTACATCCCCGACGACGAGCGCAAGTACGACGCGTCGTTCTTCGCCGAGCTGGAGCGCCTGGAGATCGCGCTGTCGGACCGCATGCCGTTCCCGCTGACCGCGCGGCTGTTCCACGTGATCGCGGGCGTGCCGGTCACAGCTGGGTGAGCACGTTGAAGTCGAGCCGGTCGGCTTCGGCGAGGTAGATGCGCTGCCGGGCATGCCGGCGGCGCATCGCGATCGCCCCGCGCGGCCCCTCGTAGGTGACCGTGTCCGCGCCGGACCCGATGGCCCGCACGTCCAGCGAGCCCGCCCGGTTGATCAGCGCGGCGAGCAGCAGCACTCCCTCGTAGCAGGACTCGCCGAGGCTGCCCGGCTGCGGCGCCTCGACGCCGAAGCGACGCGCGTACTGGCCGTGGAAGTCGAGGTTCTCCGGGGTCACCAGCGTCGCGAAGAAGCCCGCGGTGCTGAACAGGCCGCGGGTGGCGTGCGCGCCGCTGGCCATCAGCATGTTCTCGTCCATCAGCGTGCTCAGCCGCAGGCAGCGCTGGTCCAGCCCGGACGCGGCGAAGGCCCGGTTGAAGCGCACCGCGTCGTTGCCGACCAGCAGCATCAGCACGGCGTCGGCGGCGCTGCGCTCGATGCGGCGCAGCACGTCGGCGAAGCCGTGCACGCCCAGCGGCAGGAACGCCTGCCCGCACACCTGGGTGCCGGACTCCACCGCGTACCGGTGGGCGGCCGCGGCGGTCCGGCGCGGCCACACGTAGTCGTTGCCGACGATGAACCAGCGTTTCACCCGGTGCTCCCCGGCCAGCAGCCGCATCGCGGGCAGCAGTTGCTCGTCGGGGGTCTCGCTGGTCAGGTAGACGCCTTCGGTGCGCTCGCCGCCCTCGTACAGGGCGGTGTAGACGTACGGCACGCGGTGCGCGATGCGGGGCGCGAGGGCCTGGCGCACCGAGGAGATGTGCCAGCCGGTCACGCCGTGCACCGCGCCGAGCGACACCAGCGCGTCGACCTCCGCGGCGACCCGCTCCGGGGCGGCCCCGCCGTCGACCGGCACCAGGCTCAGCTCCCGGCCCAGCACTCCGCCGTTGCGGTTGACCTCCTCGACGGCGAGCTGCGCGCACAGCTCGCAGGTCGGGCCGAAGATCCCGGCCGGGCCCTGCATCGGGAACACCAGCGCCACGTGGACGGTCTCCCGCAGGGTGCCCGTGTGCCGGCCGGGCAGTCCGGGGACGACCAGGCCGGGCAACCGCTGCGGCGGTACGGGCATGGGCACATGTTCCCGTGACCGGCGCATGATCTCCAGACGGTTCCCGCACTCGAAGCCATTCTGTAGCATGAGTCACGCCCATCGGTCGAGGAGGGACATTGTCCGCCCCAGCGCCCCACGGTCCGGCTCCCGATCTGCTGCACCTGCTCACCCAGGCCGAGCGGCTGCTGCAGCGGAGGCTGTCGGTCATCCTGCGCGCCGAGCAGTGCACGCCGGAGGCGTGGCGGGTGCTGACGCAGCTGGCGGCCGAGGGCGGGCGGCCGATGACCGAGGTCGCCGACGGCGCGTTCCTGCCGCCGGGCACCCTGACGAAGGTCATGGACCAGCTCGTCGAGCACAGCCTGGTGTACCGCCGGGTCGATCCGCTCGACCGCCGCCGCATCCGCGCCTACCTCAGCCCCCGCGGCCGCCAGCTGCACGACCGGATCGCGGACCAGGTGCGGGGGAGCGTCGGCGAGCTGGCCATGCCCGAGGGCGACCGTGATCAGCTCGCCGCGCTGCTGGGCGCGCTGACTGGAGCGCTGTCGCGCCAGCCGGCCGCTGCCTGATCAGCCGCACGGGCGGGCCCATTGCCACGTTGATAGACCTGCCTTAATATGAGGCTGCAGTGGGCGGGAGCGTTTCCACGGCTCGGGCAGGCACTTTCCCTTGCCCGGCTCGTGACGCACGCGTTGCGCCACACCACTTCGCCGACTGATGCTCGACGCCTTCACCGGCTTTCTGACCCGTCCCGGTGCCCGGGGGTACAGCCCGCGCACCGGGACGCCTTCGTTGCCCGGACACCCCTGGTCAGGCCGTGATTCACGGTCTAATTAGGTCTGGCGGCCGGACGGCTGGTATTAGTTCCCGGTGACATTCATTACGCAGCGCAATAATCTGCTGGGAATCCTTTTCGTGGTGACGGCCGTGGTGGCCGCCGCCGGCTGCGCACCGGCCGCAGACTCGCCCGAAGCCGCGCCGACCTCGCCGCCGGTGGTGTCCGCCTCGGCGGTCGCACCGTCCGCCGCCGCCTCGCCCGTCGTGGCGGACGACGGCTGCCCGCCCGACGTGAACCTCATGTACGAGTGGCTCAAGGACACGCCGGCGATCTTCAACGAGATCGACAAGAGCGTCACCGGCATCGGCGAGCCCAAGTGCGCCGAGGGCTGGTCCACCGCGATGACGGTGGTGAAAAACGCCGACCCGCTGGTGGTGCTCTTCAAGTACGAGCCGAACACCGGCAGGTGGATTCCGGTCGGGCTGGGTTCCGACGGCGTCTGCGACGGCGCGGTCAAGGTGCCGGAGGCCGTACAGGCCAAGCTGCACCCCGGCTGCTGACGGCCACGGCGCGTCCGCCGCTCGGTATCAGGCGGACGCGCCGTGCCGGCCGTTCAGGACACCATGTGCTGTTCGGCCAGCTCGGTCAGCCGCACCGTGCACAGGCCGCTGCGCTCGGCCTTGACGTCGGTGACCGTGAGCTGCGTGCCGGGCGCGAGGATGAACTCCTCCTCGCCGGTGAACGCGGAGAAGCTGCGGATGCCCACCGCCCGCACCGGCGTCACCTCGAAGATGGTCCGCTTGCCGCGGCCGCCGAGGAACGCCTGCGCCACCCCGAGCTTCGAGGTGCACGACGACACGCCCCACCAGGTCACCGTCTGGCCGACCGGGTACTGCGCCCGCAGGTCCAGCGCCACCCCGCGCCACAGCGGCTCGGTGCGCGCGGGCAGCCGCGACACGGCCGAGAACAGCAGCCGCAGGTACGGCAGGTACGGCGTGATCCGGGTGCGGTCGGGGTGACGCAGCGTGGCGTTGATCTGGCGGTAGAACGCCGACTCGCAGGTGTAGAGGTACAGCGCCGCGACCTCGTCGGCGGTCAGGCCGCCGGCCGCCTGCTCGGCCTGCTTGCGGCCGAAGTCGTGCGAGCTCTCCACGTACCAGTCGAGCCCGGACAGGAGTTTCGCGGCCGGGGCGACGGCCTCGCGGAAGTCCATGAGCGGGGTGTCGAAGACGCCGGTGATCGCGGGCAGCGCCAGGCCCTCGTCCTTGACGCTGGCGAGCCGCTCCAGGTAGAGCTTGTGCAACTCCATCGTGGACGCGATGAACGCCCCCATCCGGTCGGCGGCGTCCTTACCCTGGCCCGTGCTCGTGTTCCAGCCCTTGCTCGGCAGCCAGTCGATCTCGTCGGCGCCGAGGTCCCGCAGTGCCTCGTTGACCGTGGCGAAGTGGTCGCCGTCGCAGAAGATGTCGCCCTGCGCCGCCGGGTTGGGATGGTCGATGTGCCGGACCTCGACGTCCGGGTACTTCTTCTGCAGCCGCATCACGAGGTTCTTCAGGCCGCGGGCGTGTGCGCCCCACCACGCGAACACGACGCCCCGGTCCTGCTCGTCGGCGTTCTGCTTGGACCGCAGGATCTCCTCGACGAGCTTCTCGACCACCGGCCGCCAGAACGCGGTGTGCTGGTCGACGCCCATCGCCCCGTCGCCGCTGGCCGTCAGCGAGGCGTTCAGCAGCAGCACACCCTGGGTCAGCATCGCCTGGAACCACTCCGGCGGCTGCACTGTGTCGTGCTGGCGCAGCAGCTTGCGGATGTCGGCGATCGGCGTCTTCTTCGGGATGCCGTGCTTCCACATCGCCGCCGCCTTGATGATGCAGCGGATCGTGATGACCTTGCCGAACTGGCTGTCGTTCCAGTCGTGGAAGGTGTTGTCGAACATGGCGATGCCGGTCGCGCTCTCCGGCCGCGGGTAGGGGTTCTGCCCGAAGACGACGACCTTCCACTTGTGCGGCGGGTTCGGCTTGAGAGCTTGGAAGGTCAGCTCGCGGACGGGCACGACCTGCGGGCCGCGGCCGGGACCGATGAAGGTCGCCGCGGCGGGCTGGGCCTCGATGACCGGCTTGAGCACGGGCAGCCACGGCTCGCCGCCGCCGTTGAAGAGTTCGGCGAGGCCGAGCGGGTCGTCCTGCCCGGCGGGCGTCGGCGCGGCGTTGTCGCTCATGGAGTGCTCCCGGGGGCGGCCGTGCCGGGGAGGCACGGTGATCGGCTTGGGTGCCGCGCACGGCGACCGAAGATCAGCCGCGCCAGGCGGACCGGACGCTAACACCGGACCATGACAACTCGCGGCGGTCCGTTCGATCACGACTCGGCCGCCGGGATTTCGTCGGTGCGGCCCGCTATCTTTCGAGCCGCTGGAACCACCCCCTCCCCGTGACCGGAGCGAACCATGACTGTCAGCTACATGAAGCCCCAGCTCAAGGTAGTGCTGAGCGACGTCAACACGAAGGTCGTGCAGGCGTGGCAGTCGGCATTCGCCGACACCCCCGAGGTCGAGATCTCCCGCGGGTCGATCATCGACAAGCGCGTCGACGCGTGGGTCAGCCCGACCAACTCGTTGGGCGACATGAACGGCGGCGTCGACGCGGTCATCAAGCGGCACCTGGGCGCGGGCATCCAGCTGCGGGTGCAGCGCGCGATCCGGGACGGGTTCGGCGGCTCGCTGCCGATCGGCAGCGCGGTGTGTGTGCCCTCCGGCGCGGCCAACCCGAAGTTCCTGATCTCGACGCCGACGATGAACCAGTCGGCGGAGAACGTACGCGAGACGCTCAATGTGGCGTTCGCGTGCGCCGCCGCGTTCCAGGCCGTCCATCTGCAGAACGAGCGCGAGCCGGGCAGCATCACGTCGATCGCGCTGGTCGGTATGGGCGCGGCGACGGGCAAGGTGCCGCCGCAGGTGTGCGCGAACCTGATGTGGGCCGGCTACACGCTGTTCCAGGACTACTCGTTCGGCGACTACCACGAGCTGCGCGCGACGATCGCGGCCCAGCTCGGCGACATCGAGAGCCGCCCGGTGCAGCGGGTGCGGATCACGCCCCCGGCCCGGCCCGCCGGTCGCCGCTGAGGCAGGCCGGTCAGCGGCGGGCGTGGTTGCCGCGGCGGCGTCGGGCGGCCGCGGAGAGCACCAGCCCGGCCGCCGCGATCACCGCGCCGAAGGCGAGCAGCGGCGGCGCGCCCGGCCCGCCCTCGCCCGCGAGCGCGTTCGTGCCCGTGCCCGGGGTGTCGGCGGCCTGGGCTGCCGCGGACGGGTTCGCGGCCGACGCGCCCGCGTCGACCAGCCGGCCGACCGAGGCGTCCGCGGGCTGGGCGAAGCCCCAGTCGAGCAGCGCGGCGCCCTGCTCCCAGCCGCGCAGCGGCACGTACTCGGCGCCGAGCACGCTGACGACCAGCCGCCGCCCGTTGCGCTCGGCCGCGCCGACGTACGTGTGCCGGGCCAGGTCGGTGTAGCCGGTCTTGCCGCCGAGCGCGCCCGGGTAGTTGTCGATCAGCAGGTTCTGGTTCTGGATCTGGAAGCCTTTGTGGTGCTTGCCCTGGTCGGGGATCTGCGTGTACCGGGTGAGGGCGTACTTGCGGAACAGCGGCTCGGCCAGGCACGCCCGCATGATCAGGGCCAGGTCGTAGGCGCTGGTGAACTGGCCGGGCGCGTCGAGGCCGGACGGCGTGACCGCGTGCGTCTGGAACGCGCCCAGCTTCGCGGCCAGCGCGTTCATCTCGCGGACCCCGGCCTCGGCCGAGCCCGCGCCCAGCCGGGCCAGCGTGTTCGCGGCGTCGTTGCCGGAGGCGAGCAGCAGCCCCAGCCACAGCGTCTCCACCGTGTACCGGCCGCCCTCGATCAGGCCCGCCGACGAGCTGCCCGGCTCGATGTCGACGTCCTCGTGGGTGATGGTGACGACGCGTTTCGGGTCGAGCCGCGCGATCATGGTCGCCGCGAGCAGCAGCTTCTGCACGCTGGCCGGGGTGGCGTACTCGTGTGCGCCGCATGCGCCGAGCACCGCGCCGGTGTCGAGGTCGGCGACCAGCCAGGAGGTGGCGGTCACCGCGGGTGGCGCAGTGGCGGCCGCGGGCACGGCCAGGCCTGCGGTGGCCAGCTCGTCGCCGCCGACGGTGCGCAGGATCGGGTCTGCGGAGGGCGGCGACGGGCGTGTCGGCGCGGACACCTTCGGCCCGGCGGGCTTGGGGCAGGGCGCGATGCGCCAGGACGCGGCCTGCGCGGGCGCGGCCCGGCCGGGGGAGACGGGTGCCTTCGCGGCCACGGGCGCGGCGGCGAGGGGAATCGCCAGCGCCGCGGTGGCCACCGCGAGAGTGAGGCGCTGCCGTGAAGGCGCAAACCGGTTCATGTACGGCAGACTAGTAAAAACCGCCCGTAAGCGGAGATGTCTTCGCGAAATTGTCGCGGGCTGCTCGCGGCGGCATCGTCGCATCTCCGGCGTTCAGCCTGGCCGCCCACCATCCGGTGTGGATTGTGAGCGATCACAACTGGCCGGTAGAGTCCCCCGGATCCGAGCCGGGTTCGGTCGGCGGCAGACCTGAGGACACGCATGAGCATCGGCGACACCCCGTCATCACCCACCGGGCGGCACCGGGGCCGGACGGCCAAGCGGCGGCTGCTGCTCGTCGCCAGTGGGCTGTCCGCCGTCGCGGTGCTGGCCACGGCCGCGCTCATCGCCGCCGCGGGCGGCCCGGGTTCCTGGTTCGGGTCCGACCCGGTGGCCCCAGTGCAGGCCCAGGCCTCGGCCACCCCGGACCTGTCGGCGTCGGCGACCCCGAGCCCGGCCGCGTCCCCGTCGGCGCAGGCGATCGGTCCGTGTGCCCGGGTCGCCGGGCCGAAGCCGGTCGTGAAGGTCACCGAGGTCAAGCTGAGCGCCGCCGTCACCGGGTACGGGCGCGAGGGCGACACCGAGCCGCTGCCCATGGCGATCGCCGAGCGGCCCGCGGGGGGCTCCTGGCTGGCGTGGCTCGGCACGAACGGGCGGGTGTACCTCGGCCGGCTCGACTGCGACGACAAGCTCGTCGGCACCCCCACCAGCTTCGTCGGCATCGACCTGCAGGACGTGCACGCCGACCGCACCGGCGGGGTCGTGCTGCTGACCCGCAAGGGCGACTGCGGCGGCGGCAAGCTGTGCGGCGGCTCGTCGAGCCCCTGCAAGACGATGCACATGGTCCGGTTCGACGACTCGGGCCGCCAGGTCTGGGAGCGCCAGGTCACCAACCTCGGCGGCGGCCGCACCGGCTACGACGACGGCGCGCGGTTCGTCTGGTGGTATCAGCACCACGGCCGGCTCGCCACCGACGGCAAGAACTACGCGGCGTACTTCGGCGTCGCCATCACCGTGCGCAACGGCTCCTGCGTCGACATCCACGAGGGCGACCGCATGCAGGTCGTCGACGCGAACGGCAAGCTCGTGTCCGGCCACCGCGACAGCTTCGAAGTCGGGTGCAGCCACAGTTGGACGACGCGCATCGTGTGGGATCCGCGGACCGGCCATTACGCGATGGTGTGCGCGACCGACAACGCGTGCCGTATCGCGCAGCCGGACCCGTACCGCACCGTGGCCGCGGGAACCTGCGACGGCAGCCTGTTCGGCGGTGACCTGGTGCTCGCCCCGAGCCGCGGCTACTGGACCGCGTGGAGCCAGGGCGGCGGCGTACGCCTGGAGCGCTTCACCACCGGCACGTCGAACCTCACGATCAAGACCGCGGCCCGGTCGAGCCACCCGCACCTGGTGAGCTACGGGACCGGCCGGATGCTGCTCGCCTGGGCCTCGGGCTCCTCGATCGCCGCCCAGGTGTACGACGCCGCCACCGGCAAGACCGTGGGCGCGAAGTTCACGGTCAACGTCAGGGACCACGACTACCAGGCGTTCAAGGCATACTCGGACGGCAGCGCGGCCTACCCGGCGGCGGGCGGCAGCAGCAGGTCGATCCGGATCGCCCGCGTCCTGCCACTAGCCTGAGCAGACCGGCTGATCCGCCGGCGCGACCGGAATGACGGTGGCCCTGGACGGGCTGCGGCTGGTCGGCAGGGTTCCATCGGAGTGGGAGGCCGAGTTTGTCGACTACGCGCCAACCCGGGACATCGTGCCGCAGTACGCTCGCCGGCGGCGACCCAGGGGCCGATGAACTCGGGCTGATCATGCAGGTGCAGAGGGTCGGCGACGCCGTCTTGACGCGGCCCGCGCTCGGCATCATTCGACAGTGTGCGAACACCTTGTGGGACAGCTTGCCCGACGATCACGACATACCGCACTGACCGCGATGAGGCGTGCAGAGCACGGTCCGGGCGGGGTCAGTCAGGCGTCGGCGTCGCGGAGGCGGGCGGGTCGAACACCGCCAGCCGGGGGTCGGCGGCCAGCGTGGTGACCTGCTCGCCGAGTGGCGTGTACTGGGCGCTGGCCGGCAGCGCCGCGCGGACGTCGGGCGTGTTGGTGATAGTCACCAGGACCATGCTGTGCCCGGTGTAGACCGCCACCGACCACCAGTCCGCATCGGTGCCCAGCCGGTGTCCCGCTTTCAGTGCCTCCGGCGTCTCGTGCACGCCGTACTGCTCGACGACCAGGCCCTCCTCCGTGACGGTGGACAGGCGGCAGATAGGGAGCCGGGCGCAGTGCCGTTCGTCCGGGCGGGCCGTCGTCGGGGCCACCGAGATCGTCACCGTGCCCTGCCCGCTGGCGGTGGTGATCCGCACCGCGACCGTCAGCGCCGCCGGACCGATCGCCGGGTCGAGCAGCGCGGCCAGCGGCCGGGCGTCCCCGCGGTCGTCGAGCCCCAGGTCGACCCGCTCCAGACCGCCCGGATTCACCTTGGTACGGAAGTACGCCGCGACCTCGCAGCCGAGCCGTTCGCGGCGCACCTGCTCGGGCAGGATCGATCTGGTGCGTAGGGGCAGATCGCCGGTCAGCGCCGTCAGCCGGTCCATGCCGCCTTCGTCGCCCCCGCTCACCGGCCGCCCCGACGGAGTGGCGGTGCCCGAGGGCGGCGACGGCAGCCCGGCCATGCAGTCCTCGGCTTCGGGCAGCGGCGCCCCACCGGGCACGGGCCGCAGCAGGAGCAGCGCCGTACCGGCTGCGATCAGCCCGAACACGGTCAACGCCGCGGTGACGGCACGCCGCACCCGTAGCCGGGCCCGGCCAGCCGCGATCAGTTCGTCGGAGGTGAACGGGGTGGGTGGCGCGAGCAGGTCGGGGCCTGTTTCCGCCTCGGTGTCATGACGTCGCAGCAGCCGGAGCAGTGCCTGCTCGGCGTAGACCTCCGGGGGCTCCTGGCTGGAGGAGTTTCCGCGTAGGTAGACGTCCAGCAGGACCCGCCGGGTCAGCCGGTCTGCGGTGCCCCAGTCGCCGCAGCGGCCGTACGCCAGCCGCCGCAGCCGTCCGCCGTAGACGGCGACGAAGTCGGTGTAGTCGGCCTCCCAGTCTCGCACGTCCGTCAGTGAACACGCTCGATGGCGGCCACGTCATCCCCCGGATGGAGAGCGCTCTCCATCCGGGGTTATGCGTCGAGGTAACCGCGCAGCACGTGTGCGTCCGGTGCGGTGGCGCTGACCAGCGTCGCGGGGCCGCTCAGCGGCATCCGTACCGCCGTCGCGCCCAGCACGGCGGGCGGCGCGGGCGCGGCGGCGGCGTCGACGAGCAGCAGCGAGCCGGTCGCGCGTGCCCCGCCGAGCACCGCGGGGCCGTCCCAGCCGGGCGTGCCCGGCCCGATCGTCAGCGACTGGCGCAGCAGGGGAGCGCCGCCGTAGTCGACGATCGTGCTGACCACCGCGTCACCCGGCTGCTCGTCGTGCCGTCCGCAGATCAGCTCCTCCCGCCACCGCAGCCGGGCCCCGCCGGCCAGCTCCACCGTGGACGTCGCCTGGTGCCGGCAGCCCGCCGCGGCGACGAGCTGCTCCGGCAGCCAGCGCAGCTCGCCGCCCGCCGCGACGGTCGCGGTGACCGTCGTGCGGGACAGCGCCCCGTCCCGGCCGGGCAGGGCGATCGAGGCGGCGACGGAGCGTACGCACAGTGACGCGCCCTCGCCGACCTCGATCTCGATCCGCAGGTCGTCGCCGCCGAGCGGCCCGGCGGCGCTGCCGATCAGGTGCACCGTCGCCGTCGCCGAGCCGTCCGGGGTGTGCCGCAGCTGCAGGGGCGGCTCGCCGCGCAGGCGCGCCAGCCGGGTGCCGCCGCGGCCGTCGGCCTCGGCGACGATCCTGGCCAGCGCCCGCATCAGCGCGCCCCGGCGGGAACGTGGTCGTGGGCGTGGACGCCCGCGGCGTGGGCGACGACGTGTCGTACCCAGTCGGCGACCTGGCTCGCGTGCGGGTCCTGCGCGATGGACTGGAAGATGGTGGGCAGCGTGCCGCGGCGGGCGCGGGCGTCGCGGTCCATCACGGCAAGGTCCGCGCCGACCAGCGGCGCGAGGTCGGTCTTGTTGATGACGAGCAGGTCCGACGTGGTGACACCGGGACCGCCCTTGCGGGGCACCTTGTCGCCGCCCGCCACGTCGACGACGAAGATCTGCTGGTCGATCAGGCCCTTGCTGAACGTGGCGGTGAGATTGTCACCGCCGCTCTCGACCAGCACCAGGTCCAGCGGCCCGAGGGCCTCCTCCAGCTCCTCGACGGCGTCGAGGTTGGCGGAGATGTCGTCGCGGATCGCGGTATGCGGGCAGCACCCGGTCTCCACGGCCCGGATACGCGCCGGGTCGAGCACCCCGGCCCGCTTGAGGAAGTCGGCGTCCTCGGTGGTGTAGATGTCGTTGGTCACCACCGCCAGCCGCAGTTCGCCGGCCAGCGCCCGGCACAGGGCGGCGACGAGCGCGGTCTTGCCGGAGCCGACCGGCCCGCCGATGCCGATGCGCACCGCCCGGTCCAGCCGCGGCAGCGGCGGGTGCGGGTCGACGCCCGGCTCCGGGTGGGTGTGGGGCACCGTTTCGTCGTGGTCGTAGGCGTTGTCAGCTCGCAAAGAGACGCACCTCCCAGGTGGCGTGCAGTTCGGCGGAGATGTCGGCCAGCGGCGCCGCGTGGGCCGGCAGCTCCTGCGGGGACTTGTGGGCGACCGCCGCGGCGGCTGCCGCGATCTCGTCGCATTCGCCGGCCATCCTGGCCAGCAGGTGCTGCACCTGATACGGGTCCAGCCCGAGCAACCGCACCGCCGCGCTGGCGGGTCCGGTGAGCACCCCGTACGCCGCGATCTGCGCGGCCTCCTCCGTGGACAGTCCCGCCGCGGCCGCCGTCACCCCCAGCGCCAGCGGCTGGTGCGGGCCGTCGGGATGCTTCGGCAGGTGCCCGTACAGCTCGCTCGGCCACGTGTTCCGCCCCGCCCGCAGCAGCGCCTTGCCCTGCCGCCGCGACGCCAGCCGTAGCGCCGGCGACACCGTCCGCGCCTCCAGCTCCCGATCCAGGGAAAGGAAGGGCACCTTCACATCGGATTCCGTAGAGGAAGGTGCCCTTCCCATCCGCGAGGCGGAGAGGTGGGTGGCGGCGGTGAAGGCGACGGTGACGGGGGCGGCGTAGGACAGGCGGCCGTGCAGGAAGGACTCCAGGCCGGCCAGGTCGGTGACCCGGCCGGCCGCGACGGCCGCTTCGAGGCCGCTGGAGTGGGCGTGGCCGCCGGACGGGAAGCGCCCGTCGGCCAGCAGCAGGTACGCGGTGCGGTGCATCAGAAGAGGAAATACCGCTGGGCCATGGGCAGGACCGTCGGCGGGTCGGGCTCGACGACCTCGCCGTCGATGCGGACGGTGAACGTGTCCGCGTCGACCTCGATGCGCGGCATCGCGCTGTTGTGCGGTAGATCGGCCTTGCCCCGCGAGCGCACGTCGGCGACGGGCACCAGGGCCCGCTTGACGTCCAGGTCCAGGCCCGCCTCCAGGGCCGCCGGGGCGACGAAGGCGAGCGAGGTCTTGGCGGGCACGACGCCGTACGCGCCGAACATCGGGCGGGGCAGCATCGGCTGCGGGGTGGGGATGGACGCGTTCGCGTCGCCCATCTGCGCGTACGCGATCATGCCGCCCTTCATCACCAGGTGCGGCCGCACCCCGAAGAATGCCGGGTCCCACACCACCAGGTCGGCGAGCTTGCCGGGCTCGACCGAGCCGATCTGCTCCTCCAGCCCGTTGGCCATGGCCGCGCAGATGGTGTACTTCGCGACGTACCGCTTGGCCCGGTTGTTGTCGGCCGACGAGTCCCCGGCCAGCGAGCCGACTCGGTCCTTCATGACGTGCGCGGTCTGCCAGGTGCGCAGGACGACCTCGCCGATGCGGCCCATCGCCTGCGAGTCCGACCCGATGATCGAGATCGCGCCGAGGTCGTGCAGCAGGTCCTCGGCGGCCATCGTGGACGGCCGGATGCGGCTCTCCGCGAACGCCAGGTCCTCCGGCACAGCCGCGTTGAGGTGGTGGCACACCATCAGCATGTCCAGGTGCTCGGCCAGGGTGTTGCGGGTGTACGGCCGGGTCGGGTTCGTCGACGACGGCAGGATGTTGGGCAGGCTCGCCACCGTGATGATGTCGGGCGCGTGTCCGCCCCCGGCGCCCTCGGTGTGGTACGAGTGGATCGCCCGCCCGTTGATCGCGGCCAGGGTGTCCTGAACGAACCCGGCCTCGTTCAGGGTGTCGGTGTGGATCGACACCTGCACTCCGGACGCGTCGGCGACCCGCAGGCACGCGTCGATCGCCGCCGGGGTGGTGCCCCAGTCCTCGTGCAGCTTGAACCCGCCCGCCCCGGCCCGCAACTGCTCCCACATGGCCTCCTCGGAGACCGTGTTGCCCTTGCCGAGCAGCAGCACGTTCACCGGGAAGGTGTCGAGGGCCTCGAACATGCGGGCCAGGTGCCACGCGTTCGCGGTGACGGTGGTGGCCTTGGTGCCCTCGGCCGGGCCGGTGCCGCCGCCGACCAGCGTCGTCACCCCGCCCGCCAGGGCCTCGTGGACGAGCTGCGGGCAGATGAAGTGCACGTGGGTGTCGACTGCCCCGGCGGTCACGATCTTGCCGTTGCCCGCGACGACCTCGGTCGCCGGACCGATGACCAGATCAGGGTGTACGCCTGGCATGGTGTCGGGATTGCCCGCGCGTCCGATCGCGACGATGCGGCCGTCGCGGATGCCGATGTCGGCCTTGACGATGCCCCAGTGGTCGAGGATCACCGCGCCCGTGATGACGGTGTCCAGTGCGCCCTGCGCCCGGGTGGCCCGCGACTGGCCCATCGACTCGCGGATCACCTTGCCGCCGCCGAAGACGGCCTCGTCGCCGCCCGCGCAGCGGTCCTCCTCGACCTCGATGAGCAGGTTCGTGTCGGCGAGCCGGATGCGGTCGCCGGTGGTGGGGCCGTACAGCGCGGCGTACCGCTCACGGCTGACCAGGATCGTCACAGTGCCTCCGCTCGTTCGCGACTGCGGGGCTCGCCAGCTCGCTCCTCGCTGCTCACAGCTCGCCTCCACATTCCCCGCGCAGGCCGGGCACGATGCGCGCCCCGCCCAGCGGGACCAGTTCGACCTCGCGCGTCACGCCCGGCTCGAAACGCACCGCGGTGCCCGCGGGCACGGCCAGGCGCTGCCCCCACGCGGCGGTGCGGTCGAACGACAGGCCGGGGTTGGCCTCGGCGAAGTGGTAGTGCGAGCCGACCTGCACCGGCCGGTCCGCGGTGTTGACCACGGTCAGCGTGGTGATCGGCCGGTCGACGTTGATCTGCACGGGACCCTCGCCGAAGAGGATCTCGCCGGGGATCATCGGATCGGGTGGTGCACCGTCACCAGCTTGGTGCCGTCCGGGAACGTCGCCTCCACCTGCACCTCCTTCAGCATCTCGGGGACGCCGGGCAGGACGTCCGCGCGGGTGAGCACCTGGGCCCCCGCGTCCATCAGGTCCACGACGGTGCGCCCGTCCCGGGCGCCCTCCAGCAGGAAACGGGTGATGATCGCGACCGACTCGGGGTGGTTGAGCAGCAGGCCGCGGGCACGGCGCCGCTCGGCGACGTCGGCCGCCACGTGGATGAGCAGCCGTTCCTGCTCATGCTGGGTGAGGAACATGAACCGTCCTTCTACACGGTGAGGGCAGCGCGTACGGCGGGTTCGGCGCCGGTGCCGCCCGCGCCGGATGACGTCACTCTGCCCGATTCGAGCACGTGGTAGCGGTGCGCCGCGCGCAGTGCGAACCCGAGATGCTGCTCGACCAGCAGCACCGACAGCCCGTCCGCGCCGGCCAGGGACAGCACCGCCTGCTCGATCTCGGCGACGACGTTGGGCTGGATGCCCTCGGTCGGCTCGTCGAGCAGCAGCAGTTTCGGCCGGGTGATCAGCGCGCGGGCGATGGCGAGCTGCTGGCGCTGGCCGCCGGACAGCAGCCCGGCCCGGCGGCGCATGAGGCCGTGCAGGGCCGGGAACAGCTCCAGCGCGGACGCCATGGCCTGCCTGCCGCCGCGCCGGCCGTCGGCCACCAGCTGCAGGTTCTCTGCCGTGGTCAGGTGCGGGAAGCACTGCTGGCCCTGCGGCACGTACGCCATGCCGCGCGCCACCCGCACGTGCGGCGGCAGTTTCGTGACGTCCTCGCCGCCGAACAGCACCATGCCCTGCTTCGGGCGCAGCAGGCCGATCGCGGCCCGCAGCAGGGTGCTCTTGCCCGCGCCGTTGTGCCCGAGCACGGCCGTCACCGTGCCGTCGTCGACGGTCACGTCGACGCCGTGCAGCACGGTGCTGCGCCCGTACCCGGCGAACACGCCCTCGATCCGCAGCATCATGCCTCCGCCCCCTGGGCCGCCGGCTCGCCGGTGGCGTGTCCGAGGTAGACCTCCTGCACCTTCGGGTCCGCCTGCACCTGCGCGACCGTGCCCTCGCTGAGCACCTTGCCGGCGTGCAGCACGGTGACGGTGCGGGCGAAGCGGCGCAGGAAGTCCATGTCGTGCTCGATGACCACGACGGTGCGCTCGCCGGCGACCTTGCCGAGCAGCTCGCCGGTGGCCTCGCGCTCCTCGTGGCTCATCCCGGCGACGGGCTCGTCGAGCAGCAGCAGCCGGGCGTTCTGCACCAGCAGCATGCCGATCTCCAGCCACTGCTTCTGTCCGTGCGCCAGGGTGCCCGCGAGCACGTCGCGCCGGTCGGCCAGCCCGATCGTCTCCAGCGCGTACGCCACGTCGTCGGGCACCGCCCCGCGCCGGCGCAGCATCGTCCACGGGCTGCGTCCCGCGCCTGCCGCGATGTCGAGGTTCTGCAGTACGGTCAGCTCCTCGAACAGGGCCGCGGTCTGGAACGTGCGGCCCACGCCCAGCCGGGCGATGCGGTGCACCTCCCGCCCGAGCAGCTCCTGCTCGCCGAACAGGGCCGAGCCGGTCGCCTTGACCAGCCCCGTCACCGCGTCGACCAGGGTCGTCTTGCCCGCGCCGTTCGGCCCGATGAGGAACCGGATGTCGCCCGGGGCCACGTCGAGGTCGACGCCGTCGACCGCGACGAACCCGTCGAACGCCACCCGCAGCCCGCGGATACGCAGGCCGCCTGCTGTCTCGCTCATGCCCTGCCCCTTCCTGCCGCACCGATGTGGCTCACGCCGCCGCCTCCTTCACCAGCACGGGCTGCTCCGCCGGTGGCGTGGGTGGCGCCGTGGCCTCCTTGCGGCGCTTGACCATGCCCCACAGCGAGGCCAGGCCACCGGGCAGGAACGCCACCACCAGCACGAACATCGCGCCCTGCAGGTAGGTCCAGGTGCCCGGGAAACGCTCGGACAGGGCCGTCTTCGCCCAGGCCACGGCGACCGCGCCGAGCACCGGGCCGAGCAGCGCCGCCCGGCCGCCGACGGCGACGCCGATCACGAACTCGATCGACGGCACGATGCCGATCAGGGCGGGGGAGATGATGCCGACCGCGGGCACGAACAGCGCCCCGGCCAGGCCCGCCATACCGGCCGCGACGACGTACGCGACGAGTTTGACGTTGGCGGGGTTGTAGCCGAGGAAACGCACCCGCTCCTCCGAGTCGCGCACCGCGACGAGCAGCTCGCCGTAGCGGGAGTGCATCAGCTGCCGGGTCAGCGCGAGCAGAGCCAGCAGCACCCCGGCGATGATGAAGTAGACCATGCGCTGGTTGACCGGGTCGTCGAGGTCGTAGCCGAAGAAGCCCTCGATGTCGGTGAGGCCGTTGGTGCCGCCGGTGGTGCCCTGCTGGCCGATCAGCAGGATCACCATGGCGGCGGCCAGGGCCTGGCTGAGGATCGCGAAGTACGCGCCGCGCACCCGCCGCCGGAACACCAGCGAGCCGAGCCCGAAGGCGACCAGCATCGGCAGCAGCACCGTGGCGGCCAGCGCGAACGCCGGGTTCGCGAACGGGGCCCACCACGCGGGGAGCTCGTCGAGCTGCCCGTACAGCTCCATGAAGTCGGGCATGTTGCCCTCGCCCGCGTCGGCGAGCTTGAGGTGCATGGCCATCGCGTAGCCGCCGAGGCCGAAGAACACACCCTGGCCGAGGGTGAGCAGTCCACCCCGGCCCCAGGCCAGGCCGATGCCGACGGCGACGATCGCGAAGCACAGGTACTTGGCCAGCAGGCTCAGCCGGAAGTCGGTGAGCAGCGCGGGCGCGGCCGCGAACAACACCACCGCGCCGAGCCCGAAGCCCAGCCCGGCCCGCAACCGTGGGTTCATCTCGGTCAGGGCTTTCATGCCAGGCTCCTGGTCCGCAGCGTGAACAGGCCCTGCGGCCGCCATTGCAGGAACGCGACGATGGCGATGAACACGATCACCTTGGCGACGCTGAGCGTGGTCAGATACTCGACCATCGCCTGCAGCATGCCGAGCACGAAGGCCACGATCACGCTCCCCTTGAGCTGCCCGATGCCGCCGACCACGACGACGAGGAAGGCGTCGATGATGATGTTGGTGCCCATGGTTGGGCCGATGGGGCCGAGCAGGGTCAGCGCGACTCCGGCGACCCCGGCAAGGCCGGAGCCGATGAAGAAGGTGAGCCGGTCGACGCGGCCGGTGGGGATGCCGGAGACGGCGGCCAGGTCGCGGTTCTGCACCACGGCCCGGATGCGCCGGCCCAGCGGGGTGAACTTCAGCGCGGCGGTCAGCGCGGCGACGGCGAGCACGACCAGGCCCAGGATGAACAGGCGGCTGTTGGCGATGCTCAGGTCCGCGCCGAGCGACGTGCTCTCGGTGAGGATGTCGGGTGCCGCGGTCTGCACGTTCGGCGCGCCGAAGACGTCACGGGCCAATTGTTGGAGCATCAGCGAGACGCCCCAGGTGACCAGCAGGGTGTCCAGCGGCCGGGTGTAGAGGCGGCGGATCAGCGCCCATTCCAGCAGCACACCCATCGCACCCGCGACGGCGAAGGCGATGGGCAGGGCGACGAGCAGCGACAGGCCCGCGTCGGTGATGGTCTGCTGCAGCACGTACGTGGTGTAGGCGCCGGCCATGATGAACTCGCCGTGCGCCATGTTGATGACGTTCATCTGGCCGAAGGTCAGGGCCAGTCCGAGCGCGATGAGCAGCAGCACCGCGCCGATGCTGACGCCGGTGAACAGCTGCCCGAGGATCACTGTCATGCGTTGCCGCCTAGAGCTGGGACGGGGCGGTGGAGCGGCCGCGTGGACCGCTCCACCGCCGACGGTGGGTCAGGACAGGCCGGTCGCCCAGGTGTAGCCCTTGAGGTACGGGTCCGGCTTGACCGGTCCGCCGGAGTTCCACACCTCGGTGATCAGGCCGTCGTCGCCGATCTTGCCGATGCGCGCGGTCTTGTGGATGTGCTGCGTCGCGCCGTCGATGGTCACCAGGCCCTCGGGCGCTTCGAACGTGACGCCGTCGGCGGCGCCCTTGACCTTCTCGACGTCGAACGAGCCGGCCTTCTCGACCATGGCCTTCCACAGGTAGACCGACACGTACGCGGCCTCCATCGGGTCGCTGGTCGGCTTGTCCGCGCCGAACTTCGCCTTGTACGCCTTGACGAACTTGTCGTTGGCCGCGCCGCTGGTGGTCTGGTAGTAGTTCCACGCGGTGAGCTGCCCGGCGAGGTACTGCGTGCCGATGCTCTTGACCTCCTCCTCGGCGATCGACACCGACACGACCGGCATCGACGCGGCGGTCAGGCCCGCGGACTTGTACTCCTTGAAGAAGGCCACGTTGCTGTCGCCGTTGAGGGTGTTGAACACGGCCTCGGCCTTGGACGCCTTGACCTTGTTGACGATCGTGCCGAACTCGGTGCTGCCCAGCGGGGCGTAGTCCTCACCGAGCACCTTGAGGCCGTTGGCCTCGGCGTACGCCTTGATGATCTTGTTTGCGGTGCGGGGGAAGACGTAGTCGCTGCCGACCAGGTAGACCGACTTCTTGCCCTGCGCCTTGAGGTAGTCCAGGCCCGGCACGATCTGCTGGTTGGTGGTCGCGCCGGTGTAGAAGATGTACGGCGACTGCTCCAGGCCCTCGTACTGCACCGGGTAGAACAGCAGGGCCTTGTTCTCCTCGAAGACCGGCTTGACGGCCTTGCGGCTGGCCGAGGTCCAGCAGCCGAACACGGCCGCGACCCGGTCCACCTTGATCAGTTTCTCGGCCTTCTCGGCGAACGTGGGCCAGTCCGACGCGCCGTCCTCACCGACCGGCGCGATCTTCTTGCCGAGCACGCCACCCGCGGCGTTGATCTCCTCGACGGCCAGCATGATGGCGTCGCGTACGGTCACCTCGCTGATCGCCATGGTGCCCGACAGCGAGTTGAGCAGGCCCACCTTGACGGTGTCGCCCGAGGTGTCGGCGGTGACGCCGCCGGCGGAGTCGTTCTCGCCGGTCTTGCTGCCGCAGGCGCTGACGGCCAGCGCAGCGGCCAGGGCGACGGCGCCGGCCGCGAGCCGGCGTCGGGGGAATCTGAGCATGGTGGGGTATCTCCCTGTTTCGGCGGAGCACAGGTCAAGGGGGAGAAGCACCTGGGCGCAAAGACGTCGGCGTCCTCGGCGTGGCGCGTGCCGGCCCGTGGCGGTGCGGAGATCGGTCCTATGCGGATGCCGGCAGCGCGCAGCGGAGGCTTCGTCCGGTTGTGCCGGCCCGTGGGCGTCCGCCTGAATGCCAGGCACGCACAGCGTCGGTGAACGGGGTTTCAGTTCTGTTTCATCGCCGTTGATACGCTGTATCTGTCCGTGTGAGATCCGGCCACTGACCTGCGGAAACAACGAAAGCCGACACCACTGGTCCGCATCGGAGTGCGGCCTTGGCGTCGGCTTCGCGAGCTATTCGGACTGAGGTTGTCGCAGCACCGCGTCAGCGGAGATGCTTCACGCAAGAAGTATCTTGGGCCACCGATGTCCTGTCAAGACAGACGGCCGCTCGCCAAACTCGGCTGACCCTATGTAGAGTCCCTACTATGAATGCCGAACTGCGTATGACGGTGCCGGTGGCCCGCGTGCTCGCGGCCCTCGTCGCCGATCCCGCCGGTGACCACTACGGAATGGCGCTGATGCAGGCGTCCGAACTGCCCAGCGGCACCCTGTATCCGATCCTGGCCCGGCTGACCGAGGCCGGGTGGCTGGACAAGCGCTGGGAGGAGGTCGACCCGTCCGAGGCCGGCCGCCCCGCCCGCGCGTACTACCGGCTCACCCCGGCGGCGCTGCCCGTCGCCCGCCAGCGCCTCGCGGAACTGCACGAGCAGACCCGCCCGGCGTCCGCGCACACCGTGACCAAGGAGGCCACCGCATGATCAAGCGTGTCTGTGACAGGTTCCTCACCGCCGCGGCCCGTCGCTGGCCCGCCGACCTGCGCGAGGAGATGCTCGCCGAATGGCGGGCCGAACTGCGCGCCATGCCCGGCACTGCCCGACGGCTGCGGTACGCGGCGAGCCTGGCCACGTCGCGGCCGCACCGTGCGGAGGCGGTGGCGGTCCGGCCGGGTCGGAGCTTCGCGCACACGGTGCTGTCGCTCGTCCTCGTCGCCGCCCTGCCGGTGCTCTACCTCCGGCTCTCGGTGGAGTGGACCACCTTCTACGACGAGGACAGCATCGGCTGGCAGGCATGGGCCGGGGTGGGCGGCATGGTGGGCGCGGTGCTGCTGGGGATCATCTGCGCAGGTGTCACCACGGGGGTGACGCAGCTCATCCGCCCGGCGCTCGTGCCACTCTGGGTCTTCGGCATCCTGTTCGTCGTGCTGACGGCCTGGCCGCTGGTGGAAGGGTTCGCGTTCAACCGGTCCCACGCGGGCGACGGGCTCCGGTTGGCGCTGAGCGCCGGCCTGCTGTGCACCCTGGCCGGCCGGATCAGCCGTGCGTCATTGTCCTGGGGCGTCGTGGCGATCGCCGTGCCGGTCTCCTACTGGGCCATGGTCACGCGCTTCGATCCGTACGGGATGGAGATGTTCTTCGACGGCCGGATTGTGCCCGGATACCTGTTCATGTTCGTCACGCAGGCGCCGATCCACGTGATGATCTTCCTGCTCGTGTACGCGAACCTTCTGGCCCGGCGGCACCGGGCGCGGCAGGCGCGGCTGCTTCCGCAGGCGGCCCCGGCGTAGGCCGCCGCACGCCGAACCGTCCGGTCTCCCGGGGCACGGAGTTGGCGTAAGGCGGTGCCCCTGTGCCAGGGTCGCTGCGTGACCACCCTGGCGACCCCCGACGGCTGGCGACGTCCCGGCCCGACCGCCGAGCAGCGGCGCGCCGACCTGTTCATCGGGCTGGCCGTGACCGCGCTGGCGCTGTTCAATCTGACGCTGACCACCAGCGCGGGCGTGTTCCACCTCGGTTCGCCGCCGAGCGTGCCGGAGCAGGTGTTCTGGGCGGTCGCGGTGACGCTGCCGCTCGCGGTACGCCGCCGGTGGCCGGTGATCGTGACCCTGGTCGTCTCCGCGGCGTTCATCGTCGCGCAGGTGCGGGCCGCCCCGGAGATGCAGCTGGCGACCGCGGCGCTGTTCTGCTCGCTGTACACCGCCGGGGCCTGGGCGGCCGACCACCGGCGTTCGCGGCAGGTGCGGGCGGGCATCATCGCGGCGATGCTGGGCTGGCTGGTGGTGTCGATCTGGCTGTCGGTGGACTCGGTGCCGGCGGACGCGTTCGAGGACGCGGCGGGGCCGGTCCCGCCGCTGCTCGCCACGATCGTCAACGCGCTGCTGGTCAACGTGCTGATGTTCGGCTTCGCGTTCTTCGCCGGGGAGACGGCGTGGGTGGCCGCGCGGCGGCAGCACCAGCTGGAGGTGCAGGCCGAGGAGCTGCGCCGGGCCCGGGACGAGGCGGGGGAGCGGGCGGTGATGGTCGAGCGCCTGCGCATCGCCCGGGAACTGCACGACGTCGTCGCCCACCACGTGTCGGTGATGGGGGTGCAGGCCGCCGCGAGCCGCCGCGTGATGGACAAGGACCCGGCGCGGGCGCGCACCGCGCTCGCGGCGATCGAGCAGAGCGCCCGCACCGCCGTCGACGAGCTGCGGCGCATGCTCAGCCTGCTGCGCCAGGGCACGGGCACCGAGGAGGGCCCCGCCACGGTCGGCGTCGAGCGGGCGGAGGGTCTGCTCGACGGGGCCAGAGACGCGGGCCTGACTGCCCGGTTCGGGGTGTTCGGCACGCCGGTGCCGCTGCCCGACTCGCTGTCGCAGGCCGCGTACCGGATCGTGCAGGAGTCGGTGACGAACACGCTCAAGCACGCCGGGGCGAGCACCATCGACGTGCGGATCCGCTACCTGGCGCAGGAGCTGGAGGTGGAGTCGACCGACGACGGCCGGGGCGGGCGGATGACGGCCGGCGGCCTCGGGCTGATCGGCATGCGGGAGCGGGTCGCCGCGCACGACGGCACCCTGGAGGTGGGCCCGCGCCCGCAGGGCGGCTTCCGGGTGCGGGCCAGGTTCCCGCTCGCGGCGCAGCCGTCGTGTCCCGTCGAGGCGACAGAGGCGGCGGTATGAGCGGGCAGGAGCCGGGCGTGATCCGGATTCTGGTGGCCGACGATCACCGGCTGGTGCGCACCGGGTTCCGGGTCATCCTGGAGACGGAGGACGATCTGGTGGTGGTCGGCGAGGCCGCCGACGGCGAGCAGGCCGTCGCACTGGCCGCCTCGACCGCGCCCGACGTGGTGCTGATGGACGTCGAGATGCCCGGGGTCGACGGGCTGGAGGCGACCCGTCGCATCACCGCGGCGGGCGACGGGCCGGCCGTGCTGATCCTGACCACGTTCGACCGCGACGACTACCTGTTCGCCGCGTTGCAGGCCGGGGCCAGCGGCTTCCTGCTGAAGAACGGCTCGCCGGAGGCGCTGATCGAGGCGGTGCGGGTGCTGGCGCGCGGCGACGCGCTGCTCGCGCCGGAGATCACCCGGCGGGTCATCGCGAAGTTCGCCCGGCCCGTCGCCGCGCCGCCCGCGGGTTCGGCGCAGGAGCTGAGGGAGCTGACCCCGCGCGAGTACGAGGTGCTGGTCCTGCTCGCCGGCGGCGCGACCAACGCGGAGATCGCCACCCGGCTGTTCCTCGGCGAGGCGACGGTGAAGACGCACGTCAGCCGGGTGCTGGCGAAGCTGCGGCTGCGCGACCGCACCCAGGCGGTGGTGTTCGCGTACGAGCACGGCGTGGTCACCCCGGGCGGCTGACCTGGATCCTCCTCGCGGCGGAGGGAAGATCGATCCCCGGGCTGACGGCAGCCCGCCTCGGCACACCTAGCCTCTGCGGGTATGACGAAAGTGCTACGCCTCGACGCGGTGAGCCGCAGGTTCGGCGACCGGCAGGTGCTCGACGGGGTGTCCTTCGACGTCACCGCCGGGCGCATGACCGGGTTCGTCGGCGCGAACGGCGCGGGCAAGACCACCTCGATGCGCATCATCATGGGCGTGCTCGCCCCCGACGCGGGCGAGGTGACCTGGGAAGGCGGTCGGCTGACCCGCCAGATCCGCCGCCGGATCGGGTACATGCCCGAGGAGCGGGGCCTGTACCCGAAGATGACCGTCCGCGACCAGCTCGTCTACCTGGGCCGCCTGCACGGTCTCGGGGCCGAGGCGGTGCGCCGCAACGCCGAGGACCTGATCGAGTGGCTGCGGCTGGGCGAGCGCGCCGCCGACCCGCTGGAGAAGCTGTCGTTGGGCAACCAGCAGCGTGCCCAGATCGCCGCGGCACTGATCCACGACCCGGACATCCTCGTGCTCGACGAGCCGTTCTCCGGCCTCGACCCGCTCGCCGTCGACACCGTCGTGGAGGTGCTGCGCGACCGGACGAAGCGGGGCGTGCCGGTGCTGTTCTCCAGCCACCAGCTCGACGTGGTCGAGCGGCTGTGCGACGACCTGGTCATCATCGCCGGCGGGCGGATCCGCGCCTCGGGTCCACGTGGACAGCTGCGCAGCGAGCACACCCTGCCCCGGTACACGCTGACCGTCGACGGCGACGCGGGCTGGCTGCGCGACCAGCCCGGCGTACGGCTGCTCGACCTCGACGGCGCGCACGCGGTCTTCGAACTCGACCCGTCCGCCGACGACCAGCGGGTGCTCCAGGCGGCGCTCGCCCGCGGCCCGGTCCGCGCGTTCGGCCCCGTCACCCCGTCCCTCGCAGAGATCTTCCGGGAGGTCGCCCAGTGAACACCTTCGAAGCCGTGCGCATCGTGGCCGCCCGCGAGATCCGGGTGAAGCTGCGCGACAAGGCGTTCCTGTTCAGCACGGCGTTCTTCCTGCTGTTCGCACTGGGTGCGACGGTGGTGCCGGCGATGTTCGCCGACGATCCCTCCACGATCGCGGTCAGCGGAACCGCCCCGGCCGCCCTGGGCGCCGCCGGGCTCGACGTGCGCGTCGTCGCCGACGACGCGGCCGCGCGAGCCCTGGTCCGCGACGGTGGGGCCGACGGCGGGCTGCTCGCCGACGGCACCGTGATCGCGATGACCGACGCCCCCAACGACCTGGTCAACGCCCTGAGCACCCGGCCGGCCGTCGAGCTGCTCGACCCGAGCGCCGTCGACGACACGCTGGCGCTGCTGGTGCCGATGGTCTTCGCCATGATCTTCTTCTTCGTGTCGCTGACGTTCGGCCTGCAGATCGCGCAGAGCGTCACCGAGGAGAAGCAGACCCGGGTCGTGGAGATCCTGGTCGCCTCGGTGCCGGTCCGGGTGCTGCTGGCGGGCAAGGTGCTGGGCGGCGGCGTGCTCGCGATGGGCCAGATCGCGCTGATCGCCGTGGTCGCGCTGGCCGGGATGCGCTTCTCCGAGGGCGGCGGCGCGCTGCTGACCCTGCTCGGGCCCGCGATCGGCTGGTTCCTGCCGTTCTTCCTCGTCGGCTTCGTGATGCTGGCGGCGCTGTGGGCCGCGGTCGGCGCGCTGGCCAACCGGCAGGAGGACCTCAGCGGCGCGTCGATGCCGCTGCAGATCCTGGTCCTGCTGCCGTTCTTCGGGGTCGTGATGTTCAACGGCGACCCGGTCGCGATGAAGGTGCTGTCGTACATCCCGTTCTCGGCCCCGGCGGCGATGCCGGTGCGGCTGTTCCAGGGTGACGCGGCGGCCTGGGAGCCGGTGCTGTCGCTGGTCGTGCTCGCCGTCGGCGCGCTGGTGGTGCTGTCCGTCGGCGCCCGCATCTACGAGGGCTCGCTGCTGCGCAGCAATGGCCGCACCTCGCTGGCCACCGCCTGGCGCGACCGCGAGGCCCGCCGCCTCGCCGACCTCGAAGCCGAATCAGCCTGACCCACCACCCGCCCCACCCGGGTGATCATGAACTTGTGGCACGGTTCGACGGTGTGTCGACGGCACAACCTCATGATCACCTAGGTGGTGGCCGGCGCGCTGCGTTGGACCAGGCGGCGCAGTATCTGCGGGGATAGCGCACCCGGAAAGCCGTCTGGCGACGGGAATGTGCGGTTTTGACGCGTTCGCTCGTTACTTGATCGTGCGGGAACGTGAGGGCGTGTCGATCAGGCTCGTGATCAGGAGCGAGGGCAGGACTTACGTGCGCGTGACCTGGCTGCGCACCCGGCACGCGGCGCTGTCCACGTCCCGGGCGGGCCGGTCGTACCTCGCCGCGGTACGCGAGCTGCAGGTCGCCGCGGGACGGCTGCGGGCGGCGGGGGCGTATCCGGGCGGGGCCGACCAGGTCGCGGCGTACCGTCAGGTCCGCGCGGCCTGGCTCGCCGTCATCCTGTCCCGGCACCGCCTGCAGCGCTGACGCCCGCGAAACCAGGAGACTCGCCGTGACCGTGCATCCACTGGCCGACCCGCTCGCCGACCTCGACGCGCAGCGGGCGCAGTTCGACTGGGACGCCCACGACGTGATGCGGCTGGACGAGCGCTACCGGACCCGGCACCTGCCGCTGCTGCACGAAACGCCCCGCCTTCCGATGCAACCTGGTGCGCTGCGGGAGGCGGAGTACTGGCCGCCGATCCGGTCGGTGGTCCTGCCCGTCGACGACGCCGCCCTGCGCGCCGACGCCGTGTTCGGCGCGTTCCTCGACGACCTGCGGGCCGCGCTCGGGCCGCGGGTGTGGTGGCCGGGGCTCGCCCTGCGCGCCGACCGGGTGCACACCACCCTGGCCCCCGAACTCGACCCCGCCGCGACGCTGCC
Source organism: Catellatospora sp. NPDC049133 (assembly GCF_040648455.1). Classification (NCBI taxonomy): domain Bacteria; kingdom Bacillati; phylum Actinomycetota; class Actinomycetes; order Micromonosporales; family Micromonosporaceae; genus Catellatospora; species Catellatospora sp. NPDC049133. The sequence goes on from NZ_JBEZDT010000006.1 coordinate 155,511, forward strand.
CGACGCGCCGCTGCCACCGGTCCGCCTGATCGTGCGCGGCCCCTGGGTCGGCGGCCACAACACCGGCCGCGTCTACCTGCCCGTCCAGGCCGCCGACGACGCCACGGTCCGGCGGCTGGAGGCGGTCCGTGCGCTGGTGGGAGCCGAGCGCCGCCCGATGCTCGCCGGCTACCTGCAACTGACCGGAGACCTGCGCGGTGAGCCGTACGCGGCGCTGCGCCGACTGGTCCGCCACTACCAGACCCGGGTGCGGGTTCCGCTCAGCCCGGCTGAGTTGTGGCTGATGGACACGATGGACGACCTGGTGCTGCGCTCCCGGGTCGTGCAGCGTGTCCCCTTCGCCGTTTGATCGTGCCGACCGCTCAGCCCAGCTCGTCCAGCAGGTGCGGGGTGCGCAGGTTCGGCGCGACCAGCGCGCGGCGCTCGACATAGGTCACCAGTACGGTCGGAAACAGCAGCATGGCGACCGGCAGTTCGAGCGCGGCCGACGCCGCCACCGCCGCGAACGCGAACCCGGCCCGTTCGCCGATCGTGCCGGCGAGCCCCGACATCGTGGCCGCGCCGTCGATCACCTGGTTGTAGCGGTACGCGAGGAACAGCACGACCCCGGGCACCGCCAGGCGCACGACGGTGGGCCAGAACGCGTTGTTCACGGTGTCGAAGGCCCGCTGTAGCGGCCTGCGGTGTTCGAACAGGACCGCCGGCCCGACCATTCCCGTGATCATCATCAGGTAGCCGAGCACGATCACCGCGGGCACCAGCCCGGCCACCGAGAAGGCGGAGGCGAAGCACAGCACGACCAGGAAGACGACGACGAAGGTCAGCACGTAGGCGACCAGGCTCCAGGCGAACATCACCGGCACCCGGCGCAGACCGAACCACAGGGCTTGCGAGAGCCGCACGGGCAGCCCCGCCGCCTGGCGCACCGCCGACCAGGTCGCCGCCGCGTACCCGAGCAGCCGGAGCGGCAGCGCCATGAGCATCATGAGGCCGACCACGATCAGGATGCGCACGACGAGCTTCTCGGCCAGGGCGTCGTCCACGGCCGCTGCCCGCGCGACATCGCTGTTCCAGAGTGCCAGCAGGCCCACCACCGCGAGGGCGTACAGCACGAAACTCGGCAGCGCGTGCGTGAGCGTGAAGATGGCGAGCTGCTGCTGCCAGCCGCGCCGCAGCACACCGACGACCTTGCGCGACCAGCCGGCCAGGCCCTCGCCGGGCAGATTGACCAGCACCTCGGGCCCGCTGGCCCGCTCGGCCGGGAACGCGTCGTCGGGAGGCAGGAAACCGCTGCTCGGAACGGTTCCGGGGAACTGTTGGGGGTCGTTGGTGGACAACGCGTACTCCAAGATCGCGGGGTGGTGGCGGCCAGTGTGACACGTGTCCGCCGGGGCCGTTGTCCGCTCGGTCGGACCGGCGGGCGCGTGCCTTCGGCATGGCACACGCCAAGTGCGGCTCGTCGCGGCGGCCGCGCGATAAGGTCACCCCAGCAAGATCCGGTTGGGGGGCCGATGGACGTGGTGGACGTGGAGTCCGCTGAGCAGGCGACGCAGCCCGACGGCGGCCGTGCGCGTCATCGGCGGCCGCATGGACGTCGTCGTTGGCTACACGCGGGTCTCGCGTCACTCGTGATCGTCCTGCTGGTGACCTGGTACGCGCTGTCGCGTGAGCACACACCGCACGACCCGCGCGCGTACCCCGGCAGCCAATCGCAGGACCTGCCCGGCACGCTGCACCGCTACCACCTCGGCCTGCCGGACTGCGCCGCGCGCAGCGTGCGCTACCACCGGTACGCCGAATGGGAGGCGGACTCGTTCTACCTGCACTTCACCGGCGACCGGCACTGCATGAACCAGTTCCTGGTGCTCAACGGCATGTTCGTGACGGGCAAGCGCACGGAGTCGGCCGGACTGCCGTTCGACGCGAAGACGACCGCGGGCTTCGGCTGGCCGCAGGACCCCGACCGGCGCTACCGCTCGCTGCGGCACCGGCCGCTGTCCGGCCAGGTGCTCGTCGACGTGGCGGTCGCGCTGTACGAGTCCGGCGACGCCGCCGAGGTGTACCTGCACGCCGGGATCGTCTGACCCCGGCGCGCAGGCAAGGTCCTGGCTACGGCTGCAGCCACCACGGGCTGGAGTAGGCCACGCCCCAGTCGTTGCAGGGATGCCCGGCCGGGCCGGGGCTCGGGTTGGCCAGGGCCGGGTCGGACACGCGCAGGACCACCCAGTCGCCGTCGGCGGCGTTCATCGGCACGGTGAAGGTGTACACGCCGCCCGCCTCGACGTCGATCACGTCGGCCACCGCCGGCGCGGTCGTACCCGGTCGCAGCACCTGGATGCGCAGCGGCTTGCCGGCCCAGTCCGGGCCGCGATCGAGGTCGACGGAGAACGCCACGTCGCCGCTTGCGATCGGCAGCACGCCGCCCATCCGCACACCGTTCGCGGTGGCGTCCAGGCGCAGGCCGGACACGCGGGTGGCGAAGAAGCGACGGGCCCGCATGGCCTCGAACACCCCAGCCCGGGTGTTGGCCGCGACCCACAGGCCGGTGCGGCCCTTGCCCTCGGGGTGGCCCCAGTTCGTGCCGTGCTCGTCGGACACGCCGGTGAGCCCGGTGCGCCACCCGGCGTTGAGGCAGGCGGTCAGCGGCGAGCTGCCGTGGTCGGCCCAGCCGTCGAACAGGTAGTCGTCGCCGCGGTTGAACATCTCCAGCGCGACCATGTTGTCGACGGCCGCCGACGACAGGCTGAAGTTGTTGAAGCGCTGCACCTCGCGGCCCGGGTGGTTGAAACTGGCCACCCCGTCCACGCCGTTGACCCAGTTGTAGAGCTTGCTCATGCTGCCCGTGGCGAGCAGGTCGGTGAAGTTGGCGGTGCCCCACACGTTGACGTGGCCCAGGGTCGGGTGCGACCACTCGAAGCCGCGGATCGCGGTGTAGCTGCCCGGGTCGTCGGCGGCTCCGGCGAGCACGCCGGTGCGGTCCCACTCGGACTTGGACAGGCCGCTGATGCCGAACAGCGTCGCGTGGTCGGTCAGCGCCGCCACGTCCAGCCCGGCGTCGCGCATGGACTGGAAGGCCAGGTCGGGGTTGCCGTCACCGTCGGACATCAGGGTGTGGTTGTGCAGGTCCGCGTGGACCAGCAGGGTGCCCTGGGTCAGCTGCGAGGCGCGGGCGGCACCGGACTTCGGCGTGATCCGGGCGGGTGATGCGGCGGCGACCGGGGTGGTGCTCGCGTACGCGGAGCCGGGCGCGGCGGCCAGCATCAGCAGCCCGCCGGCCCCCGCGAGCACGGCACGCCGGCCCAGCTCGGAGTGGGTGTGGTCGGCGCCGTGGTGGTGGCCGGCGTCGTCGTGACCGTGGTGGTGAGTCATGCCGACAGTGGAATTGATCATCAGCAACATGTGGGTACCCAGGAGTTTCGGAAGAACGAAATCTATCTGTGTAAACGGTTGCCGTCCGCTGGGGACGCTCTGGATGGGAGCGTGCCCATTGATCTACGCTCATCGCTGCGCCCTGCCCGGGGTGCGCCTGCCCACCGAACCGAGGTAACCGGCATGACCGAAGACCAAGCCGCCCCTGGCGCCCCCACCGAGCCCGCACCGTCGCCCGACGCCGTCCGCACTCAGGCGGCCGCCTGGCGCAACGGGCTGACCGCGGTCACCGCACTGCTGGCCGCCGCGCTCATCGTCCGCGGCCCCGACGACCTGGCCGAGCTGCACTGGACCGTGCGGTTGCTCGCCGGTGCGCTGCTGCTCGCCGGCTTCGCGCTGCTGGTGCGCGCGATCCTGCTTGCCGCCACCGCCACCGCCGTCGCGCCTGCGGCCGAGTCCGCGTCGCGCGACGTGGCGAGCGCACGGCGGCTCGCCGTCATCGGCCTCGGCCTGGTCGGGGTCGCCGTGCTCGGCGGCTGGCTGGCCCCCGCCGCCCCCGCGCCCGGCAAGCTCATCCAGCTCACCTACGACCACGGGATCATCTGCGGGCTGGTCTCCCTGGAACCCGAAGGTTATGTCACCGTGCTGCCCGATCCGGGTCAGCCGACGAACCGGATCACCGCGAAGGCTCGCACACTGGTGCCGATCTCCTCGATCCACGGCATGACCGAGGTCGGCGTATGCGAGCCGCCCTCGACCCTGCCCACGCCCGCCCCCTGACGGCCGGCTCGCCGCGCCGCCCGTGACCGGCGTCGTCCGGCACGGGCGGCAGCGGGTTCGCGACACGTTTCGGAATTCGTTGACTCCCGGGTACGGGCACGTTAAGAAGTGATGGCAGTAAATGTGATCGCTCACAATCCGGACATCCGGCTCGCCGCCGGGGCCGCACCGCAGCGGCTGCGATCGCCCCCGACCGTCCCCGGAGGAGCACATGCAGCAAACTTCGCTGCCGACACCAGCTGGCTGACAGCCGCACCCTGGGCTCCGTGACCTGGCGCTGACCGGGCAGGCGCCGCCAGGTCGCGGCGCCTGCCCCGGGCGGTCCTCCGTACGGATCTTGGTGTCGGTGAGGTCACGCCTGGGTAACACTGTCGGCACCACCCCCTGTGGCACCCGCCGAACGCGGTGATAATCACCATCCGCGCCATCGGGAGACCCCCGCCACGAGCCAGGAGCCGCACACGATGTCAGCACAGCCGACGCCGACGCCCGCACCGGCCGCACGCGGGATCACCGTTCCGGACCTGGCGTCCCACGCCCGCATCCTCGGCCTCGGCGGCTACCGGCCGCGCCGCGTGATCACCAACGAGGAGATCTGCACCTGGATCGACTCGACCGACGAGTGGATCCGGACCCGGTCCGGGATCACCGAACGCCGCTGGGCCGAACCCGACGAGACGCTCGCGTTCATGTCCGTCGAGGCTTCAGCCGCCGCGCTTGCCGACGCCGGAGTCGACGCGGCCGACATCGGCTGCGTGATCCTGGCTACGGTGTCGCACCTCGAACAGACCCCGGCGCTCGCCCCGCAGGTCGCCCACCAGCTCGGCGCGGTTAACGCGGCGGCGTTCGACATGTCGGCCGGGTGCGCGGGCTTCTGCCACGGCGTGGCGCTGGCCCGCGACATGATCCACAGCGGCAGCGCCCGGTACGTCCTGGTGATCGGCGCGGAACGGCTCACTGATCTGATCGACAAGAACGACCGGGCGACCGCGTTCATCCCCGGCGACGGTGCGGGCGCCGTGGTGATCGGGCCGGCGGAACGGCCGGGCATCGGCCCGGTCGTGTGGGGTGCCGACGGCAGCCAGTCGGGCGTGATCAGCCAGACCCGTGACTGGAAGTCGTTCGCCGACGACCCGAGCGGCCCGCGGCCCATCTGGCAGATGTCCGGCCAGCAGGTGTTCCGGTGGGCCTCCTACGAGATGGTGCCCGTGGCGCAGCGGGCGCTGCAGGCTGCCGGGATCACCGTCGACGACCTCGACGCCTTCATCCCGCACCAGGCCAACCTGCGCATCATCGACGCGATGGTCCGGGCGCTCAAGCTCCCGGCGGACGTGCCGGTGGCCCGCGACATCGCGCAGGCGGGCAACACCTCGGCCGCGTCGGTCCCGCTGGCCATGGAGCGGATGCGGCGCGACGGCCAAGCCCCCAGCGGGGGGACGGCGCTGCTCATCGGGTTCGGGGCCGGGCTGTCGTACGCCGCACAGGTCGTGACCTTGCCCTAGTGCTGTGCCGTCATCCAACGGTGACCGGCAGGTGCGTGTGGCCCCGCAGTGTCAGCTGCGCCCGGTACATGGGCTCGCCGGCGAGCGCCAGCCCCGGGAAGCGGGCCAGCAGGCGGGGGAAGGCGATCTGCGCCTCGGTGGTGGTGAGCAGCGCGCCGGGGCAGAAGTGCAGGCCCGCGCTGAAGGTCAGGTGCGCGTTGTCGGCGCGCTCGGGCCGGAACGTGTCCGGGTCGGCGAACCGCGCCGGGTCGCGGTTGGCCGCACCGAACAGCACCAGCACCGAGGAACCGGCCAGGACGGAACCCCGTCGATCTCGGCGTCCATCGCGGTCCACCGCGTCGTCAGCTGCGCCGGGGCTTCCAGACGCAGGAACTCCTCGACGTAGGACGGGGCGAGGTCCGGCTGCTCCCGCAGCCGCCGTGCCGCGTCCGGGTGGCGCAGCAGCACCTCCAACCCGTTGCCGAGCAGGTGGGTCGTGGTCTCGAACCCGGCGTTGAACACCAGCACCAGCGCCGACAGCAGCTCCTCGTGGCTCAGCGGGTCGTCGTCCGCACCGGCGGCGGACAGCACGGTCACCAGGTCGTCACGGGGGTCTGCGCGCCGCTGTCGAACAAGGTCGGTGAAGTAGGCGCTGAGCTCGGTCGCGGCCTTGTCCGCCACCGCGAACTTGTCGGGACCGCCCGCGTCGAGCACTGCGCCGATCGCCGAGACGTGCGGCTGGAACCACGGACGGTCCTCGGCGGGCACGCCGAGCAGCTCGCCGATGACGTTGGAGGGCAGAGGGAAGGCGAACTCCTTGATGAAGTCGACCTCGCCGTCGTGTTCGGCGAGACGGTCGAGCAGGTGGTCGACCTGCCGGGTGACGGTCTCGGCCAGGGCGGCGACCCGGCGGGCGGTGAACTCGCGGGTGATCAGGCGGCGCAGGCGCGCGTGCTGCTCGCCGTTGATGAACATCATCGAGTTCATCAGCACGGTCAGCGACGGGTGTTCGTGCCACGTGGGCAGCTGTGAGCCGAGCTGTTCGGCGTCCAGGACCCGGAAGGTCGGATCGCGCAGCACCCGGCTGACCGCGTCGTAGCCGTGCACGACGGCCGCGTAGTGGCCGGTCAGCGGCGCGACCGGGCCTGTGGCGTGCAGCGCGGCGTAGTGCGGGTACGGGTTGCGGCGGCCCTCTTCGGTGTGCAGGGCCTGGAGCGTGGCGGCAGCGGACACCCGCCCATAGTATTGATGAACATGGATGTAAGGGGTCAGTGTCGGATGTGCGACTCGCGTTGAGTGGCCGAACTGCTGCACGGTGTCGCCGTACCGCGCGGTGATCGCTTTGGGGTGCACCTCGCTCAGATTGAGCGGCCCCGACATCGACGCAAGGTGACAGTCACGTTTGTCTATCTGTACTCGCGTCGTCGTGTCAAGGCGACCCCGTGATCACTCGACTTGCCAGGCACCTGTGCGTATCTTGCGATGTCATTCGCCCAGGTGCCTGGCAAGTCGGATGATCTACAACCGAAGGCCGGGCGGTCAGGCCGATTCGTCGAACGGGAGCTTGCCCGGGTTGAGCAGGCCGTCCGGGTCGTTGGCGGCCGCGGCTGCGCGGATGCCGGGCAGGGCCGGTCCGTCCAGCAACCAGGTGTGCGGGTCCACGACGTGCACACCCAGCTCGCGCAACCGGTGGACTCCTGCGTACAGCGCCGCCGCGTCGTGGAACGGGGCGAGCAGCAGGCCGCCGAAGCCGCGTCCGCGTGTCGGGTCGGCCGGGTCGAGGAAGGCGCGCATGCCGTCCAGGTGCAGCATCGCGCCGGGCAGGGCCGCGCGGACCTTGTCCGGGTCGGTGACCAGCGGCGCCCCGCCGACCTGCAGGTGGCACAGTTCGGGCCGGGCCTTCTTGGCCCGCAGGGTGACGTGGTTGAACGACAGCGTCGACACGTAACCCACCGCGTCGGCATCGACCTTGTCGACCCGCCCGCCGTGTGCTGCGACGAGCGCCGCGACAGCGTCCACGAGCGAGGCGTCCACCACGGATCGCAGGCTGTGCCGCCCCTCTGGCAGCGCCGGGTCGGCGGGGTACGTGGCGGTCAGCGCCGGCTCGTCCAGCGACACCAGACGCGGCGCCGGGTCGAGGCGCAGCAGGCCGAGCCCGGCCTGGGTGGCGGCCGCGCCGTCGGGGAACGAGGCGAGCACCGCGGTCCAGTCCCGGGCCGGGGCGAGCTTGACGGTGGCGGTGGCGATGATCCCGGTGACGCCGTACGCATGCAGGTAGGGCAGGCACTGCGCGCCGTACGCCCGGCGGGGTTGGTCCTGCGGCGGGCAGCCGACCACCTCCAGGGCCTGCACGAAACCGTCCCAGAGCCAGCCGTGCTCGATCGAGCCGAGCCCGCCCGCGCCGCCGCCGAGGAAGCCGCCGATGGTGCTGCCGACGGTGGTCGGCATCATCGCGATCTCCTGACCGGTGCGCCGCGCCGCTGCCTCCAGCGCGACGAACGTCGCCCCGGCCTGGGCCTGGACCCAGCCGTTGCCGACTTCGAGGACGCGGTCGGCGTCGCTGAGGTCCACGACCAGCCCGCCCGCCAGTGGCACGGCCTGGCCGTAGTTGCCGGTGCCCCGGCCGCGGGGCACGACCGGGATGCCGTGGGCGTGCGCGAGCCGCACCGCGGTCTGGAGCTGCTCGGTGGAGTGCGGGCGCACCACGACGTCGGCGAGGCGGTCGGGCAGCACGGCCGACAGCAGCGGCGACAGGTAGGCCCCGTCGCGGGAGGCGGCCAGGCGCGCCGAATCCAGGGTGGAGACGCGGTCGGCCGGCAGAGCGGCCGCGAGCGCGTCGAGGAAGGCGGCGAGAGCCGCCGGGCTGGGGGCCCGGCGGCTCGCCCGCTGCGCGACGTGCGCCAGCGGTGGTGGTTCGACGGTGCTCACGAGGTCAGCTCAGCCCGATCGCCGGGTCGATGAACTCGTTCGTCACCAGGTCCTGGGCGGTCAGGCCCGCCTTGACCTCCTTGCGCTGGCCCGCGTAGATCGGGCCCACGATGCCGATGACCTGCTTGACCCGGTCGACGTCGAAGTCGCCCAGGGTGGCGTTGCCGCCGTTGCCGACGATCTTCAGCTTGAGCTGCTGCTCGACGCTGAACGCCGCCTGCTCCTTGCTGTACGGGAAGCCCTTGTACGCGTCGTTCAGCTTGATGATCAGCTCGTTGGTGGCGGCGAAGTCCTTCACGTACTCCACCTGCGAGCGCTGGATGATCGGGACCAGGCGCTTGAGGCACGCGGCGTGCTCGGCCTTCTTGTCCGCGCGCACCACGACGGCCTCGGGGTAGATCGGGTAGCCGGTGTCGTGGATGAGCTGGAACTTGACCGGCTTCTTCCACTGCGGAAGGGCCTTCTCGTAGATGAACGGCTCGTTGGTGGCGAAGCCCTGCTGGGCGATCTTGCCCTTCTCCGCGAGGAAGCGGGTCGGGCTGCCGTCGTACGCGCCGTCGACCTGCCCGCGGCGCAGGGTGCCCGAGCCGGTGAGGTAGTCCATGTAGGTCGCGCCGTTGAAGAACAGCACCTTGGTGTCGGTCTTGCCGATGTCGACGATCGAGTTGAAGCCCGGGTTCGCCGCCGGGTCCCACATGATCATGTAGGGGGCGATGTCGAACGGGGCGACGACCGCGACGACGGGCTGCTTGGCCGACAGGCCGATGGCGTCGTCGGTGGCCACCTGGCCGAGCATGATCGACGGGTCGGCGTACATCTGCGCGCCGGCGTTCTGGAAACCGATCGCCGGGCCGCCCGCGCGGATCTCGATGTTCACGCCGGTGCTCTGCCCGCCCGCCATCAGCGGGCCGGTGACCTTCTTCGCCGCGGCGTCGATGGTCGGCGTGGGGCCGAGCAGGTGGTAGAGCGCGCCGTGCTCGGCCTCGGGCGTCCACGCCGCCTGGACCACCACGGTCGCGGGGCACACCGCGGCGAGGTCGGTGGAGCCGCTGCCCGCGCTGGGCGCGGGCGGCGTGGCGGGGTCGGCCGACTGGCAGCCCCCGGCGAGCAGCATCGCGACCAGCGCGGTCGCGGCACCGGCCCGGTGCAGCGGCCTTCGCGAGGCGGGAAGGGCGTTCATATATCTCCTTTGTGGGGGGTGTGGGGTGAGGGAGCGGGTCAGTGGGCCGCGCCGCCGGTGTCGGGCCGGCGCTGCTGCGAGGAGTGCCAGGCGGTGGCCCGGCGGGCCAGCACGCCGAACAGCCAGAAGACGGCGACGCCGAACGCCGAGGCCAGGAACACCGCGGCGAAGAGCATCTCGGACTGCAGCCGCCGCGGATACACGTAGATGAGCTGGCCGAGGCCGGGTTCGCCCTGCTGGAAGAAGAAGTCGCCGACGACCGCGCCGATCACCGCGGCCCCGGCCGAGATGCGCAGCCCGGTGAGGATCGCGGGCAGTGCCGCGGGAAGCTGCAGCTTGACCAGCCGGGTCAGCCGCCCGGCGCGGTGCAGGGTGAACAGGTCGTGCAGCGCGGGGTCCACCGAGCGCAGGCCGAACAGCGAGTTCGCCACGATGGGGAACAGCGCGATCAGCACGCAGGTCAGCACGCGGCTGGGGAACCCGAACCCGAACCAGAACCCGAACAGCGGCACCAGGGCCAGGATCGGCACGGTCTGCAGCGCCACCGCGTACGGATACAGCGAGCGCTCCACCCAGCGGGCCTGGCTCATCAGGATCGCCAGCGCCAGGCCGAGCACCGCGGCGCAGATCAGTCCGGTCACCGCTACCTCGGCCGACAGCCGCAGCCCGGCCAGCAGTTCGGCGAGGTTGACGGGGTCCAGGAAGCCGACCTTGACGACCTCGTGCGGCGCGGGCAGCAGGAAGCGCCGGTCGGCGTCGATCAGCACGTAGCTGCCGAAGTACCAGGCGGCCAGCACGATGGCGGCCACCGCCGTGGGCGGCACGAGCCGCCGGGACTGCCTGGCCAGGCGGGACTGCCGGGTCATGCGGCGACCTCGATCCGGTCGGCGGCGCCGCCCTGCAGCAGGGCGGTCACCTGCGAGGTCAGCTCGGTGAAGGCGGGGGAGAAGCGCACCTCGGGCAGGCGGGGGTACGGCAGCGGCACCGCCACCTCGCCGACCAGCCGACCCGGGCGGTCGGCCATCACCAGCACCCGCTGCGACAGGTAGACGGCCTCGGCGACGGAGTGGGTGACCAGCAGGCCCGCGAACGCGTCAGCGGCGAACAGCTCCTGCAGGTCGTCGCCGAGCCGGCCGCGGGTGATCTCGTCGACCGAGCCGAACGGCTCGTCGAACAGCATCAGGTCGGGCCGGCCGGTCAGGGTGCGGGCCAGCGAGACCCGCATCCGCATGCCGCCGGACAGGGTGCCGGGCAGCGCTTCGGCGACGTGCGACAGCCCGACTCGGCGCAACGCGTCCTCGGCTCGTTCGCGGCGCTCGCCGGCGGGCACACCGGTCAGTTCACCGGCCAGTTCGACGTTGCGCCGTACGCTGCGCCAGGGCAGCAGGGTCGGGTCCTGGAACACGAAGCCGAGCCGCTCGCTGGCGCGGGCGACCGTGCCCGTGGTCGGTGCGAGCAGCCCGGCGGCCAGCCGCAGCAGGGTGCTCTTGCCGCAGCCGGAGGGCCCGACCACGGCGGTGAACTCGCCGGCGGCCAGGTGCAGGGTCACCCCGTCGAGGGCGAGGGTGCCGCCGGGATATCGCACGCCGACCGCCTCCATCGTCAGGGCGGGGATGCCGTCGTCGGTCACGCGGTACGTCCTATCTGTGCAGGGCTTATCTGTGCCTCGTGGTCGTCCGGGTGGTGCCGGGTGACCGTGGTGCGGGCGACGATCCGCCCGCCGTGGACCACCAGCCGGTGGGCGGTGGTGGTGGCCAGCGCTTCGCGCAGCGAACCCGCCCGTACGGCCAGCAGTTCGGCCGGTGAACCCGGGGCGACGGCGACGGGAGGCAGCCCGGCGGCGCGCCGGGCCTGGGCGCTGACCGCGTCGTACGCGGTCTCGGGGGTGTCGTGGCCGGCCAGCACCAGCAGCGCTGCCGTCTCCAGGGGGTCGCCGCGGCCGAGGATCTGGAACGGGTCCTGCAGGTTGTCGCCGCCCGCGGCGACCGTCACGCCCGCGGCGCGCAGCGTGCGCAGCGCGGTCAGCCCGCGCGGCACGGCCCGGTCGTGGTCACGTCCCTGCAGGTACAGGTTGGTCTGCGGCAGGCAGGCCACGGCGATCCCGGCGCGGGCGACCTTGTCGGCGAGCGGCCCGGCCCGCTCGGGGTCCATCATGCCGAGGCTGACGCAGTGCCCGGCGAGCACACCGTGCGGGAAACCGGTCGCGGTGACCGCGTCGGCCAGCAGTTCCAGCGAGCACGGCTCGGGGTGCAGCCATTCGTCGATGTGCAGGTCCAGCGGGACACCGTGCCGGGCCGCCAGGTCGAGGCAGATCGCGATGCAGCCGGCCGGGTCGGGGTCGAGCCCCGGGCACGCCCCGACCGCGTCCGCGCCCGCCGCCAGCGCCTCGGCCAGCAGCGCGCGGTTGGCGGCCCCGGCCTCGCCGGTCAGCGGCACGGCCGCGAACGCGGTGACCTGCACGGCGCAGCGCCCGGCGGCCGCGTCCCGCACCGCGAGCACCGCCTGCAGCGCCCGCAGGCCGATTCCCTCGCCGAGGTCAGCGTGGGTGCGCACGGCGGTCGCGCCGTGGCCGAGGTAGCCGTCCAGGGCCGCGCGGGACGAGCGCTCGACCTGCTCGCGGGTCAGCGACGGCCGGTACGCCAGCCAGGCGGTGACCGCGCCGAACAGGTCCCCGGCCGGGTTGGGCACGGCGTCGGCGCTCAGCGCCTTGTCCAGATGGGCGTGGATCTCCATCGGGGCGGGCAGCAGCAACTGACCGTCCAGCTCGACGACCTGCGTGCCGGCGGTGTCAACGGTCCCGGCCGGCTCGACGCGTTCGATCGTCGCGCCGTGAACCCGCACGTCGACGCGGCGTCCGTCGGTGAGCAACGCGTCCCGCAGCAGCAGGGGCAGGCCGGTCACGGCTTCGGCTCCGGGCTGCTCCACCGGGGCCGGGTCGAGGCCAGCTCGATCGGGTACACCAGCCGGTAGGCGCGGTCCTGCCACTGCTCGACGACGGCGGCGGCGAACTGGTTCTGCCCGTCGTCGCCGAAACGCACCCCGTCCCACGGCATGATCAGCTGTACGGCGGACAGCGACGTGCGGCGCAGCGCGGTCCGGATCGCGGCCGGGTCGGCCGAACCGGCCGCGTCCACGGCCGAGGCCAGGGCCATCGTCGCGGTGAACGCGTCGGCGGCGACCGCGCTCATGGGTTTGCCGTTGCGCCGCTCGTACAGCTCGGCGACGAGCCGGGCGGTCGGGTCGCGCTGGGCGAGGTCGGCCGACCACGGCACCGCCCGCAGCAGCGCGGCTCCGCTGTCGGGCCGTTCCAGCGACCGGAAGCCCTGGCCGAGGCCGACCAGCGTCGGACGCCCCTTGGTCTCGCCGACGGCGTCGGCGACGGCGCGCGCCCCGGCCGCGGTCTGCGTCCACGCGACGACCGTGTTCTCAGGTTTCTCGGCGAGCGGGTCCCGCAGCCGCTCCGCGTCAGTCGCGCCTTCCTTGATCGTCAGCGACGCGGTGACCGGGACACCCGCGCGGCGGGCCAGCTCCCGCAGGCTCGTCACGGCCGCCGAGGAGCCGCCCCGCCCGGACTCGGTGATCAGGGTGATCCCGCCCGATCCGGCCCCGCGCCGGGCCAGCAGCGCGAACGCGGCCTCGGTGAGCCGGCTGTCACTGGGGCCGATCCGGAAGTACCAGTCGATGCCGAGTTCGGTGAGGTAGTCGTCGCTGGTGCGCGCGTCGAGCAGCGGCACCCGCAGGCGCTGCGCCTGGCTGGCGGCGGACTCGGCGATGTCGGCGGACTCCGCCAGCACCAGCCCGGCCACATGCTCCTGCTCGGCGAGCACGGTCATCGCCGCAGACATGGTCTCGGCATGCCCGGCGGTGTCCCGGGCGGCCAGGCTCAGCCGCGCGCCGCGCCGGCCCGGCAGGCCGGTGCCCGCCGCCAGCGGCAGTGGCAGGTCGGGGTGGGCGTCGTTGACGATGTCGACGGCCAGCCGCGCCCCGTTCACGGCGTCGACGCCCCAGCTCGCGTCGGGGCCGCTGAGCGGCGCCAGCACACCGACCGCCAGCGGCTGCGGGCTGTCCGGGGTGGACGTGCACCCGGCGATCAGCAGGGCGACCGAGGCCAGGCAGCACGCCAGGCGCAGCGGATTCATGGAAACACGCTCCGATGTGGAAACCAGCCGGTGCCGATGATCGTGGACCGGGGTATCTTTTCGTGCGCGCCTGAGAGTTTCAAGCCCTGGCGTCGTATGTGTTCCGTTAAATAAGTTCATCCCGGATCCTCTTGCTGCGGCGTCACAGCCGACGGTTAGATGTACGCAGCAAGACCTAGATCACTCTGATGTGGACTGAGCAAAGTGTACGGAGGTCGTCCGGTGACGGATCAAGGGCGTCGCAGCGGGCGGGCGACCGGGGCCCACCGCCGCTCATCGCCGCTGCGTACGCGGCTCTGGCGGGTGCCGACCAAGCTCGCCGCGGTGCTCACCGTGCCGCTGCTGGGCTTCCTGGCGGTCGCCGGTGTGCAGATCTCCGACTCCGTACGCACCGCCACCGATCTCGACGCCTTCTCCCACCAGGTGTCCCTCGGCGACGAGATCACCACCCTGGTCCACGAGCTGCAGAACGAACGCGACCGCACCGTCGGCATGCTGGTCTCGCTGTCGGCGGGCGGCTCCCCGGCCCGGGACGTCTCCGGCCTGGCCCCCGAGCGCACCGCGGTGGACCGCGCCGCGGCCCGCTGGCGTTCGGCCGCCGCGGAACTGGCCGCCGAAGCCGCGCTGGCCGTGCCCTACCGGACCGCCCAGGACCGGCTCGACGAGGTCGCCCGGCTGCGCGCCGGGGTCGCCGGTGGCTGGCTGCGCGCCCAGGCCGCCTTCGACGCCTACTCCGGCGTCATCGCCTCGCTGCACGCGCTGCTGCCGACCCCCGCCGACGTCGGCGGTGACGCCGCGCTGGGCCGCCTGGTGCGCGGCTTCAGCAACCTCGCCCTCGCCAAGGAACTCACCGCGCAGATCCGCGGCCGGTTGTACATGCTCTGCTACGGCGCTGCCTTCGAGTCCGCGCCCGGCACCCGCATCGCGCAGGCCCGCGCCCAGCGGCAGGCCGCGCTGGCGGCCTTCCGCGCCGACGCCGACCCCGCGCAGGTCGCCCGGTTCGAAGACGTCGTCGCCGGCCAGGCCGTGCGCAATGCCAACCGCCTCGCCGAGACGATCGTCGCCGCCGACCCCGAAGCCGGTGTCGACCCGCAGCAGTGGTGGTCGGCCAGCACCACCGAACTCGAACAGCTGCGCACCGTCGAGCAGGACCTGCTGGCCGGCGCGTCCGAAGCGGTCGCCGCGGCCAGCGGCAGTCAGTGGCTGACCACCCTTCTCGGTTCGCTGGTCACCATCGTGCTGCTGCTCGCCGCGCTGCTCATGTCCATCGTGATCGGCCGCAACATGGCCTCGACACTGCGCTCGCTGCGGGCCCAGGCGCTGGTCGTCGCCGAGGTCGCGCTGCCCGGCGTCATCGAGCAGCTCCGGCTGGCCCCGACCGTCGCGCCGCCGGTGCACGTCGAGCCGATCGTGGTCGGCTCGCAGGACGAGGTAGCCGAGGTAGCCGAGGCGTTCACCGCCGTACACCTGAGCGCGGTGCGCCTGGCCGCCGAGCAGGCCAGCATGCGGCGCAACGTCAACGAGATCTTCATCAAGCTGTCCCGGCGCAGTCAGACCCTGGTCGAGCGGCAGCTGCAACTGCTCGACACCATGGAGTCGGCCGAGGTCGACCCGGACAAGCTCGGCAACCTGTTCCGCCTGGACCACCTCGCGGCCCGCCTGCGTCGCAACGACGAGAACCTGCTCGTGCTCGCCGGCGGTGACACCGCCCGGCACTGGAACCGGCCGAAGGACCTCAACACGATCGTGCTCGCGGCAACCGCCGAGGTCGAGCACTACCAGCGGGTCCACCACGACACCCCCGACGGGGTCTTCGTCGTCGGCCATGCCGTCGCCGACGTCGTCAACCTGCTCGCCGAGCTGCTGGAGAACGGCACCGCCTTCTCCCCGCCCGACACCACCGTGCAGGTGCGCGGCCAGGCGCTCGCCGACGGCTCGGCCGAGCTGGTCGTCGCCGACGACGGCATCGGCATGTCCGCGCAGCTGCTCGTCGAGGCCAACCAGCAGGTGTCCGAACCTGTCAGCATCGACACCTCGGCGGCCGAACGGATGGGCCTGGTCGTGGTCGGACACCTGGCCCGGCGGCACGGCATCACCGTGCAGCTGACCTCGGGCATCCGCGGGGTCACCGTGCGCGTGCTGCTGCCCGAGGCGCTCATCGCGCCCGCGCCCGCCGACGAGCCCGGGATCACGCCGCCGGAGGCCGAGACCGGCGAGGCCGCCCTGTCCAGCCTGCGCCGCCGCGTGCCGACCAGGTCGGAGGACGTGCTCGCGCCGGAGCGGCGGACGCCGAGCATCTGGTGGAACCGCGACGCCGACGCGCAGATCGATGCCGCGCCCGCGGCCGAATCCGCGCCGCAGCCGCCCGCGCTGACCAAGGCCGGGTTGCCCGCCCGCACCCGCCGATCCGTGCCGCAGGCGGCCCAGGCCGTGAGCACCCGCTACGAGGCCGACCCGGACGCGCTCGGCGACACGCTGACCAGGCTCTACGCGGGAGTTCGGCGTGCCGAGGCCGAAGACGCCGCCGGCTCGGACCCGGTCCCGTCGGCGGTGCCCGCACCCCGGACGTCACCCGAGGCGACCACGGCACCCGAGGCGACCACGGCACCCGAGCCGGCGACGGCGCCAGAGTCGGCCACGGCGCCTGAGTCACCGGCGGTGACCGAGCAACCAGCACCGACCGAGCCAACGGCCCCGACCGGGCCTGAGCCGGAACATGACGACGCCGAGGGGCGGACCGAGGCGGAGCGGCAGCTGACCCAGCCGGCCGGCAAGTGACAGGAGAGTGGACGCAAATGGCGATCAGCGCAGCGGCGCGTGACTTCAACTGGCTCATCAACGGATTCGCCGAACGCGTGGCCGGTGTCGTGCACACCGTGGTCGTCTCGTCGGACGGCCTGCTCGTGGCCGCCTCGGACCGGCTGCCGCGCGACAGCGCCGACCAGTTCGCGGCGGTCACGTCGAGCCTGGTCAGCGTGACCAAGAGCGCGGCGGGTCTGTTCGACGGCGACTCGGTGCGCCAGACCGTGGTCGAGATGGGCCGCGGCTTCCTGCTGGTGATGCCGATCCGCGACGGCTCGATCCTGGCCTCGCTGACCGCCGCCGGGGCCGACGTGGGCGTGGCCGGCTACGAGATGGCCAAGCTGTGCAAGCAGGCAGGCGAGGTGCTCACCCCGGCGATCCGCGCCGAACTGCAGCAGTCCCTGCCGCAGGTGCAGCACGTCGGCTAGCTTTCGGCGCACCCGGCGAGCTGCCGCTCAGCGGAGGCGTCCGCGGTCCGCTGCCAGAAATCGAGGAACGCAGGGACCGGGTCGCGTACTTCGGCGGGCATTGCGCGATGGTGTCTGCGCGCGGATACATCTTTTTTGATGTGCCCACATCAAAAAAGATGTATCGCTCGCTGGACCGGCATCGGATACCGGTGTCGCGGTTCGCCGATGCTGTTTGATCTCCGCCGGAGCCGTGCGAGGATGAACGCTCGTTCGCTCGTCGACGGGTAGGAGTGGTCATGCGCTGGGTGTGGCTGGTGCTCGGAGTGCTGCTGCTGCTGTCCGGGATCGTCTGGACCCTGCAGGGCCTGGACCTGCTCGGCCAGTCGGGTGGCATGAACGGCCAGAAGATCTGGGCGATCATCGGCCCGATCACCGCGGTCGTCGGTCTGCTGCTTGTTCGTCTCGGGCTGCGGCGTCCGGCCGGCCAGTAGCGATCCGACGTCACCGCTCGCCGAAGGCCTCCCCGGTAGTGGGCACCGGGTCGGCGTCGGCGGTCCGGCCGGTGCGCAGCGCGAGCCGATCCAGTACCAGGACCTGCACAGCGCCGATCACGGCCGCGACGAGCAGGCAGACCGGCAGCGGATACAGCCAGCCGGTCGGGATGCCGCCATCCTCGCCGGTGTAGCCGAAACTCGTGATCGCCTGCATCACGACGACCTGCATCGGGGCGCTGTCGGGCCGGAAGCCCGCGATGAGCGGCCACAGGGTGTCCTGCGCCTGGACGATCCACGTCACCAGGCCCGCCAGCCCGACGACGGGCAGCGCCAGGGTCCACCGGACTCCCCGGAACAGCAGCGCGGACCCGAACAGCACCGGGATGGTCAGCGAGGCGGGCGGGATCAGGAACAGGAACTCGCTGCCGTCCTCGGTGCGGTGCATCCAGGCGTCCGGGGCGAGCCCGGCGAGTCCCACGAACAGCCACGGCGCGAACGGCAGCAGCAGCAGTTCGCTGCGGTCGCCGAGCGGCCGCAGCGCGCCGATGCCGTATCCGGCCAGCGCCGCGGCGAGCACCCCGACGACGGTCGAGATCAGCGGCGGCAGCCAGGTGTAGGACAGGTGCGTGAAGACGCTTCCGATGACGGCCTCGGTGCCGAAACTCACCGAGTTCAGCAGCCACGGGGTGAGCCCGGCCAGGCCGAGCAGCAGCAGGACGCCGGTGACGACGGCGGCGGCCGCGCGCCACCCGGCGTTGCCGGCCGGAGCCGTCTCGCCGGCGGGCTGGTCCACGGTGACCACCTGGGCGCGGGCCAGGACCAGCCACAGCCCGATGCCGATGCCGAGCACGCCCAGCACCAGCCACAGCAGGACCGCGTCGGCCGAGGCGATGCCCACCCGGAAGGTCCGGTACGCGTTGTCGAAGATGAGCACCGACGGCGACGCGTGGCGCGGCCCGTCGGGGAGCCGGCCCAGCAGGTAGGGGAAGCCGAACGCCTGCAGGCCGACCGCCAGCGCCGAGGCGGCGATGACGCCGGTGACCAGCAGCACGCCGGGCACGGCGTCGCGCGGGCGGGTCGAGCGGCGGAACACCAGCAGGTACGCGGTCGCGCCGAGGCCGACGACGAGCCCGAAGAAGGTGAGGTACTGGGCCAGCATCGGGTTCAGCCCGCCCGGCTCGTCGAACGTGATCACCCAGGCGAGGGCCGCTCCGGAACCGGCGAGGGCGGCCATCGGCAGCGCGAACGCGATCCGGGCCGTCCACCGGCCGGCCCGGCCTGCGCGTGCGGCGAAGTAGGCCAGCGCGCCGCCCGCGCCGACCGCCGTGAGCGTCACCAGCACGGCGAAAACCAGCGGCCAGACCAGCGAGCCCGCGAAGTCGGAGAACGTGGCCGAGTAGTTGTCGAGCCCGACCGGATCCGAGTCCTCGCGCAGCATGTCCACGTCGGTGAAGCTGGCCAGCACGGTCCGCACAGTCGGCACGGCATACCCGCTGATCAGCAGCACGAGCGCCGGAACGACGGCGAGCAGGCCGAGCAGCACGCGAACGGGGGCGGCAGAGGTCTTCGGCGCGGTGTCGGTCACAGCCGCCGATCATAGTGCTCGCCTGCGACATCGCCCTACACATCTGACCGAAGTGGACAGTCGTCCGCAATCGCCCAACCCGGCAGAGCCTCGGGCGTACGGGGGACAGGCAGCTCGGCCCCGAAGTGCTTGAATGCCTCATGCCGTTCTCCTCCACCCTCGCGGCGATCGACGGCTGGCTGGCCGAACACGCGCCGCTGACCCTGCGCGACCTGCCGCCGCCGGCCACCCGCGACCAGCTCGCGGCCGTGCGCGCGCAGCTGGGCGTGGACCTGATCAAAGAGGTCGAGGAACTGCTGAACTGGCACAACGGCGCGGGCGCGGCCACCCCGGCGTTCTGTCTCGCGCCGGGGTTCGCGTTCCTCGGTGCCGCCGACATGATCGCGGTATCGCGGCGGCGCATCACGGCGGACGCCGACCGGCACTGGCACACCTGGCATCGGCAGTGGCTGCCGGTCGCGTCCGGCAGGCGCGGTTCGTGCCTGGCCGTGGACCACAGCGACCGCGACACCCACGGCCATGTCACGATCATGTCCGCGGAGGAGTCCCGCGATGCCCCGAAGACCTGGCCGGACCTCGGCGCGCTGCTGTCGCGCTCGTACGAGGCGATGCGCTACGGCAGCCCGTTCCTGAAGTCCCGCCGCTCGGTGCACGAGGGCCGCCTCGACTGGGAGGAGGCCTGACGGCCCCCGGTCAGGGCGCGGGCACGGCGAGCCGGCCGCCGAGCACGGTGTACCACTGGTTGGCGGTCTGCATGGTGCTTCGCAGGGCGTCGGCCAGGAGCCTGAGCACCTGCGGCGCGATCCGGACGATGCCTGGGCCTTCCGGGGCCACCGTGCAGGCCTGGCTCGCCACCTGCAGGAAAGCCATGCCTGCGACCGCTTCGATGGCGAAGATGCCCAGCACGGCGAGCATGCCGACGCCGGACGCGATGGCGAGCGCCTCCATCTGCTGCCGGTCCAGCAGCCGGTTGTTCAGGTACTGCGGGGTGAGCCACGGCGTGAGCGTCTGCCCGTACGGGACCGCCTGGCGCTGCCGTTCGTCGCGCTCCTGCTCGGCCAGCTTGTCCAGCACCGGCTTGGGTATCCGGCTGTCCTCCAGCGGGATGGAGTGGATCTCGTAGAGCAGCAGGCCGAGCGGGTTGCCCTCGATGAAGGTCGGCTGGAAGCAGATCCACTCGACGCACCGTTTGCCGTCCTCGCGCGGCCGTAGCGGCAGCACCACGATACGTTTCCAGTACTCGACCGGCCGCCACGGCGACGGTCCGATGGAGAATTCGAGCTTCTGCGCCGAGAGTGTCTGGCGGATCAGGAAGTCGCGGGCGGTGAGGACCTCGCGCAGCTTGCCGAGCTTGTAGAGCACGTCCTCGCGGTGCGTCTTCTGCGCCTGCGTCAGGGTGGTGACCTCCAGGATCTCCACGTCGACCCGGTAGCGGTTGGCGTGCGGGGTGACGGACACGCCGAGGATGTCAGGGCGCAGCAGCCCCCGGGCCTTGTGGTCGCGGCGGAAGTCCTGCGCCAGTTCCCCGAACATGACGTCCACCGCGTCGACGCCGGTGAGCAGGCTGGCGTAGGCCGCCTCGGCCAGCACGAACCCGAACGTCGGGTGGGTGCGTAGGAAGTCGGCGTAGTAGTGGGCGAACATGGCCCCCTGCGCCCACTGCCATTCCATGATCCGGCGCTCGTCCGGGCGGACCGGGCCGGGCTGCGCCTTGGGCTCGGTGCCGTACACGACCCCCGCCGGGCGGGTGTCCTTGCCGATGCCGGGGCAGATCAGCACCGGCGTGAGACCAGTCATCGTCGCCGCCCGTCACTCGAACACGGGCAGGTCGGGGCCAGGCTGCAGCCATACCAAGGTGGTGGGCACGGTGTAGTCCCACGGGTCGCCCTCGGGCGTCGCCCCGGCGAGGTCGTCGGTCTGGCCTTTGATCTCGTCGACGATGGAGGTGTACATCAGGTCGTCGTAGGGCACCGGCTCGCCGCCGCGCCACACGCGTTTGGCGAGATCCGGCTCCGGCCAGTTGAGCATGAACAGGACCGCGTCGGCGTACGCCATCGGCACCGGCACCAGCACCCGGGCCGCTCCCGCGGTGAGGAACTGGGCGAACACCGGGTCGGTGTCGGACTGGTGCAGCACCTCCACCCAGCGCCGCTTGTCGCCCCAGAAGTACGGGTAGTACAGGTAGGTCATCTGCTCCCACTCGAAGGCCTGCTCCAGGAACTGGATGATCGGGCCGTTGCGCAGCGCCTCGTCGATGCGGACCTCGGGGTGCTGCGCGGGTTTGTCGGGCGGGTCGGTGACCGCGTGGTAGCGGCCGAAGTGCTCGCCGGTGAGCAGGGTCAGGCAGAGCTTCTTCAGCTCCGTCTGCTGGACCTGCTTGTTGAGCGCGGGGTTCTGCCCGCTGATCACGATCCCGGCGGCGGCCTCGGCCTGGGCGACCTTCTGGTCGTACGCCGCCTGCAGCACCTGGTACGCGTCGTAGATCACCGCGTAGGTGGCGAGCCGCCACTTGTCGAGCGTGGTGGTGAGCCGCCGGCAGTAGCCGTTGAAGTTGGCCGCGTAGCCGAGCACGTCGTAGCCGGTCACGCTGACCGGGACACTGCCGACGAACGAAGTGATCTCCTCGGGTCGCCCGAACAGGTCGCCGTACAGGTACGCCTGCTCGGTGGCGTTGTTGGCGTTGCTGTTGTGCAGCTCGTACCGGTCGCGGCCGACGTGCACGACGAAACCGGGGTTGTTCTTGCCGACGAAGGACACGGCGAGGCTGTAGTACAGCAGCTCGTAGCCCTCGGGGATGACGAACTTCTCGTCGGCGACCCCGATCGCCTTCGCGATCTCGACGCTGTCCTTGGCCAGTGCCAGGTGCGCGTACGTGTACTCGGGTGGCGGCGGGGACACCTTCGCGCCCCAGGTGGCCGCGATGGTCGCGTAGTTGGCCTCGGTGATGTCACGCGGGGTCAGCGGCACGCCGTACAGGTTGACGAACGGCTCCGGCGGCGTGGCGTGCCGCGGGGCGATCGCCGCCGCGGTGCGGGCGGCGCGGTAGAACGCGGCCGGTTCGGGTACCACGAACTCGAACATCAGCCGCCGGCCGTAGTTGTACACCTGGGCCCGGTAGCGCTTGTCGACCCACCGGTACACCCCGCTGATGTGCTCGGCGCCGCTGACGTTGTCCAGCCGGTGGTCGTTGATCTCCTCGACCTCGTCGACGGTCTTGACGGTCCGCTCCGTGCGCACCTTCGTCTGCACCTTGCTCACCGACCGGTCGACGATCTCGCGGGCGTAGTTGGCGCTGCTGCGCGTCGACTCCTGCTTGGCCGTCGAGTACGCGAACTCCCCGGTGGCGGTGGTGACGACCGGGCCGAACGTGCCGGTCACCGACAGCCCCGCCTTGACGCTCATGTCCTCCTTGACGGTCTGCTCGGCCTCGCGCTTCACCTCGAACCGCTCCGTGGACTGGGTGTCGCGTTCGGTGTCGCGGGTCTCCTCCTCGGCCGTGAAGAACGTGTTCTCGGTCCGGTGCAGGGTCCTGAACCGCCGCTCCTTGGCCTCGCCCCGCAGCACCGACTCGATGTGCGCGACCTCGCCGGCCTCGTAGCGCAGCAGCCGCTGCTTGACCACCTTCAGGTCGCCGATGCCGAGCGGATGGATCCGGCCGATCACGTTCTCGTCCATGGCGGTGCCCGGGTCGGGCTTGGCGGCCGGCAGCCTGCGGCGGATGTCGTCCACGCCGTCGTGGGCGGCCAGCGCGGTGGTGAACCGGGAGTCGGTGCGCAGCTCCCACGCGCGTGTGTCCAGGCCGGACAGATGCCCGCGCAGCGCGAGCACCGCCTCGGGCACCGACGCCTGCGCGGTGAGGCCGAGCCGGTCGCGCAGCGCCACCTCGGCGTCGTCGGTGAGTTCGGCCAGCGGCCGGGGCATAGTGTCCAGCGCCACCGCGATCCGCTGCCCGGCCGGGCCCTGCTCGAACCGGGCGGCCGCCGGCCGGGCCCGCTGCACCCGGTCCAGCAGGCGCTGGGCGGCGGCCCGATCCTGGATCAGCCGGGTGATCGCCTCGGAGCGGATCGGCGACTCGTCGACGTCGGCGCGGGCGCTGGCGGTCGTCCGGTACTCGGCCACGGCGTCGCGCAGGACCACCGGCACCAGCGGGGTCGCCTCCAGCAACGCCACGGCCCGCGCCGGTGTCGGGCGCGGCTCGCTCGCCAGCGACGCGACGAAATGCAGCACCCGCAGCGCCTGCACCGGCGCGTCCAGCCGCGGCCCCGCCCCGGAGCCCGTCATGTAGGCGGTGTGCACCGCGTCCCAGACCTCGCCGAGCAGCCGCTCCTCGCGATCCAGCGCCGGCTGCGGCACGCCCGCCGCGCGGGCCGCCGCCACGCCGTCACCCGGGTCGCCGCTCGCCGCCCGGTACGCGTCGAGCAGCCGTGGCCGGGCCGCCGCCACCTCGTCCACGGCGGACAGGTCCAGCTGCCGCCAGGCCTGCACCGCCTCGGGCTCGACGGCGAGCCGCTGGGCCAGTTCCGTCAGCCGGCCGCGGCCCTCCCGCGACAGCGACCGAGGGTCGCGGATGAACCGGTCGGGCGGTGTCCCGCCCAGCGGCCGCTCCGGCGCCCGCAGGGCGAGGAACTTGAAGACCTGTGTCTCATCGAGTGCCACCGTCACACCGCCTCACGAGCCGGACGACCGGACATCCCTGTGCCCGATGGAGTGCGGCCGAGCGTAAGCCCGGCGGAGTCAGCCGAGCTCGGGTGAGCCGGATTCCCGACCGGGGACACGAACGGGGGATCGGCTCACCGACGACCCCGCTGTGAGGTTCCGGACAGTGGGGGTAGTCGATGTCCGCTACCGTGCGCGGCGTGACGGTCCTGATGATGTTCGCCGCCTGCTACGGCGTATGGCAGCTGACGATGCTCGCCTCCGCGACCCGTACGGTGCGGATGCCGCTGCTGATCCTCGGCGTCGTCGCCGGGCTCTACGGTGCCGGCATGCTCGCCCTCGGCCTGCAGCTGCTCTACACCCGCGGCATGTCCGCCCTCAGCGGCGACCCGCTGCCCGAGATAGTCCGCACCGCCAGCTACACCGTCGACCCGCTCATCGAGGAGCTGGCCAAGGTCGCCCCGTTCGCGCTGCTCGCCCTGCTGCACCGCAAGGTGCGCGCGCAGTGGGGTCTGACCGACTTCCTGCTGCTCGGCGCGGCCGGCGGGGCGGGATTCGGGCTCGTCGAGCAATTGCTGCGCCACGCCGACGAGGCGGCGGCGATCACCGGCGGCGGGCCGTTCGAAGGCTGGTCCAGGATGCAGGGGTTCAGCTTCGTGCAGATCTGGGGCCTGCCCGACCTGGTCACCTCCTGGCTGCCGACCCCGGTGTCGTACATCGACGCGTTCTCCACGGACACGCCCAGCCCCGACGTCAGCCTGCACCTGGTCTGGAGTGCCCTGGCCGGTCTCGGCCTCGGCCTGGTGATCCGCGGCAGCGCCCTGCAGCGCCTGGCCGGTGCCGCGCTGCTGCTGTTCCCGTGGCTCGACCACGCCGCGTACAACCACGAGGTCGCCGACCCCGACGGCGCGGGCGTCATCAACGCGCTCGCCACCCCACTGGCGTTCCTGCGCCACGCCCTGTGGCTGTACCCGCTGCTCGCGCTGGCCGCCGCGACGTTCCTGGACCGGCGCACCCTGCTCGCGGGCAAGCGCGCCTGGCCCGACACGCTCACCGCGTCCGAGCAGGCGGGCCGCCCCGCGATCGCCGCCCTCGGCGGCCACGCCTTCGCCGGCCTGCCCTGGACCCCCTACCTCACCTGGACGTACGCGCTGACCCGCCGCGCCGCCCTGTTCGGCCACGACCGGGCCGCCCCCGACGACCCGATGCGCCAGGCCGTGGCCCAGGCGACCGCAGCCCTCGACGCCACCGACGCGCAGGCGTGGCGGGGGACCGGCCTGCGCCGCCGCGAAGGGGCCACCGCGCCGCGCGGTATCAAACCCTGGCTGCCGCTGCTGGTATGGGCGGCCCTGCTCGTGCCCGCCGTGCTGTACTTCCTGCCCGGCAGCCTGCCCACCTTCTCCGGCGTGCAGGGCCTGCTGGCGAAGCCGTGGGTGTTCCCGCTCGTGCTGCTCTTCTCCGTGGCCGGACTCGGATGGCTCGGCTGGCAGCTGTACGCCACCGCCCGGCGGCTGCGCCCGCTGCTGGCCGCCCCTGCCGCCGACGCCGCCGTACGCGCCGAACTGCGCCTGCTCACCGGTGTCGGCAGCATCGCCGCGGGTGTCGGCAGTCTCGTCCTCGGGCTGGCCGCGGGCGGGCCCGACCAGCCGATCCTCACCTCGCACATCCTCGACGCGATCAGCCAGACCCTGTTCCTGGCCTCGCTGCTGCTGGCGATGATGGCCATGATCTGGTTCCCGCCGTTCGGCCTGGCGGCGCTGGCCGGCGGTGGCTTCCAGCTCGTGCTCACCGCCGCCGCGGCCGACTTCCTGGCCACCCTTGCCGGGGCCGGGGCGCTGGCGATCCTCGCCGCGATGATGAGCGGCAACGGCAGCGGCGGCCGCGGCGACGACTACTGGGAGGAGAAGTACGGCCAGGACGACCCGCCGCCGCGCCAGGAGCGCATCAGCGACGCCAACAAGGCCGAACTGGAGGACTCCGGGTGGCTCAAGAACAAGCTGAAGGACCCGCAGATGCGGCGGGACTTCATGAAGTGGCTGGAACAGGGCCACAAACAGGGCGAGGCACACGAGCACCTGCGGCCGGGCTCGCCCGAGGCCGAAGCCAAACTCGCCGAGTTCCTCGCCGAGATGCTCTAGGGCGGATGTTCGGGCACCGCGCCATCGACCGGATGGCGCGGTGCGTATGTCGCCGCGTCGATGTTGGGGCGCAGCGGCACCGTCTTTCGCATGATCGCTGTTTCCGGTCATCAAGTGAGGTCAGACCACACAATGTGACCGGAAACAGCGATCATGCTCGTTCGGGACGGGAACAGTTCGCCTCGATCAGCGCTGGATGGACTTGGTTTCCAGGAACTCCTCCAGTCCGGATCGGCCGAATTCGCGGCCGTTGCCGGACTGGCGGTAGCCGCCGAACGGGGCGAGCGCGTTCCACGGTGCGCCGTTGATGTCGACCTGACCGGCGCGCAGCCTGCGGGCCACGGCCAGGGCGTGCTCTGGTTCCCCAAAGACGCCGCTGGTCAGGCCGTACATGGTGCTGTTGGCGATGGCCACGGCGTGGTCGTCGTCGGTGTACGGGATGATCGTGAGCACCGGGCCGAAGATCTCCTCCTGGGCGATGGCGGAGTCCGGGTCGACGTTGGCGAAGATCGTCGGCCGGACGTACGCGCCGTCGAGGCCGTCGGGCCGCCCCGGGCCGCCGAACACCAGCGTCGCGCCGTCGGCGATGCCGCGCTCGATGTACCCGTCGACCTTGCGCCGGTGCTCCTCGGAGACCATCGGCCCGAGCCGGGTGGCCGCGTCGGTCGGATCGCCCACGGTGTACTGCGCCGCCGTCGCGATCGCCAGCGCGACAATCTCATCGTGGCGGGCCGCGGGGACCAGCATCCGCGGCCACGCGCCGCAGACCTGGCCGCTGTTGGTGAACACCATCATCAGGCCCTTGTCGACGGCCTTGGCCAGATCGGCGTCGTCGAGGATCACGTTGGCGCCCTTGCCGCCGAGTTCGAGCGCGACCCGCTTGACGGTCTGCGCGGCGACGGCCGAGATCCGCCGTCCCGCCCGGGTCGAGCCGGTGAACGAGATCATGTCGATGTCGGGGTGCGCGGAGATCGCCTCGCCGACGATGTCGCCGGTGCCGTACACGACGTTGAACACGCCGGGTGGCAGCCCGGCGTCGGCGGTGACCTCAGCCAGGATTCGTGCCGTGAGCGGTGCGACCTCCGACGGCTTGAAGACCATCGTGTCGCCGGCGACCAGGGCGGGCGCGAGCTTCGAGACGATCTGCTGGAGCGGGAAGTTCCACGGCGTGATCGCGCCGACGACGCCGATCGGCTCGCGCACGATCAGGGAATTGCCGACCTGGTCGGTCCACGCGAAGTCGGCGGCGAGCGCCGCGAAGGAGTTCGCCACGGCGACCGGGAACCCGATCTGGGCGGTGCGGGACAGGGTGATCGGTGAGCCCATCTCGGCGGTGATCGTGACGGCGATCTCCTCGGCGCGGGCCTGCAGGCCTTCGCCGATGCGCCGCACGGCGGCGGCCCGCTCGGCCGGGTCGGTGGCGGCCCAGCCGGGGAAGGCGGCTCGGGCCGCGGCGACGGCCTGGTCGACGTCCGCAGAGGTGCCGGCGGGCGCCTCGGCGATGACCTCGCCGGTGGCCGGGTTCGTGACGGGGATGGTCTCGCCGGAGCCGGCGACGACGCGGCCGCCGATCCAGTGGCCGATCGGGGTGGGTGCTGGGTTGTTCATGGGTTCGACTGTGCTGCCGTCGCGAGGCCGTAACCAGGCACAACCTGTCCGTGGCTGAGCACGGCGACCCGGGGCACGATCGGTTCGCCGATGCCGACGTCGGTGTGAGCCCCGTCGCTGTGGAAACAGGTCTGACCAGGGCGTTGTTAGCAAGATCAGAGGAACGGAGCGGTGTGTGCAACGGGATCGACTCGCCGAGTTCCTCCGGACCAGGCGCGAGGCGCTGCAGCCGGAGGACGTCGGACTGCCCCGCGGCCCGCGGCGGCGCACCGGCGGGCTGCGCCGTGAGGAGGTCGCGGCGCTCAGCGGCATGTCGACGGACTACTACAGCCGGATCGAGCAGCAGCGCGGGCCGCACCCGTCGGAGCAGATGCTGGCCGCGATCGCCCGAGGGCTGCGGCTTTCCCTGGAAGAGCGCGACCACCTGTTCCGCCTCGGCGGGCATCCGGTCCCGCAGCGCGTGCTGCGCACCGACCACATCAACCCGGGCATGATGCGCATCTTCGACGGGCTCGGCGACGCGGCCGCGCAGGTCGTGAGCCACCTCGGGGAGACGCTCAAGCAGACCCGCCTGGCCGTCGCGCTGCTCGGTGACGAGACGGCGCACACCGGGCTCGCACGCAGCCTGCACTACCGGTGGTTCACCGATCCGGCGTCGCGGGAGCTGTACCACCCGGACGACCATCCGGCGCACAGCCGCCAGCTCGCCGCGGACCTGCACCGCGCCTACACCCGCGACGGCAGGAAGTCCCGCGCGGCGGAGATCGCCGACTCCCTGCTGAGCACCAGCCCGGAGTTCGAGCAGCTGTGGCGTGCCCACCCGGTCCCAGGCCCGTACTGCGTCGCCAAGCGGCTGCGGCACCCGCAGGTCGGTTCGATCGAGCTGCACTGCCAGACGCTGCTGGACCCCGATCAGTCGCAGGCGCTGCTGGTCTATACGGCTACCCCGGGCAGTGAAAGCCATGACAGGCTTCATCTGCTGTCGATCACCGGCGCCCTGTCCGCCTGACCCGCGTCCGCTACCGATCGTCGACTTTGCGCTGGTCAAGAGCGCGCAAGGTGGGGAAGGGCACCTTCTACAACGCAGAACGTTGTGAAGGTGCCCTTCCTTTCCTACTTCAGGGTGTGGAGCCAGGGGAGGAGGTGGTCGGCGAGTTCTTGGGGGTGTTCGAGTTGGGGGACGTGGCCGGAGTCGAGTTCGACGTAGGTCCAGTGGGGCAGGCGGGCGGCGACGGCGCGGGCGGAGCCGATGGGGACGTGCCGGTCGTGTACGCCGTGGGTGAGCAGGACCGGCATACGCAGGGACTCCATGGCGCGCCAATAGCCGTCGGGGCGGGCCAGCAGGCGCAGCAGGGAGCGGCTCGCGCCGAGGTAGGCGAGGTCGCGGCGCGGGTTGGCGGCGGTCATCTCCTCGTCGAGCGCGACCGCGTCGGCGATGATCTGCTCGGGCACTCGGGACGCGTCGGCGCAGGTGAGGGCGAGGGTCTCCTCGATGCGCCGGCGGGCGGGCACGGTGGCCAGGCGGCGGCGCATGGCCCAGCCGGCGACACCCGGGATGAGGTTGACCAGGAACAGCCGCCGGATCTCCGGATCGATCTTGACGTTCGGGGCGAGCGGCACACTCGGGTCGACCAGCGCCAGCCCGCGCACAGCGTCCGGGGCGGCCGCCGCGGTCAGGGTGGAGATCATGCCGCCCATCGAGTTGCCCACTAGTACCGCGGGCTCGCCGACGACTTCGGTCAGGTAGCGCCGCAGCAGCTCGGCGTTGGCGGTGACCGTGGTCGGCCCGGCCGCCGCGCCCGTGCGGCCGAACCCCGCCAGATCAAGGGCACTCACCCGGGCGTACGGCGTCAGCAGCGGCGCGAGCCGTGTCCAGTTCAGGTGCGAGCCGCCCAACCCGTGCACCAGGACGACGGGCGGCGCGTCGGCCGGCCCGCCGAAGTCGACGTGGTGCACGGGCCCGCCGAGGTCGGCGTACGCACTGATCACTCTCAGCTCCGCTCCGCGCTGTACTTGCGCAGTTCCCGCTTGGCCAGCGAGGCCTTGTGCACCTCGTCGGGGCCGTCGGCCAGGCGCAGCGTACGCGCGGCGGCCCACATGTGCGCGAGCGGGAAGTCCTGGCTGACACCGCCGCCGCCGTGCACTTGGATCGCCTTGTCGATCACCCAGCCGGCCATCTCCGGCACGACGATCTTGATCGCCTGGATCTCGGTGTGCGCGCCCTTGTTACCGACGGTGTCCATCAGCCAGGCGGTCTTCAGCACCAGCAGGCGGGCCTGCTCGATGCGGACCCGGGCCTCGGCGATCCACTCGCCGACGACGCCCTGCGCCGACAGCGGCTTGCCGAACGCGACCCGCTCGGTGGCCCGCCGGCACATCAGCTCCAGGGCCCGCTCGGCCATGCCGATCAGCCGCATGCAGTGGTGGATGCGCCCGGGGCCGAGCCGCGCCTGCGCGATCGCGAAGCCTTCGCCCTCGCCCGCGATCAGGTTCGCGGCGGGCACGCGGACGTCGGTGAAGGTGATCTCGGCGTGGCCGCCGTGCCAGCCGTCGTCGTAGCCGAACACGTGCATGCCGCGCTTGATCTCGATGCCGGGGGTGTCCCGGGGCACCAGGATCTGGCTCTGCTGGCGGTGCCGGTCGGCGGACGGGTCGGTCTTGCCCATCACGATGAAGATCTCGCAGCGCGGGTTCATGGCGCCCGACGACCACCATTTGCGCCCGTTGATGACGTAGGAGTCGCCGTCGCGCTCGATGCGGGTGGTGATGTTGGTGGCGTCGGAGGAGGCGACCTCGGGCTCGGTCATGCAGAACGCCGAGCGGATCTCCCCGGCGAGCAGCGGCTTGAGCCAGCGGTCCTGCTGCTCGGCGGTGCCGAACATGGTCAGCACCTCCATGTTGCCGGTGTCCGGGGCGTTGCAGTTGATCGACTCCGGGGCCAGGTGCGGGCTGCGACCGGTGATCTCCGCCAGCGGCGCGTACTGCAGGTTGCTCAGCCCCGCGCCGAGCGGGTGGTGGGGGAGGAACAGGTTCCACAGGCCCCGCTTGCGGGCCTCGGTCTTCAGCTCCTCCATGACCGGCGGCGTGGTCCACGGCGCGATCTCGCCGAGCTGGTGCTCGGCGACGGCCTCGGCCGGGTACACGTGCTGCTCCAGGAAGTCGAGCAGCTCCACGCGCAGCTGCTCGGTGCGCTCGTCGTACGAGAATTCCATGGTCTTACGCCTCCTGCAGCGTGCGGTGACCGAGCTTGATCAGATGCGGGACCATCGCGCCGACCCGGTCGAAGCCTTCGCCGACCGTCTGCCCGGCGAGGTACCGGTAGTGGATGCCCTCGAGGATGCCGACGAGCTTGTAGTGCGCGAACGCGACGTACCACGGGAGCTCCGACAGGTCCGCGCCGCGCCGGGCGGCGTAGCGGGCCGCCATCTGCGCCGCGGACGGGAAGACGCCCGCCGGGGGAGCCTCGCCGAACAGGCCGTCCATCACCGGTTCGGTCCACATGCGCCAGTAGCACAGGAACAGGCCCAGGTCGGCGAGCGGATCGCCGATGGTGGCCATCTCCCAGTCGAGCACCGCGACGATCTGGTCGCCGGGCCCGACGATGCAGTTGTCGAGCCGGTAGTCGCCGTGCAGGATCGACACCTGCGCGGCCTGCGCGGGCATCCGCGCGACCAGGTCGTCGTGCAGCTCGGCCAGGCCGGGCAGCTCGCGGTTGTGCGAGTGCTGCAACTGGGTGCTCCACCGGCGCAGCTGCCGGGCCAGGTATCCCTCCGGCTTGCCGAAGTCGCCGAGGCCGACCGCCGCCGGGTCGACCGCGTGCAGGTCGGCGAGCACGTCCATCAGCGCCAGCGACAGCGACCCGACGCGCTCGGCCCCCAGCGTCGCGGTCTGCCCCGCGGTCCGCCACACCGTCCCGTCCACGTGCTCCATCACGTAGAACGGCGCCCCGATCACCTCGGGGTCCTCGCACAGCGCGACGGTGCCCGGCACCGGCACCCGCGTCCCGCCCAGCGCCGAGATCACCCGGTACTCTCGGGACATGTCGTGGGCGGTGGACAGCACGTGCCCGAGCGGTGGGCGTCGTACCACCCAGCGCTGCGCGTC
The DNA here is from genome assembly GCF_040648455.1 of Catellatospora sp. NPDC049133. NCBI lineage: Bacteria > Bacillati > Actinomycetota > Actinomycetes > Micromonosporales > Micromonosporaceae > Catellatospora > Catellatospora sp. NPDC049133. The sequence continues at coordinate 187,185 of NZ_JBEZDT010000006.1, forward strand.
GTCGGCGACCCGGTAGGTCAGATTGGACTTACCGCCCGGGATCAGCTCCCCGGTCAGGTCCCCGCTGACCAGCCCGGGACGCACCCGGTCCAGGAAAGACCGCAGCGCGGACAGGTCGAGACCCTTCGGATCCGTCACGCCGTCACCTCGCTGCGCTCGGCTCCGTCGTGACAGGCGGGGCCGCTGGTTCGCTCGCTGCGCTCGCTCACGGTCGCACCACCAGGCGGCCGACGGTCTCGCCCGCGCCGAGGCGGGTCAGGCCGTCCACGGCTTCGTCGAGGCCGAGCACGCCGCCGATCAGCGGCTGCACGATCCCGTCGGCGGCCAGCCCGCACAGCGTCTCGTGCGCCTGCACGACCAGCGCCGGATCGAGCTGCCGGTACAGCCCCCAGTGCACGCCCACGATCGAGTAGTTCTTCACCAGGGCGTGGTTGAGTCCCGGCGTCGGCACGGTGCCGCCCGCGAAGCCGACGACCAGGATGCGGCCCTCGAACGCGACACACTTGGCCGAACCGGTGTACGCCTCGCCGCCCACCGGGTCGAAGACCACGTCCGCACCACGGCCGCCGGTGGCCGCCTTCACCGCGGCGATGAAGTCCTGCTCGCGGCGGTCGATCACGAGGTCCGCGCCGAGCTTCGCGGCGACCTCGGTCTTGGCGGCCCCGCCGACGACCGCGATCACGGTCGCGCCCGCGGCCTTGCCGAGCTGGATCGCGGCACTGCCGACCCCGCCCGCGCCCGCGTGGATAAGCAGCGTCTCACCCGGCTGCAGCCGCGCCCGGCGGTGCAGGGAGAACCACCCCGTCTGGTACGCGATGTGCATCGCCGAAGCCTGCACGTCGTCCAGCGCGGCCGGGGCGGGGAACGCGTCCGCGGCCTCGACCAGCGCATACTCGGCCAGTGCGCCGAAGGGCAGCGCCGTGGTGCCGATGACCCGGTCGCCCTCGGCGAACCCGGCGACCTCGGCCCCGACCGCGACGACCACACCGCACAGCTCCACGCCGGGCGTGAACGGCAGCGGCGGGCGCACCTGGTACTGCCCCCGGACCAGCAGCACGTCCGGGAAGTTCAGCGCGGACGCGCGCACGCGTACCAGCAGCTGGTTCGCGCCCGGGGTGGGAACCGGGGTCTCGACCAGGCTCATCACGTCGGCGGGCTCGCCGTTGGCGGCGGCCTGCCAGGCCCGCATCGTCGCGGCCATCAGAGGTACATCCGCGACACGGTCTCGGCGACGCAGACCGGCTTGTCGCCGCCCTCGCGCTCGATGGTCACCTGCGAGGTCAGCTGCACGCCGCCCTCGACGTCGTCGACCGACAGCAGCTTCACCGTCGCCCGCACCCGCGAGCCGACCGGCACCGGAGCGGGGAAGCGCACCTTGTTGGTGCCGTAGTTGACGCCCATCTTCACGCCCGGCACCCGCAGCGCGTCACCGGCCAGGAACGGGATCAGCGACAGGGTCAGGTAGCCGTGCGCGATGGTGGTGCCGAACGGGCCCGCGGCGGCCCGGGCCGGGTCGGTGTGGATCCACTGCAGGTCGCCGGTGGCCTCGGCGAACATGTCGACCCGCTTCTGATCGATCTCCAACCATTCGCTGGTGTTGACGACGGTGCCGACGGCGGCACGCACGTCGTCCAGGGAGGCGAAGGCCATGACATAACCCTTCCACGGTGAAGGTTGGCGAACTAAGTAAGCGCTTGCTTAGGATGCCGGTATGGAAGGGTGCTGTCAACGCTTCACCCCGAGCCGTGGAGGACCCCGATGAACACCGCCGCCGCCGACCTCGACGAGGTCGCGATGCTGGAGCGGGCCTGGCACGACGTCAGCCCGGCACCCGCCCGGCGGCTGCTCATCGCCGCCGTCCAGGCCTTCGCCGAACGCGGCTACCACGCCACCACCACCCGCGACATCGCCACCCGCGTCGGCATGAGCCCCGCCGGCGTGTACGTGCACTACCGCTCCAAGGAGGAGCTGCTGCACCGCATCTGCCTGGTCGGGCACCGGCACTCGCTGGTCGCCCTGCGCGCCGCCGCCGCCCGCAGCGACGACCCCGTGCAGCAGCTACGTGACGTCATCGGCGACTTCGCCGCCTGGCACGCCCTGTTCCACACCCCGGCCCGCGTCATCTCGTACGAGCTCAACGCCCTCGAACCGGCGCACCTCACCGAGATCAACGCGCTGCGCCACGAGATGGACCTCGTGGTCCGGGCGACCCTCGAACACGGTGTCGAGCAGGGCGTCTTCGACGTGCCGGACATCCCGGGCACCGGCCTGGCCCTGCTCTCCCTGACCGTCGACGTGGCCCGCTGGTACCGCACCTCCGGCCGCCGCGCCCCCGAGGACATCGGCGCGCTCTACGCCGACCTCGCCGTACGCATGGTCCAGGCCCGCTGACCCCGGCGGTCCCGTCCTCGCTGCTGCAAATCAGACGGTGCGGTGGTTTGCCGGGCCGAGTGGGCGGGCAGACAGGCGGCAGTGGATGTCATGCGCTAGGGAGGAATCATGACTGTCGCCGGAATCATCTCGGCTCTCATCGTTGGTCTGATCATCGGCGCGCTCGGCCGGCTGGTCGTGCCGGGCCGTCAGAGCCTGCCGGTCTGGCTGACGATCGTGGTGGGCATCGTCGCCGCGCTGATCGGCACCGCGCTCGCGCAGGCCGTGGGCGTTGCCGTCACCGCGGGCGTCGACTGGATCGAGCTGCTCTTCCAGGTGGGTCTGGCCGCGCTGGGTGTCGCGCTGCTCGCCGGTGTCCGCGGTCGCAGCGCCGTGTAAGGCACATCTGGGTGGATGCTGGGGCCGGGACGGCGATGTCCCGGCCCCAGCGTCATGACGACCGAGTGCCGTCGAATCCCGGCGTCAGTCGCGGCTGGCGCGGCGGGAGGTGCGCTCGTGGTCGTCGGCGATCAGCACGGTGGCGACCAGGCCCGCGACGACGATGCTCAGGAACCAGGTGTCGTCGTCGGACAGCCACGCGGTGAACGGCGCATACGCTGCCATCAGCAGGAACGCGGCCCACATGCCGCGCCGCTGCGCGCGGCTCAGAAATCCAGTCATCGGAAAAGGGTGCCATCGTCGTATTACGAGCGCGAACACTCTTTCGGCTGATTCTGCCCCCGAACTGGTTTACCGCCCCGGCTCGACGGCAACAGACGGTGGCAACCCGGTCAGGCATCGATGGCCGGAACAGCCCCGGTGAACCCGCGGTGGCTCAGGGGCGCTCGGCGGCGAACACCGCCACGGGCGGCTCGCCGGCGTCGTAGCGGTCCGACAGTCCTTCGAACGTCATGCCGATCTTCTCCGCGACGCGGCGAGAGGCCGCATGATCGGGATGAACGAGCGCGACCAGGCGGTGGACGCCGTTGCGCCAGGCGTGGTCCATCGCCCCGAGCGCGACCTCACCGGCGTATCCGCGACCCCAGTACGGCCGGGCGAAATGCCAGCCGATCTCGTGCTCCCCGGCGGCACCGTTCAGCGGGCGTACGTAGACGTCGCCGACGAACACGCCGTCGTGCGTCGTGACGGCCCAGAATCCGCAGCCCGGGCCGCGTTCGGCGACCGCCTGCCAGCGCGGGATGTCACCGACGATGATCGCGATGTCGGTGGGCGGCTCGTCGCCGGTGAAGCGGCAGACCTCAGGGTCGGACCACATGGCGAAGGCGTCGGCGGCATCGGCGTGGCCGAACGGCCGGACCACGAGTCGCTCGGTGCTGAAGACCGTGATGGACACCGGGGAAGAGTACGACCACCGCCGCCGGTGATGTTCAGGCCGGCGGGTTCTCGGCGAGCCAGACGGACGCCCGGCGGGCCGAGGCGCGGGACAGCCAGGCGTCCTGGACCAGCTCGGCCAGCTCCCGGCGGCTGATCTCGCCGATCCGGCAGGCCCGCAGCAGCACCGACGGGTGGCCGTTGAAGTGCGCGGTCGTGAAGTACGGCGAGGACTCGTCCTGGACCATCGCCTGCTTGTCGGCGTCCGAGCCGACCCAGAAGACGATCACGTCGGGGTAGCGCTCGCCGGTGTCGGGGTCGACGGCGTCGGGCCGCGGATTGCGGAAGAAGATGAACGACTTGCCGCCCACCTGGTAGACGGGGTTCTCGCCGGTCCCGTACTCGACGGTCACGTGCGGCATGGCCAGGGCCAGCTCGTGCACGTCGTCGACCCGGGCGGGCCGCTCGTCAGCGTCGGACACGCCCCTGAGCATATGCCGCGGCCTGCCCGGTTGGACGGGCGCACGACCGCGACGACAGGATGGGAGGATGCGTTCTCGAACTGCCGGCATGTGGTGGGGCACCGCGATCGAAGCTCCCGACCCCGCGGCGCTGGCACGGTTCTACGCCGAACTGCTCGGCTGGCCCATCGTCCACGAGGAACCGGGAACGACGGTCGTCGCGCCGCCACAGGGAGCCGTCTACCTCGTGTTCCAGCAGGCCACCGACTACCGGGCGCCGGTCTGGCCGCCGGTCGACGGTGCGCAGCGGCCGATGATGCACTTCGACTTCCAGGTCGGCGACCTCGACTCCGCGGTCGCCGACGCGCTCGCGCTGGGTGCCTCGCTCGGCGCGGCGTCGCCGCGGGCGAACGTACGCGTGCTGCTCGACCCGGCCGGGCATCCGTTCTGCCTCTGCCTCGACGAGGACTGACGGCGACAAGGGCGGTAGGCGTGCACGGACGTAACGGCGGGGCTGTCGGCGGGTGGTGCGGATGCGTCAGCGGTCGCCGTCCCCGTGAGCAGGCTCAGCCACCGCGCGTCGTCGGCGGCGCAGGACGAGCGCCCATCCGGCCGCGGTCAGCAGCAGTGCCGTGCCGAGCTGCCAGGGAAAGCCGACCAGCAGCGTGAGCCAGCTGCTGACCGGGTCCGTGCGCTGCCAGGTCGTCTCGACCGTGTGCCCGCCGTCCGGGCCGCCCGGATACATCGGCGGGGTCATCGGGGTGTAGACCAGGCCCACCGTGTCGCCGCCGAAGCGGTCGCCCAGCTCGCGGAACAGGGCAGCGCTCAACCGGGTGGTTTCGATCTGGACGCGGCCGTCCGCGCCCGTGTAGAGCGCGGTCCACCCACGGTATTGCGTGGCGATCAGTTCGTCCGTGATCGCGTCGAGCGCCGCGACGCGGGTGGCCGACGATGTCGGGCGCGCGTCGAGCAACGGGAGCGCCACCCCTGTCAGCGGCACGCCGGACCAGTGGCGCGGACCGAACCCGGCGGCAGCCGTCGACAGCACCAGCAACGGGGTCAGCACCGCCACGCAGAGCGCGGCGAGAACGGCGTCGCGAACGCGAATCATGCACCGTAGACGCGCGCGACGGGGTCGGCGGTTGCCGATACGTGCTCGGGTCCGGTCAGGCCGCGTCGCGTTGCCCCTGCAGCCATTCGTCGAAGGTGGTCGGGGCGATCCGAGCGTTCTCGCCGGGCAGCAGCACCTCTCCGGCCATCTCGACCGTGAGGGCGGTCGACCAGGTGGGTACCAGTTTCACGGTGCGCCCGCGCGCCTCGTTGGTGCGCCGGGCCATGTCCACGAGGTCCTGGGGTTCGGGTCCGGCGACGTCCCGGTGTCGGCCCTGGGGCTCGTCGACGGCGACCTCGGCGAGCACGTCGGCGATGTCGGCGGGGGCGATCGGCTGCATCAGCAGCGGCGGGACCGGCGCGACCCCGTCCTTCTCGGTCCAGCCCACGACCGTCGCGGCGAAGTCGTGGAACTGCGTGGCCGGGACGATCGTCCACGGCACCGGCCCGGCTTCGACGAGGCGTTCCTGCTCGCGTTTGCCGGCGTAGTGCGCGTTGCCCTCGATGCGGCCGACGCCGACGATCGAGAGCAGGACGTGGTGGCGGACCCCGGCGCGCTGCTCGGCCGCCAGCAGGTTGCCGGTGGCCGTGTGGAAGAAGTCCACCGTCTCGGTGCGGTCCCGCGCCGGGCCGTTGGTGGCGTCGATGACGGCCTCGACGCCGGTCAGCGCGTCGTCCAGTCCTTCACCGGTCGACAGGTCCACACCGAGCGAGCGGCTGATCCTGACCACGTCGTGGCCTGCGCGCTCCAGCGCGGCGACGGTGAGCGAGCCGATGTTCCCGGTGGCCCCGGCGACGGCGATACGCATGACGGCCGGTCCTCACCTCGTCGGAGACCTCATGGACATGGGCCATCGTATGACGGTGCGCTCGCCACGTCCGGGATTCGCCCGCAGCAGCACGCCACCGGTCTGCGGCCCCGGTGACGCGCTGCTGGGGTGGCGAGGTGCTCGGGCGGCTCAGGTGAGGGCGAAGCTGTCGATGTCGAAGAGGCTGCCGGTGCCGGTGAAGACGAGGTACAGCGGTCCTGAGCCGGTGCCGATGGTGGTGGTGACGTCGGTGTAGTTGCCCCAGCCGCCGGTGTTGGCGACGGCGACGGAGCCGAGCAGTGGGCCGGTGGCTGATCCGGTGCGGATCTGGAGGGTGCCGCCGTTTCCGCCGGAGGAGACGCGGGCGGTGAAGCCGGTCTTGCCTGCGGGGTTGACGCCGGAGAACCCGATCCAGTCGCCGTTCTCGATGTAGCCGACGCGGTTGCCGCCGTGGGCGTTGGCGTCGGCGACGATCTGCACCCCGGACTGCGCGGTGTAGGCCTCCGCTTCGATGCGGGTCGTCGGCGGCGCTGTGCCGGTGAGGGCGAAGCTGTCGATGTCGAAGAGGCTGCCGGTGCCGGTGAAGACGAGGTACAGCGGTCCTGAGCCGGTGCCGATGGTGGTGGTGACGTCGGTGTAGTTGCCCCAGCCGCCGGTGTTGGCGACGGCGACGGAGCCGAGCAGTGGGCCGGTGGCTGATCCGGTGCGGATCTGGAGGGTGCCGCCGTTTCCGCCGGAGGAGACGCGGGCGGTGAAGCCGGTCTTGCCTGCGGGGTTGACGCCGGAGAACCCGATCCAGTCGCCGTTCTCGATGTAGCCGACGCGGTTGCCGCCGTGGGCGTTGGCGTCGGCGACGATCTGCACCCCGGACTGTGAGGTGTAGGACTCGGCCTCGATGCGGCCGGTCGCGGGCGGGGTCGTCCAGGGGACCTGGGGTGAGCGGTAGAAGTTGATGTTCTGAGCTGTCCAGCGGGGGCCCTGCGCGCCCAGGCGGGTCTTGAAGGTGTCCCAGTTGCGGGCCGACTGCGGCGACCAGGCCAGCTCGGCGAGGGCGGGCAGGCGCGGGAAGGCCATGTATTCGATGTCGGCGAGCTTGGTGATGGTCTCGCTCCACAGCGGGGCTTCCACGCCGAGGACGGCGCCGGCCGGCACGCCGGGCAGCAGGGTGGCGGGGTCCCAGTTGTAGGCGGTCTGCACCTCGATCAGGCCGGCCCAGGTGAGGCCGAGCGGGGTCTGGTTGGTGTACTTCATGTCGAGGTACGCCTTGTTGGCGGGCGACATCACGACCTTGGCGCCCTTGCTCACCGCGGCGCTGAGGTCGGCGTCGGAGGTGCTGGTGCCCCAGTACTGGGCGATCCGGCCGGGGGAGTGGTCGGCCTGGCCGACCTGGTGCCAGCCCATGACGGTCTTGCCGACGGCGCCGACGTACGGCTGGACGCGGTTCATGAACGTGCGGTAGTCGGCGTCGGAGGTGCTGTTGGCCTCGTCGCCGCCGAGGTGCAGGTACGGGCCGGGGGTGAGGGCGGCCAGTTCGGTGAGGACCTGCTGCACGAAGGTGTAGGTGATCTCCTTGCCGACGCACAGCGAGCTGAACCCGACGCTGGTGCCGGTGTACAGCGGCGGGGCGGTGTCGTTGCAGTTGAGTTCGGCGTAGGAGGCCTGGGCGGCGTTGACGTGCCCGGGCATGTCGATCTCCGGGACGATGGTGATGTGGCGGGCCGCGGCGTAGTTGACGAGGTCGGTGTACTGCGCCTTGGTGTAGTAGCCGCCCGCGCCGCCGCCGACCTGGGTGCTGCCGCCGACAGTGGCCAGGCGCGGCCAGGCGTCGATGACGATGCGCCAGCCCTGGTCGTCGGACAGATGCAGGTGCAGCGTATTGATCTTGTATTGGCTGATCTCGTCGAGATACCTCTTGACGACGTCGACGCCGAAGAAGTGCCGTGACACGTCGAGCATCGCTCCGCGGTAGCCGTAGCGCGGGTAGTCGATGATCCTGCCGCCGGCGACCTCCCACGGTCCGGGCTGGACGGTGCGGGCCTCGACGGCGGCGGGCAGCAGCTGCCGCAGCGTCTGCGCGCCGTGGAACAGCCCGGCGGCGGTCTGCGCCCGGATGGTGATCAGCGCCGCGGTCACGTCCAGCTGGTAGCCCTCGGTGCCGACGCTGGGGTCGGCGCCGGTCAGCAGCAGCGCGATGCCGCTGGTGGGGGTGCCGCTGGTGGTGGTGACGGGCAGCGCGTACCCGGTGGAGGGGCGCAGGAGGTCGGCGAGGTGGGTGCCGACGGCGGTGGCGGCCGGCGAGCCGGTCGGGGTCTGGATCGTGGCGGCGGCCGGCAGCGTGTAGGTGACACCAGTGGCGGGCTGCACCGACACCGGTGCGGGCACGACGCTCTGGAGGCTCAGGGCGGCGGCGTGGGCCGTGGGGGCCTGGATGATGCCGACGAGCCCGGAGGCGGCGACGACGGCGGAGACGAGCAGAACTTGCCGGACGCGACGATGCACGACACCCTCCAACGGAACGGTAAAGTTACCTTCCAGTTAGACGGCAGGCTATGTCTGGCGGTCGGCGCTGTCAAGCAACAGCTCACATGTCCGGATCGGGCGGTCGGCGGCGACGGCCGGCGCGGCGTACATTCGGCGCGTGACCGGATCCGACCACACGCGCGTGGAGATCGACGGACGTCCCGCCGATGCGGACGCTTTGGCGCTGATCGAGCACCACGTCTGGGGTCACTTCACCGCGATGCAGGTGCGCGACGGCCGCACCCGCGGCCTGGACCTGCATCTCGCCCGCCTGCAGGCCGCACACCGCGCGATGTACGGCGCCGAACTGGACGGCACGCTGATCCGCGACCGCGTCCGGCACGCCCTCGACGGCACACCGGACGCGTCGGTGCGCGTCTACGGCTACTGGGCCGGGCTCATCGTGACGGTGCGCCGGCCCGAGACGATGCCGGCGCGCCCGCACGCGCAGAGCGCGATCGCGCGGGCCTACGACGGCGCGCCGCAGGACGCGATCTGAGGGTTCTCGGCGACCTGACCGGACCTACCGGGCGATCGGTGATGTCTCACCGCAGTTCACCGGCCGGGGCCGCCCGGCCTGGCTGATCGAATAGCCTGGTTGTGGGAGGTTCAGATGCGCCGGATCGTGCTGGTGGTGGTCCTGGCGTGGTTGGCCGCCGGGGTGATGGCGGGGGCGCGGCGCGACTACTTCACCGGCGGCGCCGCCGACTGCGACCAGGTCTCGACGATCGCGGCCACGATCCTGGCCGGCCCGTTCAACTACACGGGCGCGGACCCGACCGTCAGCTGCCAGGGTGCGGGCGGCGGCTGACGGACGGTCAGTGCTCGCGTAGCAGCCGACCGCACCCGGTGACCTGGTCGGACATCCCGTGCTCGCGCAGCGCGTGCCACAGCGTGGCCGCGTTGATGGCGATCACGGGTTTGTTCAGCTCGGCTTCGAGCCGGTCGGCCTGGGCGACGAAGGACAGGTTCGTGCCGACCTGGACCACCGCGTCGACGTCGGGCCCGTCGAGCGAGGCCACGACCTCGTCCAACCGCTGCGCCGGCACTCGGGCGATGTCCATGGCGGTGGGGCAGCGCAGCCCGGTGATGGCGGTGACGTCGAAGCCCGCCTCGGTGAAGAACCGGCCGACCTCCTTGTCGGCGATCGGCTGGTACGGCGAGAAGACCGCGATCCGGCGGCAGCCCAGCTCGGTCAACGCGGCTCGGCAGGAGCTCGCCCCGGTGGTGACCGGCAGCCCGCTGCGCTCCCGCAGGCGCTGCTCGAAGGCGGCGTTTCCGGCGACGCCGCCCCAGAACGTCTCGGCCGACATGCCCATCACGAGCCGGTCGGGTTCGGCGGTGAGCACGTCGCGCACGGCGGTGTCGATCGACGCGCGGATCTGGACCAGCAGCGCCTGGAAGTCCTCGTCGCCGCCCATGACGGGGTTGGGGATGTGCATGGAACCGGCCCGGTAGGCGATCCCGGCAATCCCGGCGGTCCAGTAGTCGTGTTCGACGACGGTGTTGGTGCTCGGCACGATCACCCCGAACACCGCCCGGGGGCCGACGTTGTTGGTCATGCGCGGGCCAGCCGGGTGGCGAGTTCGTCGACGGTGCGGTGCGCCCGGGTGCGGGCCGTCGGCCGGTCCAGCAGCAGGGCGTCGACCAGCAGCGGTGACACGATCGCGGCGACCGCGTCCTCGCGCTGGGCGGTGGCGACGCCGGCGGCGCGCAGCACGTCGTGGAACGGGGCCAGCAGGTCGCCGACGTAGCGGTGGCGCAGTTCGGCCTCGGCCGCGGCGGTCAGGGCCTGCAGCAGGGCCGCGACGGGCCGGTCGCGCAGGCGGTTGCACAGCAGGTCGACCTCGGCGTGCAGGTCGTGGGCCAGGTCGCCGGTGCGTTCGGCCGGCCCGAGCGGGGCCACGTCGATGAGGGCGGCGAGCACGTCGTGCGGTGTCGGCCAGTGCCGGTAGATGGTCGAGCGGGACACCCCGGTGACCGTGTGCAGCCGCTGCGGGGTCAGCGCGGCGGCTCCTTCGGCCAGCAGCAGTTGGAGCGCCGCGGTCAGCACGACCGTGGTCGTTTCCGTGGCCGGCCCCGCGGGGCGTCCGGTTCGCGTCATGGTCTTAACGATACACCTTGTCTCGGAAACGGGTAACCGCTACATTCCGTACTGGAAACAGTTCCGGGAAGGGAGACCACGGTGCGACCCCACGTAGAACTCATCGACGAACGCGACCTGATCTGGCACATCGCCGAGTTCCAGCACGCGCAGGGCGCTGCCGAGCAGCGCAACCTCAGCTACGACGAGGAGGACGGCTCGGCGTCGCTGAAGGTCAGGTTCACCGGCGACTGGTCCCGGCCGGCCGGGGTGCACCGCGCCGACACCGAGTGGTACGTCCTGTCAGGGCAGGTGACCATCGGCGACACGGTGCTCGGGCCCGAGGGCTACTGGACCGCGCCCGCGGGCGTGCTGACCCCGCCGCTGGCCGTCGCCGCGGGCACCGAGATCCTGCTGTTCCGCGAGCACGGCGACTGGAGCTTCGAGCCCGCGGACAGCTCGCTCGACACGGTCCGCGCCGACCAGGAGCTGATCGTCCTGGACACCGCGCAGATGCCGTGGATCGACGTCAAGGACGGCAGCCCGATGCGCTTCGACCTCGGCGGCACGCCCGTGCCCGGCCTCTACATCAAACTCCTGCACCGCGACGCGAAGACCGGCTTCTACACGCGCCTCATCAAGGCCAAGCCCGGCTGGCGCGAGGTGCCGATGGCCCACCACCCGTGCAGCGAGGAGGCGTACTGCCTGGACGGCGGGTTCGACTACAACTACGGCAAGATGTGGCCCGGCGCCTACTTCTGGCGCCCGCCGCTGATCCGCCACGGCGACTTCACCGCCGACGCCGAGACCGGCTGCACGTGGATCGTGCGCTCCGACAGCGACCTCGTCGACTGGTACACCGACAACGCCCGCGTGATGATGCAGGGCGACGCCACGAACTGGGGCGACGGTTACCCGCACAGCGCCGCACCCCGCTTCGTCGAGCCCGTGCGCTCGCGTTCCATCGGACGGTGGGCCGACCCGAGCTACCAGTGACCGCGGCCGCCGGGTCGCTCCACAGTGATCACGAATGAGGCATTGACGTTTCGTTCTATGATCCACTGTCGGCGCGACCCGGACGGAGGCACGTAGGTGATCGATGCGGTGTTCTTCGACGTCGGCGGAACGATCCTCGACGAGTCATACGAGTTCCACACCTGGGCGGACTGGCTCGGCGTGCCACGGCACACGCTGTCGGCGGTGCTGGGCGCGGTGATCGCCCGGGGGCTGGACTATCAGGAGACGTTCCGGGCCTTCCGGCCCGACTTCGACATCGTGGCCGAACGCGAACTCCGCGCGGCCGCCGGCGTGCCCGAGTCGTTCGGCGAAGAGGACCTCTACCCCGACGCGCGGTCGTGCCTGGCCGCACTGAAGGACCAGGGCCTGCTCGTGGGCCTGGCGGGCAACCAGCCGGCGCACGCCGAGGCCCTCCTGCGCGATCTCGGTCTGCCCGTGGACGTGATCGGCACATCGGAGGGCTGGGGTGTGGCGAAACCGTCACCGGCCTTCTTCGAGCACGTCGTACGCGCGGGCGGCGGCGACGCCTCCACGATCCTGTACGTCGGCGACCGGCCCGACAACGACGTGCGCCCGGCCCTGGCCGCGGGCTTGAAGACCTGCCTGATCCGGCGCGGCCCGTGGGGGCACATCCTCGACCTGCCGGCCGTGGCCGAGCAGGCCCTGTTCCGCATCGATGCGCTGGACGAGCTTCCGGGCCTGGTCGCGAAGCACAACGCGGCGCACGGATAGGCCCCGCACGGTGCGCCGAAAGTGGGACCGGCCGGATGCGCGGTAACCGGGATCGGGGTGCGCTCGTTGCGATCACACGTGACCCCTGAAATCGGACAGCCCCTGAGCGGTCGTTACGCCGTCCCGGACGTCCCGGCGTACCTCGACGCGTGCGACACGGTCGAGTTGAAGGCCGTGCTGACCGAGGCGGAGGGCCGAGCCGCCGCGCGCTCGCTGGGCTTCGACCTCGCCGACGCGTCGACCAGGCAGGTCTACTACCTGGACACGCCCGCTCTGGCGCTGGAGGCGGCCGGGGTGATCGTCCGGATCCGCCGGACGGGTGACGCCGGAGCCGACACGACGGTGCGCATCCGCCCGGCCGATCCGGCCGCGCTCGATCCGGAACTGCGCCGCCGCAAGGGCTTCAACGTGGAGCTGGACATGGCCTCCCACGGATTCGTCTGCTCGGCGTCGCTGAAGACCCGGCTCGCCGGGGCGACCGTCGCGGCGGCCGTGTCCGGGCGCACCCCGCCGGGCGGGCTGTTCACGCCTCGGCAGCGGCGGCTGTTCCAGGCGTACGCGCCGTGCGGGGTGAGCCTGGACGGGCTGTCGCTGTTCGGCCCCGTACGCGTGCGGCGGCTGGCCGGCACGGCGCGGGGCTGGCAGCAGCCGCTGGCGCTGCAGCTGTGGGAGTTCCCGGCCGAGCCGGTCCTGGAGCTGTCGAGCAAGGTCGCCGCCTCGGACGCGGCGACGGCGGTGGCGCGCTGGCCGACCTTCCTGGACCTGCACCGGGTGATCCCGAGGCTCTTCCGGCACACGAAGTCGCAGACGGCGCTGCGCGTGTCGGCACCGCGACCCGCCTACGGCTGAGCGGCGACGGCCGCGCCGGTGCGGTGTGCATGATCAACCGAAAGTGGGGGAGACGGGCCGGCCGGCGACCGGGCAGAATGCGCCGGTGCCCTCCGTCTCCGTACGCCGCTCGAAGCGCCTCACCCCGCTGCCCGCCCTCGGTCCGCTCTACCTCGTCCTGGTCGTGATCTGCGGGGTGCTGGTCGTCGAGGCGCTCGCCGCCGGCCGCTATGCCGAACCGAGGCTGATCCCGCTACTGATCATCTTCGGCGCCGCCTACGCGGGCACGCGCCAGGGCATCTACCTGGTGGGCGACCAGCTGGTGCTGCGGCTCGGGCTGGGCAGTTCGGTCATCGCCCTGAACCGGGTGCGCGAGTTCACCCTGCGCCCTGAGCCCGGCAAGGCTGGTAAGCGGCTGCTCTGGGTGGAGCTGCTGGACGGCACTCAGGTTCCCACCAGCGTCGGCGTCAGCCGCAACCTGTTCAGCCCCGTGGTCAGGATGCCGTTCGAGAAGCTGGTCGCGCTGGTGGAGCAGCTCGACACACACCGTAGACAGGCGAGCTGAGCAACTGACGTAACCGAACAGGGCCGGACGCGCATCGCGTCCGGCCCTGTTCGCTGCGTCCGGTGGGGAACCGCCCGCCTGCCCGGAAGCAAATCTTAGATGACAATCTATGAAGATATCTTTCCATTGAGTCGCATCATTGGTTGAATAGCTTCGCTCGGCCGCCAGTGGTCGAGTGGGGCACGGCATGTTCCATCGACGTTCGTTCCTGCCGGTGCCTCGGTTCCGCTTCACCGACCGAGGAAGGAAGGAAGGAATGAGGATCACCAAGATCACCCGCGGGCTCGGCGCCACCCTCGCCGCGCTCATGGTCACGGTCTTGCCCGGCCCCGCGGCGCCGGCGCAGGCGCTGGCCGCGGAGACCTTCACCATCGTGATGCTGCCGGACACCCAGTACGCCTCCGAGTACTGGCCGGAGGTGTTCCGGGCGCAGATGCAGTGGGTGGCCGCCCAGCAGACCGCCCGGAACATCAAGTACGTGCTGCACGTCGGTGATGTGATCGACAACTCCGACCAGCTCGCCCAGTGGACCAACAGCAAGAGCGCGATGGGCCTGCCCACCGACGACGTGCCGTACATCATCGGGCCGGGCAACCACGACCTGGACCCGGGCACCGCCTCGACGACCCGCACCGCGACCCGGTACAACACCCACTACCCGCGGTCGACCTTCACCCCGCTGCCGTCGTTCGGCGGGACCTACCCCGCCACCGCGAACGACAACACCTACCACACGTTCACCGCCGGCGGCGTGGACTGGCTCGTCGTGGCGATGAAGTACGCGCCCAGCGCCGCCGAGATCACCTGGGCGAACTCGGTGGTGGCCGCGCACCCGAACCACAACTCCATCCTGGTCACCCACGCCTACCAGAACGGCGTCACCAAGGACAGCAACGGCAACAACCTGTGGACCAACCTGGTCAGCAAGCAGAAGAACTTCCGGTTCACCTTCTCCGGCCACTACGTCAACGCCGGGGTGATCACGCAGGCGGGGGTGAACGGCAACACCGTCCACCAGATCCAGGCCGACTACCAGAACTCCTCCCAGCGCGACCCCAACAGCTTCCTGCGCATCATGACGTTCGATCCGAACAACAAGACCCTGGACGTCAAGACGTACTCGCCGTTCCTCAACACGTACAAGACCGACGCGGCGAACCAGTTCGTGCTCAGCAACATCAACCTGATCCCGCCGGCGTGGAGCACCGTCGTCGACAACACGACCGCGGGCCGGTTCACCGCGAGCGCGAACTGGGGGACGTCGACCTACTCGACGCAGCGGTACGGCGCGGACTACCGCTTCGCTGACCCCCTGTCCGTCAGCGATCCCGCCTGGTACAAGGTGAACATCCCGGAGACGGGCACCTACCAGGTCGCGGTCTGGTACTCGGCGAACTCGGGCTACAACGACGCGGCGCCGTACATCGTCGTGACGCCGAGCGGAAACCAGACCGTCCACGTCAACCAGCGCGCCAACGGCGGCAAATGGGTGTCCCTGGGCAACTTCACCCTGTCCGCCGGTGACGAGAACAAGGTGGGCGTCAGCCGCTGGACGGCGGGGACGGGATACGTCATCGCCGACGCCGTGAAGGTCACCCGCATCAGCTGAGTCAAGCGCAGTTCCGTGTGCGGAGGTGCGGCCGTCGTGCCGTGCCTCCGCACTCCCGCCGACCGCGTGCGCCACCAACCGCCCGGAGTGTGTCTCGTGATCCCCGCTCTCCTGCTCGGCGCGGCCCTCGCCGCCCACCCGCTGACCCCGTTCTCGGTCGACCAGCGCGTCGAGGTGACGCTGCGCCCGGACCGCGTCGACGTCGTCGCCGTTCTCGAGGTCGGCGAGGTGGCGGCCAAGCAGCTCACGCCCGACTGCGCCACCTTCGCCGCCGCCCTCGACGCCCGCGCCGGATCGGCGCCGCTGCCGTGGGCCGTGCAATCCAGCGAGTTGAAGCGGCTGGGCGCGGCAGGCGTCGAAACCATCCGGCTCACCTGCCGGCTCTCGGCCACGACCGAGGTCGGCCCCTCGGCGACCGTCGCGGTGACGAACCGGTACCTGACCGACCGGGTCGGCGCCAACCAGATCGTCATGGCCGGCGACGGCGTCGCCCTGCCGGCCACCCTGCCGCCGTACGAGCGCTCGGCGGAGCTGACCCTGCGGCCCGGAACCGAGGCGAGCCCGTCGGCGGCTGCCGCCGCGCCCCAGAAGGGCTGGCTGGAACGCGGCGAGGCCTGGCTGGCCGGTGTGCTCGGCGACCCGTCCCCGGGCGTGCTGCTGCTGGCCGTGTTGATGGCGGCGCTGCTGGGTGCGGCGCACGCGGCGCTTCCCGGTCACGGCAAGACCGTGATGGCGCTGTACATGGCCGGACGGCAGGGGAGGCGGCGCGACGCGGTCATCGTCGGCGGCACCGTCACGCTCACCCATACCGCCGGTGTACTGGTCCTCGGCATCGCCACCACCGTTTTCGCCGGCCTGGCCGCAGAGTCGGTGCTCCAGTGGCTCGGCGTGGCCAGCGGCATCGTGATCACCGCCGTGGGAGCGGGCATCCTCGTCAACGCTCTGCGCCACCGGCACGCCCATCACCATCACGGGCCGGGCCACCACCACGATCACGAGCACGGCCACAGCCACGGTCACCACCATCATCACCACCACGAGGAACGCCGCGGCAGCCTCGCCGCCCTCGGGATCGCCGGCGGTCTCGTGCCCAGCCCCACGGCACTGGTGGTGCTGCTCGGCGCGGCGGCGCTCGGCCGCCTCTGGCTGGGCATCGTCCTGATCGTCGTCTACGGCCTGGGCATGGCGGGGATGCTGACCGCCGCGGGGCTGTTGCTGCTGCGCGTACGTGATCGCTGGACCTGGCTCGGCCGGCTCACCGTGCCGGCGGAAGCGACGGCCTCAGTGATCATCGTGATGGGGTTCGGCCTGGCCGCCCGCGCCGCGTTCGCCTTCTGAGCATGTCGTGTTCCGACTCGAACCCCGCCCCGCCCGGCTCACCGGGCGGCCAGAAAGGACCTGCCATGCGACCGGTAACGGTACGTCTGCTCGGCATCGCGGCCACGACGATGGCTCTGGTGGGAGTGACTGGCTGCGGCCAGCTGCCACCCGCCGCGGCACCACTGCCGCCGGGCGCGACGGTGTCCGCCGGTACCGCATCGACGGGCCCCGAGCCGTCCACCACAGCGGGAGCCGCCGCCGGGCCCACCGCACCTGCCGGGTCGCCCGCGCCCGCCGGAACGCCCGCCTCGAAAAGCCTCCCGGCCTGCGATGCCGTGCTGAAGGCCCGCCAGACCGCCGTCGCCGCGATCGCTCCCGTGGCAGTGGTCCTCGCTCAGCCCGGACGGCCCCACGAAGTGCTCGCCAAGGCGACGAACGATCTGAACACGGCCTACACCGCCATGCATGTCGGGGTGGCCGGCGCGGCCGAACTCACCGCTGACCCGAAGCTCAAGGCGAAGATCTCCGCGTATCAGCTGGCGGTGGAGCAGGCGATCGTCGCCGTCGAAGGATCCGACGGCGATCAGGCGAAGCTGGCCGCCGTGATCGAGCTGCCCGCGACGCGCAGCGCCGAGAAAGCAGTCGTGGCCGCCTGCGCCTGACCGTCATACCGCGAAATCCCCTGACAGCGAACCACACCCCTCCGACCGGGAGCCGCCATGCGCCGACCAGCCCTGACCGTCCTGCTGTCCGCACTGCTCGCCCTCACAAGCCTGGGTGCGCCGCCGACCCCCGCCCTCGCCGTCGCCACCGTCGCCGACGCCGGCACCCTGGCCGTCACGTCCCTCGCCCCCGGCCTCACCCTGACGAACACCTCGATCAGCGGACCCAACCAGGTCAACATCCTGACCGCCGATCTCGCCGAACCGACGCTCCAACCCAAATACCTCAGCCCCGGCACCGTCGGCGCGACCGCCGCGCTGACCACCCAGGCCAACCGCGTCGGTGCGATAGCCGCCGTCAACGGCGACTTCTTCGACATCGGCGCGACCGGCGCACCCCGCGGCGTCGGCATCGACGGCGGCTCGCTGCTGCACGGCCCGGCCTCCGGCTGGAACAACGTCGCGGCGCTGTACGCCAACGGGGCGGGCAGCCGCGGCGGCCTGGCCCAGATCTTCCTCGACGCGACGGTCACCCTGCCGGGCGGCACCCGGCTCACCGCCACGAACCTGAACTCGCCGGACATCGCGGCCAACGGCATCGGCGTCTACAACCCGCTCTGGGGCGACGAGCCGCGCAGCCAGGTGCTCGACGGCGCGACCCGTTCGCGCGAGATCGAGGTCACCGCCGGCAAGGTGAGCAAGGTGAGCACCACCCCGGGCGGCAAGGTCGCCAACGGCACCGTGGCCGTGCTCGGCGTCAACACCGGCGCGGACGCCCTGGCCGGGCTCGCGGTCGGCGACACGGTCACGGTGAACTACGCGCCCCGGGGCGGCGACGGGGCCGCGCAGGTCGCCATCGGCGGAAACCTGGTGCTGGTCAAGGACGGCGTGGCCACCACGGTCTCGCATCCGAAGAATCCGCGTACCGCGGTCGGGTTCTCCGCCGACGGACTGAAGATGTGGCTGGTCGTGGTGGACGGCCGGTCCACGGCGAGCGTCGGCATGACCTATGTGGAGCTGGCCGCCTACATGAAGTCGCTGGGGGCCGACGACGCGATCAACCTCGACGGCGGCGGTTCGAGCACCCTGGTGGCCCGCATGCCAGGGGCCACCTCGGTCTCCGTGCGCAACACACCGTCCGACGGCGCGCAGCGTGCGGTGCCCAACGGCATCGGCTTCGTCTCCACCGCGCAGGCGTGGAGCACGACCGTGGACAACACGACCGCGGGCCGGTTCACGGCGAGCGCCAACTGGGGCACCTCGACGTACTCCAGTGAGCGGTTCGGGGCCGACTACCGGTTCGCCGATCCGGTGCTGGCCAGCGACTCCGCCTGGTACAAGGTCAACATCCCGCAGACGGCGGCGTACGAGGTCTCCGTCTGGTACCCGGCCAACGCCGGCTACAACGACTCGACGCCGTACATCGTGGCGACCACCAGCGGCAACCAGACGGTGCGGGTGAACCAGCGCGTCAACGGCGGCCGTTGGGTGTCGCTCGGCGTGTTCAACCTCGCCGCCGGGGATGCCAACGTCGTCGGCGTCAGCCGCTGGACCGCGGGCACCGGCTACGTGATCGCCGACGCGGTACGCATCACCCGCGCCTGACCGGTTCCGTCATCGGAGTTCCGGTCTGCCGATCTCCGGACGGTCACGGCGAAGTGCGGCCATCCTCGGGAAGTGCCGTTCCACGACGCCGTGATCGTCCAGATCGCAGCGCACCCCGGTGAACTCCTCCGGCCCGTCAGGGTAGTAGCCGACCGGCCACGTTCCACTGACGACGATGTGGGCCTCAGTCGTGAACTCCTGGAACCACGGCGCTCGCGCCCTGCCCGCATCCGCGGCGAGGTCGACGAGGTCATCGGAGTCCCGGGCGACCCGGTCGACGCTGCCTCGGCCGTGCGAGAGTCCTCGTCCACGATCGGACCGTAGCAGCCAAAGCGCGCGCGTCATTCAGGCGACTGGCTGCCCAGTTGGCCGCGGCGTCGGGCGAGATACGCCGCCTCGGCGCTGTTGCCGGACAGCTCGATGGCCCGGTCGTACGCCGCGCGGGCCTGCTCGCTGCTGCCGAGGCGGCGCAACAGGTCGGCCCGGGTGGCGTGGAAGACGTGGTAGCCCGCCAGCGGCAGGCGGTCTGTCTCGGCGAGCGCGACCTGCGGGCCGTCGAGTTCAGCGACCGCGATCGCTCGGTTGAGCCGCACGATCGGCGAGGAGTCCAGGCGGACCAGCTGGTCGTAGAGCGCGACGACCTGCGACCAGTCGGTGTCGCGGAAGTCCGGGGCATCGGTGTGGACGGCGTTGATCGCGGCCAGGATCTGGTAACGCCCTGGCGCCTGTCCGGCGGCCAGGCGGGCGCGGACCAGGGCGTGCCCTTCGGCGATCAGCGCGCGATCCCAGGCCCCGCGGTCCTGCTCGCCGAGGGCGACGAGTTCACCGCTGGCCGACATCCGTGCGGCTCGGCGGGCCTCGGTCAGCAGCATCAGCGCCAGGAGTCCGGCGGTTTCGCCGTCGGCCGGGAGCAGGGTGCGGACCAGCCGGGTCAGCCGGATCGCCTCAGTGGTCAGGTCGCCGCGGATCGGCTTCGACCCGGGGTGCGAGGCCAGGTAGCCCTCGTTGAAGATCAGGTAGAGGACGCCGAGGACTCCGCCGACCCGGGCTGGGAGGTCCTCGCGCAGCGGCACACCGTACGGGATGCGCGCGGCCTTGATCTTCGCTTTCGCGCGGGTGATCCGCCGGCCCATGGCGGTCTCCTCGACCAGGAACGCGCGGGCGATCTCAGGCACGGTGAGCCCACCGACCATTCGCAGGGTCAGCGCGACCCGGGCCTCCATCGCCAGCGCCGGGTGGCAACAGGTGAACACGAGGCGCAGCCGGTCGTCGTCGATGGCGCCGAGCGGCTCAGGCGGGTCGAACAGCATCAGCGCCTCCCGGTGCTTCTCCTCGCGCCTGACCTCGCGCCGGAGCCGGTCGACGGCCCTGCGGTAGGCGGTCGTGGTCAGCCACGCGCCCGGATTCGGCGGCACGCCCTCGACCGGCCACCGTTCGACGGCCGTCGCGAACGCCTCGGCGGCCGTCTCCTCGGCGACATCGAGGTCCCCGAGACGCCTGGCCAGGGTCGCGACCAGCCGGGCCCACTCCTCGCGATGGACCCGGCCGATCACCTCGTCGAGGTCGGTCATTCGCCCAGGAACGGCCGGAGTTCGACCTTGCGGTTGCAGCTCTTCGACCCCTGGGCGGCGAGCCGCAGCGCCACGTCGAGGTGCGGCGCTTCGACGATCCAGAAGCCGATGATGTGCTCCTTCGACTCCAGGTAGGGCCCGTCGGTGAACACCGGCTCCCCGTCCCGGCCGTCGACCACGGTGGCCGCGCTTGGCGACGCGAGGCCGCCGGCGAACACCCAGTGGCCGTCGGCCTGCAGCTTCTCGTTGAAGACGTCGATCGCGGCCATCTCCTCCGCGGTGGCGAGGCCGCCCTTCTCATCAAGTACGGACATCAGGTACTGCGCCATCGGGACCATCTCCTGTCGTGGTGTGGCCGCTCCCGCGAGCGGCCTCTCACCCCTGCTACGAACGAGACTGCTCGGGTCCGACACGCTTCTTGAGATTTTTCTTCGAGAAGTTTCGGCCGTCTCGGACTCTGGCGCGAACGTCCAGCACCCGGTAGCACAGCACACTCAATCCGTACGTGATCCACTGCAGCGGATTCAGCAGGGGAAGCATCGACTGTCGAAAGCTGTCCACGCTCTCAAGGTATGCCTCCTGGTCCTCGACGGTCGCGATCTTGCGAGGCGGCGCGTAGCCGAAGATGTCGACCAGTTCCCAGGGCATGGCGGCCCGCCACCTGTGGTGCTGGTACACGACGACGGCTCCGAGCGTGCTGCCGTAGAAGCCCGATGGTCTCGCGTTCCTCCTGGCACCGTTGCAGCAGAGCAGGATGCCGCTCGGCTCGGTCTGCCGCCGGATCTGTTTAAGGCAGTCATACAGATCCACACCGGTGGCATCGAATTTGACCCCATCGGGACCGACGAGAGACAGCCACCAGGGCGCGTCGGAGTCCTGCTCGACGAGAGCGTGCTCCACCCGCCACGTGGCGGACTTTCCGTCGGCTGTCCGGATACGGAGCGGACTGTACTCGATCATTGGCGAGCCTCCGGCTTCACTCGAACCCTCGGCAGCCGTGTGCAGGCCACGCGGACCTCGTACAGGATGGCGACGTGGCCGACAGGAGCGAGTATCCGCAGTTCATCTTCAACCCCGATGCCGATGTGCGAAAGCTTGCCTGGGAGAACCATGTCGTCCTGGTCGCCGTGCAGGCGTCGCTTGGCAACGTGGGTCCTGACGTGCGCGGCATAGCCGTCGAGGCGGGTGCGGACCGGGTGACGTTCCACGTCGCGCTCGGTCAGCGAAGTCCGCGAAGCGACGAGGACATCGACGACATGCTAGTCGAATTCGATGCCGGGACGGCAGGCTGCGTGCAAGGGGACTTCACGCTCGGCACCGTCGTCACGGTCGGCGACGCGGGACCTGGGTGGAGCGGCTATCCGTGGCGGAGGATCTTCCTGGCGCATGGCTGAAAGCGGCGAGGTCAGACGGAGGCGGTGGCGGTCAGGGCGTCGCCGAGTGGGGTGCGCCGGTAGAGCACGGATCGGCCGGAGCGGGCGCGGTCGACCAGGCCCGCGCGTAGCAGCACGCCCAGGTGGTCGCCGACCGCGCCCGGCGCGAAGCCGAGCGAGCGCGCGAGCTGCGTGGTGCTCCCAGGCTCGGACAGCGCCTCCAGCAGGCGCGCCCGAGCCTTGCCGACCAGCGCGGCGAGGGCCTCGGCCGGTGGCGGATCGGGTTCCCACAGCGCGGCCACGCCGCGGGCGGCGTAGATGATCGAGGGGTGCCAGGGCTGCTCGCTGTGGGCGGCCACGGCCGGCCAGATGAACACCGAGGGCACCAGCAGCAGGCCCCGGCCCGCCACGTCGACGCGGGCGTCGAGCAGTCGCGGGATCTCGATGCCGCCGTCGCGCCAGCGTACGCGGGGCAGCCCGTCGAACGCGGCCGCCCAGCCGGAGCGGCCGAGGTCGGCGGAGCGGTGGAGCACGTCGCGTTCGCAGATCACCCGCAGCCGGAGCCAGTCGGCGGCCAGCAGGTCGTGCCAGGCCCGTTCGAGCACGTCGGCGAGCAGGTCGGCGACGGCGGGGTCGTGCAGCACCGCCAGCGCGCCGGGATCCCGGCAGTCCCGCCGGGCGAGGCAGTCCCGGATGTCCCGGCGGGCCAGGGCGAGCGGGGTGGCGCGGACGGCGGCGAGGTCGTCGTCGATGGTCTGGGCCAGGCCCGCCGGAGGTGGGGCCAGGAAGCCCGGTCCGCGGCGGGGGGAGTGCAGCGCCACCACGGCCCGCATCGCCGGGTCCGCGGCCAGCCGCTCGTACGCGGGCCGCAGCCGCGCCGCCCAGCCGGGTGGGAGCCGCTGCTCGCGGGACAGCCCGGCCAGGATGCGGATCAGGCTGTCCAGCTCGAACAGCGGGGAGATCGCGAACCGGCTGTGCAGCAGGTCGTCAGCGGTGACCTCGAACCTGAGCATGGTTCGACCTTACGCCGCTGAACGAAACATTCGCCGGTCGGCCGCCGGTCCGCGACGCTCAGCGCGTGATCGAGACGAAGCAGGCGACCTACCGGGACGTGCTGTCCGAGCCGGTGTTCCGCACCCTGTTCC
Source organism: Catellatospora sp. NPDC049133 (assembly GCF_040648455.1). Lineage (NCBI taxonomy): Bacteria > Bacillati > Actinomycetota > Actinomycetes > Micromonosporales > Micromonosporaceae > Catellatospora > Catellatospora sp. NPDC049133. Next base: position 210,297 of record NZ_JBEZDT010000006.1, read on the forward strand.
TGACCCGGACGCTGTCCATCGCGGCGGGTTCGCTGCGCATCCTGGCCCTGTCCGTGCTCGTCTTCGACCGCACCGGGTCGCCCGTGCTGACCGCGCTGACGTTCGCGATCGGCTTCGTGCCGCAGGTCGTCGGCGGGACGCTGCTCGCGGCGCTGGCCGACCGGCTGCGGCCCCGGCCGCTGATCGTGACCGGGTTCCTCCTGGACGCGGCGGCCGCGGCGACGCTGGCGCTGCTGCCGCTGCCGGTCGGCGCGAGCCTGGGCCTGCTCGCGGCGGTGGCCGTGTTCGGCCCGGTGTTCAACGGGGCGTCCAACCGGTTGATCGCCGAGCAGCTGGCCGGCGACGCGTACGTGCTGGGCCGCGCCCTGTCCAGCGTGGCCGCCGGTGGTGCCCAGCTGCTCGGGCTCGCGTTCGGGGGCGCGGTCGTCGCCGCGCTGTCGCCCGGCTGGGCGCTGCTCGGGGCGGCCGCGGGCGGCCTGGTCTCGGCGGTCTGGGTGCGGCTGCGGCTGCCCGACTTCGCGGCTCCGCCCGCCGCGGACGGCTCGGCGGTAGGGCGCAGTTGGCAGGTCACCGCCCTGCTGCTGCGGGACCGTCCGGTGCGCCGCCTGCTGCTGGTGCAGTGGCTGCCGCCGGCGTTCATCGTCGGGGCGGAGGCGCTGGTGGTGCCGTACGCGGCCGAGCGGGGCCACGGTTCCGGCGCGGCAGGCCTGATCCTGGCGTGCGCGCCGCTCGGCATGGTCGTCGGCAACCTGGTCTACAGCCGCCTGCTCCGGCCGGTGACGAGGGAACGGCTTGTCGCGGCGGTGATCAGCGGGCTGGGCGGGCCGCTGGTGCTGCTGGCCCTGCCGGTGCCGATCTCGGTCGCGATGGCCGTCATGTTCCTGGCCGGGGCGGCGTTCTGCTACTCGCTGGGTGTGCAGCGCCCGTTCCTGGACGCGCTGTCCCCGGAGGTTCGCGGGCAGGCGTTCGCGTTGCAGTTCACCGGCCTGATGACGATGCAGGGCGTCGGGCCGGTGCTGCTCGGCGTGCTCGCCGAGCGCACCTCGACCGGCCTGGCGATGGTCGTCGCCGGGGCCGGGGCAGCGGCCGTCGGCTGCTGGTGGTGGTTCCGTTCCGGGTGATGACGGTGTGGGAAGCCGGCGAGCGGCCGGCTTCCCACACCGCGGTCAGCCCACGGGCACGGGTGTGGCTGCGGCGGTGCCCGTGCGTGCGGGGCGGCGGGAGCGGCGGATGAACCACTCCGCCACCGCCAGGTTGATCAGCCAGCCGGCGGCCATCGCGGCGAACCTGCCCAGCATGTCCGGGGTGTTCCCGGTCAGCAGCCAGGGCACGTGGGTGAACGCCTGGGTGCCGGCGGCCAGCCCGATCGCGTATCCGCGCATCATCCAGGCCCGGTGGGCGGTGAAGTCGCGCCGCCGTACGGCGAGAAAGCCGAGCACGATCGACAGCGCCATCGCGCTGCCGAACACCAGCCGCAGCAGCATCACACCCAGGCCGTCGATCGGCGGCACGTCGTAGGCGACCGCCATCCAGACCCCGGACAGCGCGGCGACCAGGCCGCACGGGACGAGCACCCGCCCGGCGATCCGGTGCCAGCCCGGCCGCCGCCGGCGCAGCACCGCGTCGAACTGGAACGCGCCGACCAGGCAGTACACCGTGGCGCCGACGATGTGCAGCACCACCGGCACGGGGTCGGCGAAGAACCGGGCGTTGCCGTCGTCGATCGGGGCTCCGGCGGCGAGTTCGGTCACCCGGAACGCCCCGGCCACGACCGGGATCAGGCTCAGGGCGACCAGGGAGTACGGGACGAGGCGGGCGCGAATGGTCACGGGTCGATGGTGCGGCCGCGCCGGGCACGGATCATCGCCCTTCAGGCTCGCGAAGGGAGGCTCGGCTCATCCTTTGGTACTAGGACCCGCCCGGCCCGTCTCGTATGCCCAGATCGCCGCTTCCACCCGGTTGCGCACCCCGAGCTTGGTCATCAGGCTGCCGACGTGCGTTTTCACCGTGCTGAGGCTGATGAACAGGTCGGCGGCGATCTCGGTGTTGGTGCGCCCGGCGGCCAGCTCCCGCAGCACCTGCTCCTCCCGGTCGGTCAGCGGCTCCAGCGGCTGGCGGCGTGGCGCGGCGGGGTCGTGCCGGGCGAACGCGCTCAGCAGCCGGGTGGTGACACTCGGGGCGATCAGCGCGTCGCCCCGGGCGGCGGCGTGCACGGCCTGGCTGAGCAGCGCGGGCCCGGCGTCCTTGAGGAGGAACCCGCGGGCGCCCGCGCGCAGCGCGCCGTAGACGTACTCGTCGAGGTCGAAGGTGGTGATGACGACGACCGCCGTCGGCTGGACGACCCCGGGTCCGGCGAGCCGCCGGGTCGCGGCGATCCCGTCGAGCACCGGCATGCGCACGTCGAGCAGGCACACGTCGGGGCGCAGCCGCTCGGCCAGCCGCACCGCCTCCAGCCCGTCGGCGGCGGTGGCGACCACGTCGATGTCCGGTTGCGCGTCGAGGATCATCGCCAGTCCGGTGCGCACCAGCTCCTGGTCGTCGGCGACCAGCACCCGGACGCTCATCGGGCCAGCGGCAGTTCGACCGCCACGGTCCAGCCGCCGGCCGGATCGGGCCCGGCCCGCAGCACCCCGTCCAGCAGCCGCGCCCGCTCGTCCATGCCCGTCAACCCGTACCCCCTGCCGGTGTCCCTGGCCGGTGCGCCGTCGTCGCCGACCCGCAACCGCACCACGTTTTCGTCCACACTGACCCGCACCTCGACCCGGGTCGCCTGCCGCGCGTGCCGCTGCGCGTTGGTCACCGACTCCTGCGCCATCCGGAACAGCGCGCCGCCCAGCGCGGTGGGCAGCGCCGACAGATCGCCGTCCACCCGCACCTCGACAGGCAGGCCCGCACCGGCCGGACGGGCCAGCCCGTGCAGATCACCGGCGCCCTGGTCCGGCGTGTACTCGGCCGGTTCGCCTTCGCGCAGCACACGGACCATGGTGCGCATCTCCGCCAGCGCCCGCGACGCCTCCGCCTCGATCACCCGCAGCGCCTCGATCGCCGCTTCGGGCCTGGTCGGCGCGATCGCCAGCCCGGCCTGGGCGCGGATCGCCATCGCCGACACGTGGTGCGCGACCGTGTCGTGCAGGTCGCGGGCCAGGCGTTCCCGCTCCAGCAGCCGCGCCTGGTCCAGCTCACGCGCGCGGGCCCGCACCCGGTAGCGCCGTGCCAGACCGGCCGCGGCCACCGCCGACACGACGGCCAGGCCGCCGAGCGAGTCGGCGGCGCCGGTGCTCCCGGTCAGCGCCGACAGCCCCAGGAAGCCGAGCACCGCGACCGCGGCGAGCACGATCTCGCGGCCCGAACCCCACCTGGCCACCGAGTACGGCAGCAGCAGCAGGTAGATCATCGTGTACGTCTCGGGCACGGAGTCCCGGGTGAGCAGCGGGACGAGCGCGCCCACGCCGAACGACAGCAGCACCATCGCCAGGGGCCACCGGCGACGCCACACCAGGGTCGCCGTGAAACCGGCGCTGAGCATCAGTGAAGCGATCGGAAGCGCAGGGCGGAGCAGGCCTTCGACCGCGGTGAGCACGACCAGCGCGGCGGCGAGCAGGTAGTCGCGACGGCCGTGGCGCGGCACAGGCGCGGGACGCGGCTCGCGCCAGAAGGACAGTCCGAGCACGACCCGATGTTACGGGTCGTCCGTGCGAACGGATGTGGCGGAAGGAACGCCCTCGCCGGTGCTCACAGCTCGCAGTGGTACTTGACGCGGCCGTCGAAGCCCAGGTCGCACCAGTCGAAGCCCGCGCCGCCGAACAGGTCGTCGGCACCGTTGCCGCCGTTCAGGACGTCGCTGTCCGCGCCGCCGTGCAGCACGTCGTCGCCCTCGTTCCCGTTGAGCGTGTTGACACCGTTGTTGCCGATGATGAGGTCGTCGCCGCGGCCGCCGGAGATGACATTGGAAGTGGCGTTGCCGATCAGCACGTCGTTGAACTCGGTTCCGACGAGATTCTCGGCGCCGACGATCGAGTCGCCCTCGCCGCTCGCGCCGTCGTCGCCCACCACGTCGTCCAGATCGGCCCACACGCGAGCGCCGTGGCCGAAGTAGTCGACCGTGTCGAGGCCTGCGCCACCGTCGATGTGGTCCGCGCTCCGTGTCCCGAGGGTGGAGCAGCTGCCCGGTTCGGCGGCCAGGAAGGTGTCGTTGCCGCTGCCGCCGAAGAGCCGGTCGGCGCCCTGGCAGCCCTGGATCCTGTTCGGCAGGGAGTTGCCGACCAGTACATCGCCGTACGGGGTTCCGCGAAGGTTCTCGACGTCGCCACCGATGGTGTCGCCTTCACCCAGCGGGCCGTCGTCGCCCACGATGCCGTCCGCGCTGGCGCGTACCCCGTCCGTGAGGCTCGATACCGCGTAATCCACCAGGTCCACGCCGGGCCCGCCGGCCATCAGGTCGGGTCCGAGGCTGTACGCGAAATTGTCGTCGCCGCCCCGCCCGAACATCTCGTCGGCACCCGACCCGCCGAACATGGTGTCGGATCCGTCACCGCCGATGAGCACGTCGTCGCCGTCACCGCCGAGCAGCGTCGAGTGGCTGACGGGGCCGGGGAAACCCAGGTTCAGCTCGACATGGTCGTCGCCGCCGTCGGCTGACACGAACAGGGCAAGCGAGCCGGAGCCGATGTCATGCAGGCAGTGTGCCACCGTCGGGTCGGCCACGTCCGGGCGCCGGCATCCGTGGCCCGGCACTATGGTGCTGTCGGCGTCGAACACGATCGTCGAACCCGAACTGGACACCGTGAGCCTCAGGTCGTGCACGCCTTCGGCGTCTTCGAAGTTGTACGTCCCACCGCTGTCGAACACCGTGGCGCTCGTGTCGGCCGACGCCGGCGTGCCGGCGCCGGCGGTCGCGGCGACCAGCACACAGGTCACGAGGCCGAGGCGGGCGGTGAGTCGGGCCATACGACGCTCCTCATCAGACTTGCCGGGGATCCCATCACATCTGAGGCCGCCGTGCCGGCACGCGATGTGTCGGATGAGAGCCGCATCGTGCATCCGACAGGGTGGGCGGCAGCCGCCGGATGCGAGATGATCTCCGCCATGAGTGAGTTCGACTTCTGCCCGTGGCTGTTCGCCGACAACGCCACCCAGGACGAACGCGAGGCGCAACTAGCCTTCCAACGCGGGCTGGCCGGGTTGCGGACCGCAGGCGACAGGGCGTTCGTGTCGCCGCTCGCCGCGATCCACCAGGCCGATCTCACGGTCGGCGCGGACTCCTACCTCGCCGGGCACGTCTACCTCACCGGCGAGGTCGAGCTCGGCGACAACACCAGCCTCAACCCGTACGCGGTCGTACGCGGCCCGGTGCGCCTCGGCTCCGGGGTGCGCGTCGGCGCGCACGCCTCGCTGGTCGGCTTCAACCACTCCACCGAACCCGGGACGCCGATTCATCAGCAGCCCATCGTGGCCAAGGGGATCGTCGTCGGCGACGACGTGTGGATCGGCTCGAACGCGATCGTCCTCGACGGCGTCACCATCGGCGCGCACAGCATCATCGGCGCGGGCGCCGTCGTCACCAAGGACGTTCCCGCCTGGTCGGTGATGGTCGGCAACCCGGCCCGCCGCATCCGCGACCGCCGCGACCAGTCCCGCGCCGACGGTCTGCCGGCGAAGCTGGCCGGCTTCGCGGCACAGGCCCGTGATCAGGCTGAGCGGCTGCTCGACCGGTGTTGGACGGGTGAGACGTTCACCGATCAGCCTTCGGCCGCGCCCACCGTGCGCGCCGTGTGCGACGCGGTCGAGATCGCGGACCTGCTGCTGGACGCGCCCCCACCGCAGCTCGGCCGGGACGAGCTGGTCCGCCGGCTCGCCGCGCTCCAGGATCCGGCCACCGGACTCATTCCCGAGCTGGGCGAGGCCGGGCGGCCAAGGCTCGACAGCGGCTCGGCATACCACGTGCTGTCGGTCGGGTATGCCCTGGACCTGCTCGGCGCGCGACTGCCGCACCCGGTCGCAGCTGTGCGGCTGGACCCGGCCCGGCTCGTGGCGGAGCTGGACGGCCTGCCGTGGGCGCGGCAGGCCTGGAGCGCGGGGGACTGGGTCGACATCTTGGCCACCGGGCTGCACTGGAACCGTCGGCTGTTCGACCCGGACGAACCGGTGGAGACGCTGTTCGGCTGGCTGCTGACGCGGCAGGACGCCTTTTCCGGGCTGTGGGGCGGCCCGAGTGCGGCGCAGGGCTGGCGGCAGCCGGTCAACGGCTACTACCGGCTCACCCGGGGCACGTTCGCGCAGTTCGGGCTGCCGGTGCCGCGTCCGGAGCAGACGATCGACACCGTGCTGGCCCATGCCCGCGACGACCGGTTCTTCGGCGACGGGCGCGGCACCGCCTGCGACGTGCTCGATGTGATCCACCCGTTGTGGCTGTGCGGCCGGCAGACCCGTCACCGGCGGGCCGAGGTCCAGGCCTGGGCACGCGACCGGCTCGCCGCGACGCTCCCGCGCTGGCACTCCGACGCGGGATTCGCCTTCAGCCCGGTGCCGACCACCGGCACCGAACACCTGCCGGGCCTGCAGGGCACGGAGATGTGGCTGGCGATCATCTGGCTGCTCGCGGACATGCTGGGGGAGAGCGGTGCGCTGGGCTACCGCCCGCGCGGGGTCCACCGGCCCGAACCCGTGCCCGACCTGGAGGGCGGTGTCGGTGCCGTGGCCTAGGCTCGGCGGGTGCGGATCCACGAGCTCACCCGCGCCCAGGCGCGTGCCATCGCCGTACGCGCCCAGCTGCTCGACCGGCCCCGGCCGCCGTCACTGCTCGACGTCGTACGGCAGCTGACGCTGCTGCAGGCCGACCAGACCGCGGCCGTCGCGCCGAACGCGGACCTGGTGCTGTGGTCGCGCCTCGGCTCGGCGTACCGGCCCGCCGACCTGGAGGCCGCGGTCGGCAACCAGTCCCTGCTCGAGGTGCAGGGCATGATCCGGCCCGCGGAGGACCTGGCGCTGTACCGCGCGGACATGGCGGACTGGCCCGGCCGCGGCGAGCTGCTGGACTGGCAGGAGTACCGGCGCGACTGGGTCGAGGCCAACCGCGGCTGCCGGCTGGACATCCTGCGCCGGCTGCGCTCGGACGGCCCGCTGCCGGCGCGCGAGCTGCCGGACTCGTGTGAGCTGCGGTGGCCGTCGAGCGGTTGGAGCAACGACCGCAATGTGCTCAAGATGCTGGAGCTGATGGAGGCGCGCGGCGAGGTCGCCGTGGCGGGACGCGACGGCCGCGAGCGCCTGTGGGATCTGGCCGAGCGCATCTTCCCCGACGACCATGTGGTCCCGGCCGCCGAGGCCGCGCGGATCCGCTCGCAGCGGCGGCTGCGTTCGCTGGGGGTCGCCCGTGCCCGCGGCGCGCAGCAGCCCGCCGAGCCGGTCGACGTGGCCGAGGCCGGTGAACCTGCGGTGGTCGAAGGGCTCCGGGGCCGGTGGCGGGTGGATCCGGCACAGCTGGAGGCCTTGGAGCGGCCGTTCGCCGGCCGGGCGGTGCTGCTGTCGCCGCTGGACCGGCTGGTGTTCGACCGCAAACGCATGGCGGAGCTGTTCGAGTTCGAATACCAGCTGGAGATGTACAAACCCGCCGCCAAGCGCCGGTGGGGCTACTGGGCGATGCCGATCCTGTACGGCGACCGGCTGGTCGGCAAGCTCGACGCCACCGCCGACCGGCGGGCCGGGGTGCTACGCGTGGACGCGGTGCACCGGGACGTGCCGTTCTCGAAGGCGATGACAGCGGCGGTCGACCGGGAGATCACGGAGCTGGCGGCCTGGCTGGGGCTGAATCTGGATCTGCCCGGCGATTGACGGGCAGACAGCGGCCGGCGGTCGCTCACCCCCGTTAGCGACCGCCGGCCTTTCACTGTCCGGGTGAACGCCGTCCCCCAACGGCATCTGTCCACCCATCCCCCTGTGCACTTCGCTCGGCGCCACCAACCGGAAACGGATTCCCGGCCGGGCCGGCCCGCTGGGACCCTGGGGCCTTCATCGAGCGTCGCGCCACTGGTGCAAACGTTATGCCGCCTGACCTGCGGTCGTCCAGGGTGCCGCCAAGATTTTTTCACGCAATGTAGTCACACCTCTACGGTGAGTGGCCTGATGGGGTCGGTGGACGCCCCGGTCGGCGACACAGGAGTGACCCGTGGGCCCATTGATGCCCGCGTTACCCAGGTGCACCGGACCGGACCGGGGGTAAACCCCCGCACAGACCCGGGGGTCGGCTGCATTCTTCGGCGTGGGCAGTTCCGCGAGGCTCGTGACGTGGAACATTCCAGGAACGTCCTCATATCCGCATTCAGCGCGATGCGCGGCTGGCACCGCCCACTGACGGCCAACGCCGCGGCCATGTTCGCCCTGGCCCTGGCGAGTGCCGTCGGTGTGTTCGCCGACGACCGCCTGCTGCTGGGCGAATCGGTCTGGCTGAAACCCCTGAAGTTCGGCTTCGCCATGGGGGTGTACGGCCTCACGCTGGCATGGCTGCTCAGCAGGCTGCGCAAGGGCAGGCGCCTCGGCTGGTGGCTGGGCACCGTCTTCGCCGTCGCCGGGCTGCTCGACGTCGGCGCGGTCGTCTACGCCGCCGCACACGGCACCGTCAGCCACTTCAACGCCAACCCGGACCCGGTCGCCCGGACCGTGCGGACGGTGTTCAACATCGGCGTCCTGCCGCTCCTGCTGACCACGCTGGTCATCGCGGTCCTGGTACTGATCCAGCGCACCGGCGACCGCGCGCTGACCGTGGCGCTGCGGGCCGGGCTCGGACTCGCCGTCGCCGGCATGGTCGTGGCGGTCTGGCTCAGCAACGGGGCCGGGCCCCGCACGGTGGCCGATGCCGGCGGCCACCCGGTGTCGATGACCGGCGGCCACGGCATCGGCGACCCCGACGGCAATGGCATGGCCCTCACCCACTGGAGCACGACCGGCGGCGACCTGCGCGTGCCGCACTTCGTCGGCCTGCACGGCATCCAGGTCCTGCTGCTCGTCGCGGCCGTCCTGGGCCTGCTCGCCGCCCGCCGCGGCCGGTTGCGCGACGAACGGGTCCGCGCCCGGCTGACGGGCGTCGCCGCCTTCGGTTACACGGGAGTGTTCGCGCTGCTCACGTGGCAGGCCGCGCGGGGCCAGTCGGTGATCCACCCCGACCGGCCGACGGCACTGGCCTTCGCGGTGCTGGCGGTGACCACGATGACGGCAGCCGTGCTGGTGGTCGTGACTCTTCGCGTGGCACCCGCCGCGTGGAGTCAGGCGGGCACCACCACGGCTTCGCGCAGCAGCCGGCGCACCAGCACCAGCTGTGACTGCTCGTCGAGGCCAGGCAGGTCGCCGACGCGTACGGCGTCCCCGGACAGCAGCGCCTTCACGGCCGGGTCGCATTCGGGCGGGTAGGCGACCGTCCGGTCTGCCAGCTCGATGCGGTCCTGCCCGATGACCAGTCGCAGGCCGGGGCGAGGCCGCACCTGGCTGTCGGCGGTGAGCGCGTCGGCGAACGCGGCCTGCGCCACGGGCCGGACCGGACCCGGCCGGTGCGCGGTCCACTGGCCGGGCCGCAGCCGGCGCGCCACGTCGTCGGGATCGGCGTTCGCGACGGCTTCCCGCAGCGCCCGTACGGTGGCGGACAGATGCGGGGCGAGCGCGACCGGGTCGGTCAGGTCCAGGCCGATCGGCAGGCCGGCCCGCAGCCGCCGGTCCTCGGCGGCGAGTGCGAGCAGCGCCTCGACGATGCTGTGCCGGGTGGGGCGGCGCAGCCCGAGGGTGAGGTGCAGGCTGGTGCGGTCCACGGCGGTCGCGGCGTGCAGCCAGCCGCGCGGAAGGTACAGCAGTTCGCCCTCCTCCAGCACGTGGTCGAGGTACGGGGCTCCGGCGGCCGACGCGGCGACCTCGTCGGCGAGGCCGCCCCAGGGCTGGCGCTCCAGCGGGTCGGGGTGCACCGGCTCGTGCACCAGCCAGCGTTTGACACCCGCCACCTGCAGTACGAACACGTCGTGGGTGTCGTAGTGGGTGGCGAAGCCCTGGTTCCCGGCCGGGGTCAGATAGGCGTTGGCCTGCACCGCGCAGCCCAGCTCGCGGGACAGGTCGAGGCAGAAGGACTGCAGCGGCGGCCAGATCCGGTGCAGTCCCTGAAAGATGAGGGTGGCGCCGGCGGCCAGCTGTTCGAGCACGCGGTCGTCCCGGATCTGGTCGGACACCTCCGCGCCCAGCCCTGCCCCGCCGGTGTACGACTTGGCGGGCACCACGCTGCCGGCGTTGGCGATACGCAGGAACGGGGTGCGCAGTCCGCGCTCGCTCAGCAGCTCGTCGACGGCGGCCAGGTCCAGCAGGTCGTCATAGCGGCCGCTCCGGCGCAGCAGCGGTCGCCGGCCCCAGTGGGCGCGTTCGAACTCTGCCGGGTCTCCCACGCAGCGGCGCAGCGCCGACCGGTGGGGGTCGGGCGCTGCGCCGCCGTCGAGCAGATCAGGCACCGCTGTCGGCTCCGCCGTCGTCCTCGGCCGAGTCGACCGCGTCGTCGGCACCGGCATCGAGCGGGCCCTCCAGGTCCGCGCCGCCATCGGCTCCGCCGTCGTGCTCATTCGGGTCGGCCTGGCGGCCCGCCCCGGCGTCGGCCGGGCCCTCGGTGCCGGGTGCGCCCGTGGTCGTCAGGTCGTCGTCGTTGATGCTCATGCCGTTCCTCCCGGTGCTGTGCGGCTCACAGCGTGATCTTCTCCAGATCCCGGCCGGCCTAAACTTCGGCCGACGCCGTGCCGCAGCGGGAGGCAACCGTCATGTGCTGCTCACCGTGTCGTGGCTCGCGGCAGGTCCGGCGGCGACGGGTCGTCGGCGGGCACCCACGGTGCCACCGGCTCATCCAGGTCGGGCAATTCCCCGGTCAGCAGTTCCAGGACGCCCGTGACCGCCAGCACCCGCTCGACCAGGCCGGTGGCTCCGACGACGCGGAAGCCGACGCCCGCGCTCTGCGCCCGCTCACGGGCGGTCAGCAGCACGTGCAGCCCGGTCGAATCCATGAACGAGACCCGGGAGAGGTCGACGACGACCTTGGTGACGCCCGGCTCGTCGATCGTCGCGGACAGCGTGTCCTGCAGTTCGTCGCGGACCGTCAGATCGATCTCGCCGGACACGGCCACGAGCGCCTCGCCCGGGTCGTGGCCGTGCACGTCGACGTCGGCGGCACCCACGTCAACTCTCCTCCGTCTCTGAGGGCACCGGCTCCAGCCCGGTCGCCGCCGAGACCTTGGCGACGTCCTGCGGCCCGTACGCCGTGCGCACGCCCGAAACCGACATGCCGGCCGCCGAGGCCAGTTCGCCCAGCGTATACGGGTGCGGATACACGAACTGGCGACCGTAGGCCAGCAGCAGGCGGATCTCCTCCTCGGCCCGCATGCGCCGGGCGTGCGCGTCGGCCAGCGCCGACAGCACGGCGTCGCTGCTGGCAGCCGCGACCGGGTCCGGAACTGCGGCCAGCACGGTCTTCACGTCGGCGGTCACCCTGCGCGTACTCACCTGACGAGATTCGCACGATCCTACGATCGCCGCAAGGCTCGACGGTCGTCGGATGCTCGTTCACCATTCGGTGAATCGGTTGTGGAGCAACAACTTGGGCGTGAACCGCGACGGCTCCGCACCTGCGCCGCGGGGTGGCGGTGCGGAGCCGGCGGTGGACCCGGGGTTCAGGCGCGTGCCAGCAGCACCTGGGCCGTGGAGTTGGCGGGGGAGTTGAAGTGCTTGACGGTCAGCCAGAACTCGCGTTCGCGGTGCCGTCGGTGTTGATGCGCTGCAGGTACCAGGTCCGCTCGATGCTGAAGTAGCGGATGTCCTGTTCGGGCTCAGGGTCACCACGTGCGCGGCGGTGAGCGGGTTGGCGTTGTTCCAGCGCCAGGTCTTGGTGCTCATCGGCGTCATGCTGCCGGTGGACCAGGAGCCGCTGGAGGCGAGCGCGGTGACCCGCAGCGTGACCTGGCAGGTGATCGTCCCGACGTTGGTGATCGTGTATCCGTGGCGGCGCTCGTCCCCGTTGGCGCTGACCTGGACGCGCTCCACTTCGTACTGGCAGGGCGCGGCGGCGGTGGCGCCGCTGGGGATCAGCGCGACGGAGATGGCGGTGCTCGCCGGTGAGGTGTCGTAGTGGTACCAGGTGCCGGCGGTCTCGCCGGGGGCGGCGGACATGGTCGGCGTGGTGCCGCTGGTGCTGTTCCAGGCGAGCGTGACATCGGCGTTGCAGTTGATGGCGCCGGTGTTCTTGACGGTGAACCAGTATTCGATCTCGCTGGCGCCGCTGTTGAGGCGCTGGGCGTACCAGTCGCGGACGACCTCGAACTCGCAGGTCGAGGCGGCGGTCGCGCCCTGCGGGGACAGGCCGATCTGGTAGGCGTTGCCGGTGCCGGCGTTGTTCCAGTACCAGTCCGGGAACTGCCCGCGGCCATGGCGCCGGTGTTGAAGGTGTACTGGCCGGCTGCCGCGTGAGCCGGGCTCGGCAGGACGAAGACGGAGCCCAGCAGGCATAGCGCGGCCAGGCCGCCAAGGAATCGACGCATGGAAGTGAGTTGAACGGTAAGTAATCCTAACAGTAAATCCGCCGACCGCTCGATCAGTCCGACTGGGCGGTCACCCGGTAGTTGATCTCGACCTGGTCGTGGGAGTAGATCGGCGTCCGGAACGTCAGCCGCAGCCAGCGGTGCTCGCCGCCGCGCGGGTCGTCGGCGACCTCGATGCGCTCGTCGCACGCTCCGACGTGCACGGCGCCGATGTTGCCGGTGCTGCGGAACCGGCGCACGCTCAGCTCCACCGACAGCGCCGACGGCGGCTGCGGGTACGGCAGGCTGTCCGGCAGGAAGACGGAGAACTCCTGGAGGTCCTCCAGGCGCACCGTGCCGCGGAAACCCGCGCGCCGGGCCAGGCAGAGGTGTCCGCTGTAGACGGTCGAGCGCACGGATCGGCTGGTGGTGGGGTCCACGCCGTCGAAGAACAGTCGCGGGCCGGGCACGACGGCGCGCAGCTCCAGGAAGTCCACGTCGGAAGACTATCGGGCGATGCCCAGCGACGCGATGAGGTCCTCGTGCAGCTCGAACCAGACGCGGTGGCACGAGTCGACCTTCATGCCGGTGATCCAGGCCGGATCGTCGGCGGCCCGCGCGAGCGCCTCGGCGAAGCGCCGGTGGTATCCGCCGAACCGGGTCAGGCGCTCGGTAAGCCGTCCTTCGAGCGGGCGCAGCCGCTGCGCGAGTTCGGCGAGCCGCCCGAGCAGGTCGCCGGGCACCGCCTGCTGGGGGCCGTCCATGGATCCGAGCTGCCAGTCCGTGAACGTCCGGGTGGCCTGCGAGTTGAGCGGCAGGAAGTCGTCGTGTATCGCGGCGACGGCGTCGCGGGCGTCGTGGGCGTCGAGCTCGTCACGCAGTTGGGCCTCGTTGTGGCGGCGGCCGGCCTCGGTGAGCGACCAGCCGGTCAGCCCGGCGAACGAGGCGCGGGTGACCCAGCCGTACGCCTCGGCGTCGAGCAGGCCCTCGTGGGTCTGCGCGGCGTCGAGACCGAAGCGGGCGGCTACGGCCTCGGTCCCGGCGAACCCTTTGAGCCGTACGACATGCGGCACCAGCAGTTCGGCGGGCGACGGGTGGGCCGTCAACGCGCCACCCCGGTGACCGTGCCGAGGGCGCCGTCGACGAGGACCTGCGCTCCGTCCGGCAGCAGCGTCATCGCGTCGGCGGCTCCGACGACGGCGGGGATGCGGCACTCGCGGGCGACGATCGCGGCGTGGCTGAGCAGCCCACCGGTCTCGGTGACGATCGCGGCGGCGAGGTGGAACAGAGGGGTCCAGGCCGGGTCTGTGGTCCGGCAGACGAGCACGTCGCCGGGCCGCAGGCGGCCGAAGTCGTCGACGGAGCGCACCAGCCTCGCCGTTCCCAGCGCCCGGCCGGGGTTTGCGGGCACGCCGGTGACCGCGCCGGTCACGAGCCGTCCCCGCCGAGCCGGGCCGCTTCGGCGATCTGCGCCCAGGTCAGTCTCGATGATCGACTCATGTGGCCAGCATCGCCTGGGGCAGGGTGGCTGTCAACAAACCAGGGGAGCACGCGATGCGTCCGCGGCTCGTATCCTCCTGGCATGCATGAGGTCGCCGCGTACCTTCGAGACCTGCCGATGTGGGCGGCGGCGCTGCTGTTCCTGGCAGAGAACGTGCTGATTCTGCTGGTCGGCGTCGGCCTGGGCAGGGCCGTGCTGCGGCTGTCGCGTGCGGTGCGGCTGATGCCGGACACGGGGCGCGCCGAGCCGCTGCAGCTGTGGCTGGCCGCCGGCGCGGTCGTGCTCAACACCGGGGTCACCCTGGCCGGGTGGAAGCTGTGGACCCTCGACGTGATCCGGCTCGACCTCGACACGACCTGGTGGATCGCCGTCGACCTGCTGGTGCTGCTGCTCATCATGGACTTCGCGTCGTATGTGGGCCACGCCCTGGCCCACCTGCCGCTGCTCTACCCGCTGGGGCACCGGCTGCACCACCGGTTCGTCGACGCCCGGCCGATCACCCTGTTCGCGCTGCACCCGGGTGAGGTGATCGCCTTCGGGGCGCTGTGGCTGCTGGTGCTCGCCGTGGTGCCGTTCAGCGTGTGGGCGCTGGTGGGCTACACCGTGGTGAACCTGGTCTTCGGCGTCTTCGGCCACCTCGGCGTGGAACCGTTGCCGCTGCGCTGGCGCCGTTCCCGGTTCTTCACGATCGTGGCCACACCGACCATGCACACCATGCACCACTTCAACCCGGCCCGTAACCTCGGCTTCTACACGACGCTGTGGGACCGGCTGTTCCGGACCCTGGACGACGACTACGACCGCCGCCGGACGGGCCTGCTCGCATCGCCCCGCCCGGCGTCCGTGACCTCACGCCTGTCGTAGGCGATCGGCGCCGTCGTCTTCAGGCCTTCTGCTGCATGCTCGTCCGAGCCGGATTAGCCTGCTTGGCGGCCTTCGGATCCCGTTCACCCTGCTTGGCCCGCACGCCGCTCTCGATGCGGTCGCCGAGATCCTTGTCGACGTTGTGCCAGTACTGGAACGCCCGCTCCAGCACCGGCTCGCTGACTCCGTTGAGCAGGTGCCCGACGATGTTGTCGACCAGCCGATGCCGGGCGTCGTCGTCGAGCACCTCGCGAACCATCGTCCCGGCCTGGCCCCAGTCGTCGTCGTCCGGGCGCAGGGTGTACGCCGCGCGGACCATCTCGCCGTCGCTGTACCAGAGCCCGCCGTCGTCGGTCAGCTCCGGCCGCGCCTGCGGCCCGCCGTAGGAGTTCGGCGCATACACCGGGTCGCTGACATTGACGACCCGCATCGCGCCATCCTTGGAGTAGCTGTGCACCGGGACCTTGGGCGCGTTGACCGGAATCTGCTTGTAGTTCACGCCCAGCCGGGCCCGGTGCGCGTCGGCGTAGCTGAACCCGCGGGCGAGCAGCATCTTGTCCGGCGACAGCCCCGTCCCGGCGACCAGGTTGTTGGGTTCGAACGCGGCCTGCTCGATCTCGGTGTGGTAATCGGTGACGTTGCGGTTCAGGGTCATCCGGCCGACCTCGTGCAGCGGGTAGTCGCCGTGCGGCCATACCTTGGTCAGGTCGAACGGGTTGAACCGGTAGGTCTTGGCGTCCTCGAACGGCATGATCTGCACGTGCAGGGTCCAGCTCGGGAACTGCCCGGCGGCGATGTGCTCGTACAGATCCCGCTGGTGGTAGTCGGTGTCCGCGGACGCCATCTGGTCGCCCTCGTCCTGGGTGAAGAACTCGATGCCCTGGTCGGTCTTGAAGTGGTACTTGACCCAGAACCGCTCACCCTGCGCGTTGATCCACATATAGGTGTGGCTGCCGTAGCCGTTCATGTGCCGCCAGCTGCGCGGGATGCCGCGGTCGCCCATCAACCAGGTGACCTGGTGCGCCGACTCCGGCGACAGCGTCCAGAAGTCCCACTGCATGTCGTGGTCGCGCAGGTTGTTGTCCGCCCGCCGCTTCTGGGACCGGATGAAGTGCTGGAACTTGAGCGGGTCCCGGATGAAGAAGACCGGGGTGTTGTTGCCGACGATGTCCAGGTTGCCCTCGCCGGTGTAGAACTTGACCGCGAAGCCCCGCGGGTCGCGCCAGGTGTCGGGGCTGCCGCGCTCGCCCGCGACCGTGGAGAACCGGATGAGCACGTCGGTCTTCGCGCCCGGCTGGAACACCGCCGCCCGGGTGTGGGCGCTGTGGTCCTTGGTCACCTCGAACGTGCCGAACGCCCCGCCGCCCTTGGCGTGCGGCTGGCGCTCCGGGATGCGCTCGCGGTTGAAGTTGGCCATCTGCTCCAGCAGGTAATGGTCCTGCAGCAGCAGGGGACCGTCCGGGCCGACGGTCAGCGAGTGCTCGTCACTGGCGACGGGAATGCCGGCATCCGTCGTCGTGGGACGGCGGTCTGTTGACGTCATCTGCGAGTTCCCTTCCTCAACGGCCGCCCCCGCCTCGCGGTGTACGAACTCCGCGGCCTGCTCGTCGAACCCTCCCGACGATCTTCTCGACTCTCGCTTACCCATTTTGCCCCGGATGATGCGCACTCGCGGCCGCACCGCGACATCGCGGTCCGGGCGGCTCAGCCGGCGAGCAGGCCGATCGCGATGAGGGTCATCGTCACCGCGATCACCCCGTCGAGCACCCGCCACGTCGCGGGCCTGGCCAGCGCCGGGGCCAGGCGGCGCGCGCCCGCGCCGAGCGCGGCGAACCAGACGACGCTGGCCGCCGCCGCCCCGGAGGCGAAGAGCCACCGGCTCGGGTCGCGCACGGCGAGGCCGCCGAGCAGCAGCACCGTGTCGAGGTACACGTGGGGGTTGAGGAACGTGAACGCCAGGCAGGTCAGCAGCGTGGCCCGCAGGGGCGCGGCCGCCCCGTCACGCGGGTCGAGGCGGCCGGGCCGCAGCGCGCGCCGGGCCGCCAGCACGGCATATCCGAGCAGGAACGCGGCCCCGCCCCAGCGGATCGCCGCGAGCAGGCCGGGACGGTCGGCGACCAGCGAGCCGAGCGCGCGATGCGATACCGGGCCGTCGCCGCGCCGGCCGTGTTCGGCACGTGGTTCGGCGACGGGGTCACCCCCGTGGCGCTGGCGGACGCGCCGATGGTCGTGCTCAACCGCAAGGACCGGCTGCAGCACCGGTTCCTGCGTACGCTCACCCGCCGCGACCTGGACCCGCCGATCCACTACGTGCCGTCGGTGACCGCGTTCGACGAGGCCATCCGGCTCGGGCTGGGCTGGGGCATGGTGCCGGAGCCGGTCGCCGAAACGGACCACTACCGCGAACTGATGCCCGGCCGCAGGCTCGACGTCCCGCTGTACTGGCAGCACTGGCGGCTGGAGTCGGACGCCCTCGCCGCCCTCACCTCGGCGGTCCAGGCGGCCGCCGCCACCGCTCTGCGCTGACGGGGACGGCCGCGATCGCCGGGCGGCCTTATGCTGATGCGTTCTCGCAGTCACGTCCCGTCAGGAGCGCCATGTCGCCCAAGCAGATGATCGCGCAGCCGTGGGGCATCAGCGTCTCCGGTGCGGCGAGCGTGAAGCGGGCACCGGACATGGTGCGCGTCAAGCTGCGGGTCTCCCGGGTGGAGCCGGAGCCGCAGGCCGCGTTCGAAGCCGTCGACGAGAAGGTCCGCGCGGTCCGGGAGGTGCTGCGTGGACACGGCGTGCCGGATTCCGCCGTGGACGGCTCGCGCCTCGACCTGAAGAGTGCGTGGGAGTGGGGCGACGGCGAGCAGCGCTTCCTGGGCTACCGCTGCAGCGCTTCGTTCTCGGTCTCGACCACGAACCTCGACTCGGTGCAGATGCTGCTCGTCGACCTGGTGCGCGCCGGCGCCTCCGAGATCGACTCGGTGGAGTTCGACGTCAGCGCGAAGACGCAACTGCGCGACGAGGCCAGGGCACAGGCGGTCGAGGCGGCACGGGCGAAGGCGGCAGCGTACGCGGCCTCCGCGGGTGTCCAGGTCGGCCCGCTCCTGCACCTGGAAGACGTGGACCTGGACGCGCCCGAGCTGGAGCGCGGCGGCAGCGTCAGTTTCGACGCTGCTGAAGGATCGCTTGCGCCCGGCCACGTGGTCGTGTCGGCTGCGGTGATCATGGGCTTCGCCATAGCGTGATCACGCCCGCGAGCGGTCAGCGGTCCCCGGCTGACGCGGCGTCGAACCGGGCGGCGAGGGTGAGGAACTCGTCGCCCCAGCCGCTGGACAGCGCCACCTCCTGGATGGGGCCGGTCGGGGCGAACAGCACTGACAGCGCGAACGGCACCCGGCCCTCGGCCTGGACGCCGGCGTTCAGTTCGTCGATCTCGGCCAGCGCGGCGTCGGCGTCCACGAAGGACGACCACGAGAAGTCGTTGCCCGGCCGGGCCAGCCACGCCCGCACCTCACCCAGCACGATCACCAGCGCTGCGACGTCGACACCCATCCGCCGAGTGTGCCCGCCCCGTCAAGGTCGTTCGACTTGCCCGGCACATGTGGGTATGGCGGGTCAAGATTCGCCCATGTGCCGGGCAACTCCGTCGATCATGGTGCCGCGTCAGTCCGGGGTGGCGTCGGACCACGACTTTAGGATGGTCGGCGAGGAGGCCGCCATGGGCAAGGTCGTGCTGATGATGTCGGTGTCCGTCGACGGCTTCTTCGCCGATCCGGACGGCGGGCTCGACTGGCACCTGGTCGACGAGGAGCTGCACCAGCACTTCAACGCACTGCTCGCCCCGATGGGCGCGTTCTTCGACGGCCGTGTCACCTACCAGCTGATGGCCGACTACTGGCCGACCGCCGACCAGGACCCGGCCGCCGCCGGACCCGAGGTGGAGTTCGCCCGGATCTGGCGCGACATGCCGAAGTACGTCTTCTCCCGCACCCTCGACCAGGCCGGCTGGAACACCACCGTGCTGCGCGAGGTCGTGCCGGACGAGATCCGCGACATCGCCGAGCAGGTCGGCGGGGACATCGCCCTCGGCGGGGCCGCGCTCGGGGCGGTGTTCCTCGAACACGACCTGGTCGACGAGCTGCGGCTCTACGTGCACCCGGTCGTCCTGGGCCGCGGCCGCCCGCTGTTCCAGCCGTCGGACCGGCGGCACGACCTGCGCCTCAAGCGCACGCGCTCCTTCGGCAACGGCGTCGTCCTGCTGCACTACGAGCGCCGCGACGGGTGACGGGCGGCGCCCCGACGAGGCGCCGCCCGCCGCGGTCAGCAGTACAGGTTGGCACCGGCGGTGGTGCCGAGGATCTGGACGAACTGCTGGTACTTGGTGACCCGGCTCTGGACCTGGGCCGGGTTGCCGCCGTTGCACTCGATGGACCCGTTGATGCTGCGGATCGTCTGACCGAAGCCCGCGCCGTTGACCATGGCGTTGTGCGCGGTCATCGTGCCGGGGCCGTTCTGGGTCATCCAGTACCACAGGCCGGTGCGCCAGGCGACCGACGCGTCCTGCTGCACCAGCCACGGGTTGGTCAGCAGCGGCAGGCCGAGCGCGTCACCGGCGGCCTTGTAGTTGAAGTTCCAGCTCAGCTGGATAGGGCCACGGCCGTAGTAGGCGGCCTGCCCGGCCGGGCAGCCGTAGGGCTGGCCGGCGTCGCAGTAGTGCGGGTAGTTGGCCGTGTTCTGCTCGACGATGTGGACCAGCCCGCCGGTCTCGTGGCTGACGTTGGCGAGGAACGCGGCGGCCTCCTGGCGGCGGACGGTGTCGCTGCCGGTGGTGGCGAAGGACGGGAAGGCGCTCAGCGCGGCGATCAGGCCCTGGTAGGTGTAGAAGGAGTTGCGGCCCGGGAACATCTGGTTGAAGGCCGCCTCGGAGACGACGAAGCCGCCCGGGTTGGTCGGCGGGGTCGACGGAGGCGTGCCGCTGCAGGTGTACGGGTCCCAGTACCAGGTGCTGATCGTCGGGTCGTAGCCCGGGTTGTCGTGCTCGGCGATGTAGTACAGCCCGTTGGTGTAGCGAACGATGCTGCCGGTGGTGTACCAGGTGCCCGCTGCCCAGTTGGGGTGGTTGCACGTGCCGCCGGGCGGGGGCGTGGTGCCGCCGGTGCAGGTGCCCTGGTCGGACCAGACCTCGGCGACGCCGGGCGTCTCGTTCTGGGTCCACCAGCGGGCCAGCCAGTTGCGGCCGTTGTGGGAGGCGGTCATGCCTCCGGTGTAGACGGCCGACGACTGCCATGCGGCCACACAGTTCGCGGCCGACGCGGACGACGAGGGCAGGATGACGGCGAGCGCGGCGACGACCGCCAGCACTCCGGCCAGCGCCAGCGAACGTTGTCGGGACATGGTGACTCCTCTCCGCGGCGCGGTGCCGGCGGCTCGTGAGGGACCTGGGGGCGAGCGCTCGCGACGAAGAGTATCAATAAATAAAGCTTCCTAACAGTCGTGCGGCGTGCCGTTCTGTCCTGGTCGAAACGTGTCCGGGCGGGCGCGATCCGCGAAACCGCCCGAACATGTCGAAATCACAGCTACCGTGCATACGGAATGCCGGATCGGGCGGTGGGCACGGGCCTGCCGCTGCGGACAGGGAGCACCAGGATGACGCAGATCCCCGGATACACGTACGGCACCGCCGACGCGGCCCGGTCGCCGGTGACCCTCGACGAGCTGGCGCGACTGAAGGAGAGCGTGCTGCTCGGACCCGCCGACGAGTCCGCCCTGCGCCAGGCGGGCGAGGTGCTCGCCGACCAGGTCGAGGACGTGCTCGATGTCTGGTACGGCTTCGTGCTGGCGCACCCGTTCCTGGTGGCCTACTTCTCCACCCCGGATGGGCAGCTCATCGACGACTACCAGCGGCGGGTGCGGGCTCGGTTCGGGCAGTGGATCCTGGACACCTGCAACCGGCCGTACGACCAGGCGTGGCTGGACTACGCCGAGGAGATCGGGCTGCGGCACACCGCCGCGAAGAAGAACACCACCGACGACGCACCGTCCGTGCCGCTGATCAACATGCGTTACCTGATCGCCTTCATCGTGCCGATCACCGCGACCATGCGGCCGTTCCTGGCCCGCAAGGGCCACACTCCGGACGAGGTCGAGGCGATGCACCAGGCCTGGTTCAAGGCGGTCACCCTGCAGGCGGCGCTGTGGTGCCGCCCCTACGCCGACGGCGAGGGCTGGTGACAAACGGGGTGCACCCCGACGTGCCCGTGCGAGAGGGTTGTGCTGTGCTGCCTGTTCTCGCTGCTCTCGCCGTCGATCCTGCCCCACTGGCGCGACGGTTGACCCTGGCGCGCAACTCGTTCACCTTCCGGGCCTTGCACGCCGAGGACACGGCGGCGCTGACGTCGTTCCTCGCGGGACTGTCCGACACCAGCCGGCGGTTCTGGCACGGCCACGACGACCACGCCGGCGAGGCCGCCGGATGGATCGAGGCCATCGGCCGGTACGACAAACTGCGGCTCGTCGTCCATCAGCGCGACCGGACCGACCGGCTCGACGCCGTGGTCGACCTCAGTTTCTCGCTGCCACCCGACTTCGAGCTTGCCCGGTACGCGCGCCACGGCACCGTGTTGGATCCGGCGAGGACCGTCCGGTTCGGGCCGTGTGTCGCCGACGCTTGGCACGGAAGCGGCCTCGCCGAGGCGCTGCTGCCGCCGACCTGGGCGGCGGTGCGACTGCTCGAACGCGACCGCGTCGTGCTGCTCGGCGGCGTGCACGCGGACAACCCCCGCGGGGACCTGCCCGCGTCGACTGAGGCGGACGGTCGTCGCCGCGGTGGCGGCTCAGGCGGGTCGTGGCGTGCTCAGGGCGCGGACCTGCTCGGCCGCGGTGGCGCCCAGGTCGTCATGGATCGCCGCGGCCTGCTCGAAGGCCCGCTCGGCCGCGTCGGGGTCGCCCGCGGTCCGGTGCGCCTGGCCGAGATGGATGAGGATCACTGCCTCCAGCCCTCGGTTGCCCACCGTCCGGTAGATCGCCAGGGCGCGCTGGAAGCCGTCGATCGCCTCGGCGACCAGTCCGCTGTGGTGCAGCGCATGGCCGAGCGAGTCCCAGGCGTCGGCCTCGCTGTTCACGTCGCCCAGCGACTGGCAGACGGCGATCGCCTCCTGGCACGGCTCGATCGCGAGCCGGTGCTCGCCCAGCTGCGTGTACGCCCAGCCGATGTTGTTCAGGGCGCGTGCCTGCCCGAGCTCGTACCCGGCCCGGCGGTACAGGTCGAGCGCCAGCCAGCTGTGCTCGAGCGCCGCCTCGTGCTCGCGCTGCCGGTCGTGCAGCGCGCCGATGTTCAGGTGGATCGCGCCCTGCCCGACCACGTCGCCCAGTTCCCGGTAGATCCGCAGGGCATCGTGGTAATGCGCCATCGCCTCGTCCGCGCGGCCGGCGGCGTTCAGCCCGCGCCCGACGCCGCGGTGGGTGCGTGCCTGCACGACGCGGTCACCCAGCCGGTACGCCGCGGCCAGGGCGAGATCCTGCGCCTCGCGCCAGTCGTAGTGGTGGCCCTGCCAGTTCAGGTAGGACACCAGGCTCCACGACAGCTGCCAGGTGTGGGTGTCGAAGCCCTCGGCGTGGGCCAGCCGCACCGCGGCCAGCACCGCGTGGTGCTCGGCGTGCAACCAGGCGACCGCCGTGTCGCGCTCGGTGAACGTGCGCGCGGTGACGCCGTCGGCGGGCCGGTCCAGCGCGACCGCCTCCCGGGCGGGATCGACCAGGACCGCCGCGGCGACGGCGCTGTGCAGGTAGAAGTCGAGCAGCCGCCGCAGTGCCGGCGTGCGGTCGGGCCCGTCGTGGCGCTCGGCCAGCTCGACGGCGAACGCGCGGAGCAGATCGTGCAGGGTGTACCGGCCGGGGTGCGGCACGGCGACGAGGCTGGCCCGGTCGAGCTCGCGCAGCAGCGGCCGGACCTGTTCCGCCGGGACTCCGACGAGGGCGGCGGCCGCGTCGTCGCCGATGTCGGGACCGGGGTGCAGGCCAAGCCGCCGCAGCAGCCGCGCCGCCGGTTCGCTGAGGGCGCGGTAGGACCACGACAGCACCGAGCGGATGTCGGACGCGGCGTCCTCACCGGTGAACGGGGCCAGGCCGTCGCCGCTGGCGCGCAGCTGCGCCGCGACCGTGCCGAGCGGCGTACGCGGGTCCTCGGCGGCGCGCGCCGCGGCGATGGACAGCGCCAGCGGCAGGTGGGCGCACCGCTCGACGATGTCGTCGGCCGCACCGGGGGCGTCGGCGATCCGGGCCGGTCCGATGCGGTTGGCGAGCAGCTGCCTGGCCTCGTCGGCGTCGAGCAGGCCGAGGGCGATGGTCGCCGCGCCGTCGGTGACCGCGAGCCCGGACAGCCGGTTGCGGCTGGTGATCAGGGCCAGCGAACCGGCGGAGGCGGGCAGCAGCGGGCGGACCTGTTCGGCGTCGGCGGCGTTGTCGAGCACCACCAGCATGCGCCGCCCCGCCATCAGGCTGCGGTACAGGCCGACCTGCGCGTCGTGGCTGTCGGGAAGTTCCCGGGCGGGCACCGACAGGCCCTGCAGCAGCTCGCGTACGGCCACCTCGGCGGGCAGTGCCGGCTGCCGCGGGTCGAAGCCGCGCAGGTTGAGGAACAGCTGGCCGTCGGGGAAGCGCCCGGTGACCCCGTGCGCCCAGTGCACGGCCAGTGCGGTCTTGCCGACCCCGGCGGTGCCGGACACGACCACGCTGCGCGGCCCGGACGCGTCGAGCAGGTGGTCGAGGTGTGCCAGGTCGAGCGCGCGTCCGGCGAACCCCGGCACCGGTGCGGGAAGCTGCGCCGGCACGACGTGCCCCGCCGGCGTGGCCGCGACGGCGACCGTGGACGGCGGCGACGGGTCCAGCGCCGGGTCGCGCCGCAGGATGGCGGCCTCCAGGTCGGTGACCTCAGGACCCGGGTCGAGCCCGTGCTCGTCGCGCAGCAGCCGGCGCAGGTCGCGGGCCGCGCCGAGCGCGTCGGCCTGCCGCCCGGCCCGGTACAGGGCGAGCATGAGGCGGCTGACCAGCCGCTCCCGGATGGGGTGGGCGGCGGTCCAGATGAGCAGCTCGGGGACGAGGTCGGTGTGCCGGCCCAGGGCAAGCTCGACATCGGCGAGCAGCTCGTACGCCAGCGCCTGCTGCTCGTCGAGGTGGGAGCGGGCCGGTTCGGCGTACGCGGCGGTGATGTCGGCCAGCGCGGGTCCGCGCCACAGCTTCAGCGCCTCGCGGGCGTGCCGGGCCGCGCCGGGGAGGTCCGCGCTGTCGACGGCCGTGCGAGCGGCGGCGACGCCCGCGCTGAACAGGTCGCGGTCGAGCTGCCCCGGGGCCAGTTCGATCAGGTAGCCGGGCGCGCGGCTGACCAGGCAGGTGTCCAGCCCGGCCGGGCGCAGGCCGGCGCGCAGCGCGGAGATCGCCGCGTACACCTGCGCGGGCGCGGTGGACGGCACGGCTCCGCCCCACAGCGCGTCCACGATCTGCTCGGTGGACTGCAGCCGCCCGGCGTGCAGCAGCAGGAAGCCGAGCACGGCCCGGTTGCGCGGCCGGGCGATCGGCACGGTCCCGGACGGCGCGGTGACCGACACCGGCCCGAGGATGCCGAACACCGCCACGTCGTGCACCGCCCTTCGCGCATAGGAAACGGATAGGTCCCGTAGCAGAGACTGTTCCGTGGCAAGACGATCTCACGACGCGCTGGTCGCGTCGTGGGGCAGGTGCCCGAACGGGACGCCCGGGAAGGCAACGGGGGTGGTCGTCGCGCGGTCCGGGGGCGGGCCGTCGCCATGACCATACGGGCGTCTGACGTGGAGGTCTGTCGCTGACGGTGTGGGCGGGTCCGCGATCCGCCCACACCGCGCGGCCGCCACGCCCCGGGGCCTGGTCCTGAGGAGCCTGCCGTCGTCAGCGCCCGGCGTGCGCCATCACGCCGAGCGGGTTGGCCAGCAGCTCGGCGAAGGCGAGTTCGGCCGCGCCGAGCAGGGTGGTGTCGTCGCCGAGCGCCGCGGTGGCCAGCCGTACCCGCTCGCGGGACACGGGCAGCACGTGGCGCTCGATCCGGCTGCGGATCTGCGGCTCGGCACCGAGGTACACGTCGCGCATGATGCCCCCGAAGATCACCATGCCCGGGTTGAACAGGTTGATCAGGTTCGCGACGCCGATGCCCAGCCAGTCGCCGACGTGCCGCACCGCCGCCCGTGCCGTCGGGTCGCCGCGCTCGGCGTCCGCGACCACCGCGCGGACCGCGTCGCGTCCGATCAGTTCGGCCGGCCGTCCCGCCTCGTCGAGCAGGGCCCGCTCGCCGACCTCGGCCTCCAGGCAGCCACGCGCGCCGCACGAGCACTGCCGCCCGTCATGCGGATTGACCAGCATGTGGCCGACTTCGCACCCGTACCCGGCTTCGCCGTCGAGCACCTCGCCGCCGACGATGATGCCGCCGCCCACCCCGACGTCACCGTGCAGGTAGACCAGGTTCTGCACGCCGACCCCGGCGCCGCGCTCGTGCTCGGCCAGCGCTCCGAGATGGGCCTCGTTGCCGACGGCCACGGGCAGGCCCAGCCCGAGCTGCCCGCCGAGTTCGGTGCCGAACGCCTGGTCGACCCAGCCCAGGTAGGGACCGTAGCGGACCATGCCGTCGCCGGGGCGGATCATCCCGCAGTACGACGCGCCGACGCCGACGCAGACCGACCCCGGCGGTGCGGCGTCGTGCAGTTCCCGGCCGAACCCGGCCAGCGCGCCCACCACGGCATCGAGGTCGGGGCCGGAGCGCGAGCGGGGGGCGACCCGGCGCTGCTGGATCGTGCCGCCCAGCGCCACCCGGGCCGCGACCAGCCGGTCCACCGCTACGTCGAAGGCCAGCACGTACACCTGCTGCGCGGCGGGGGTGACGACCAGCGACGGGCGGCCCGAGCGGCCCTCGCCCGCGGGGCGGCGTTCGTGCACCAGGCCGGCGGCGGCCAGCTTCGTGGTCAGCCCCATGATCGTGCTGCGGTTGAGGTTCATCCGCTCGGCCAGCGCCGCGCGGGACAGCGGCCCGTCGCGGTGCACGTGCCGCAGGAGTGCGCCGAGGTTCGGCTGCGAAGCCTCCTCGACAGTGAGGTCGGTCCGCAGCGTCGCAGGACTGGTCGGCATCGGTGAGCACCTTGCGGCTGGTGACGTTGAAGGATCAACGATACGGGACGGCGCCTGCCACCGCCCAGCCGCCTTCGCCCGGCCATTGACATTCCCATCGACGGACGTAAAACTCACGCATTGACGATATTGTTTGCGTGGACGGCGTCACGCGAGCCCCTGGCTGATCGAAGGGACCGCTCATGCGCCGTTTCCTGCGCAGGCTGCCGGCGTTCGCCGCCGTGCTCGCCGCCTGCTGCGGCCTGACCCTGCTCACGGCCGCCCCGGCCTACGCCGAGACCAACGGCGGCGTGCGCGTCATGCCGCTGGGCGACTCCATCACCGACGGGTTCAACGTGCCCGGCGGCTACCGCATCAACCTCTGGCAGCGGATGGCGGCCGCCGGGCAGACCGTCGACCTGGTCGGCTCCGGCTTCAACGGCCCCGCCGCCCTCGGCGACCACGACCACGAGGGCCACTCCGGCTGGCGTATCGACCAGCTCGACGCCAACATCGTCAACTGGATGCGCACGTACGCGCCGCGCACCGTCCTGCTGCACATCGGCACCAACGACATCGGCCAGAACTACGACGTCGCCAACGCCCCGGCCCGGCTGTCGGCCCTCATCGACAAGATCCGGCTGCTCGGCCCGCAGACCGAGATCTTCGTCGCGCAGGTCATCCCGCGCAGCAACGCCACCGAGGAGGCGCGCTCGGTGACGTTCAACGCCGCGATCCCCGGCATCGTCGCGCAGAAGGGTCCGCGTACCCACCTGGTGGACATGCACTCCGCGCTCACCCTGGCCGACCTGGCCGACGGGCTGCACCCCAACCAGACCGGCTACGACAAGATGGCCGCGAAGTGGCACGCCGCGCTGCAGTCCGTGCCCGGCAGCCTCGCCCCCGTCGCCGTGCCGCCGGTCGGCTCCGCCGTGCTGCTGTCCAACCCGCTGTCCAACCGCTGCCTCGACGACTCCGGCACCGGCACCGCCGGTCCCGGCTCCCAGGTGCACCTGTGGGACTGCCACGGCGCCGCCAACCAGCTCTGGACCCGCACCGCAGCGGGTGAGCTGCGCATCTACGGCGACCGGTGCCTGGACGTGAACGGCAACGGCACCGCCGACGGCACGAAGATCCAGGTCTGGCCGTGCAACGGCACCGCGGCGCAGCGCTTCACATTCAACGCGAACGGCACCATCGTCGGCGCGGGTTCGGGCAAGTGCGTCGACGCCCGCTCCAGCGGCACCGCCAACGGCACCATCGTGCACCTGTGGACCTGCAACGGCACCGGCGCACAACGCTGGTTCGTCCGGTGACCCACGGCGAGGGTGGGCGCGAGTCCACCCTCGCGCCGGCGTGTCGAGCCTGCTCAGAGCGGAGAAGTCCTGGTGCCGAAGATCGGGCGTCCACAATGTCCACGCGAATGGCGGCGATGTTCGGGCAATGAGGTGATTGCCAAACTCCGCCAAGTCGCGTCCGCGAGCGGGTTTATTACCGGCGCGTTGCCTTAGGATTGGTTCAGTCCACGACGCCCCCCGGCGAAGAGGATCCACAAAAGAAGGTCGGCACCCGCGCCAACGGATGCCGACCTTAAGCCACTACCAGCGGTCCAAGCCGATAAGGAGGCTTTGTAGTGCCCAGAGTACGCGCTGGGTCCGGTTCCGCGCATCCCCAAGACGGCGATGCACAGGAGTCACACCCACCCCCGACCCCCGTCCGTGCCCGCACCCGCCGAGTCCGCAGCGGCCCGGCCGCCTGGGCGATCCTGGTGGCCGCGGTGGCCGGCCTCATCACCGCCATCGCGACCGGAATCGCCACGGTGGTGACGTCGGTGGCCGACGCCCTCAGCACCCTCGTGCGCTGACCGTCCCCGCGGGGCATCGCCATCCGCGGTGCCCCATGCGGCCCCGTCGTCAGGCCGGTGCCTTGAGCCCGGCCAGCACGAAGTCCGCGAGTTCACGGGCGATCATCTCGGCCGGTTTGGGGCCGTCCGGGCGGAACCAGGTGTGCAGCGAGTTCGTCACCCCGAAGATCGACCAGGAGACCACCTCCGGGGACGCCACCGGGCTGAACACCCCGTCCTGCTGCGCCTGCCGGATCAGGCCCCGCACCGCCTCCTGGTAGCGCCGCCAGTCGGCCTGCAGCCGCTGGGTCCGCCCGCTGTCCATGGTGGCCAGCTCGCGTGAGACCGCCGCCGACTCCCGCCGCATCGCGGCAGTGCCCACCACGATGTCGTCGATGATCGCCCGCAGCGTCCACTCCGGATCGCGGCCCTGCGCCAGGATCGTGTCCAGTGCCGCGAGCCGCTCGCTGAAGACGGCCCGGTACATCTCGACGAGCAGGTCCTCCTTGGCCCCGAAGTAGTGGTACAGGCCGCCCTTGGTGACTCCGGCGCGGTCGACGACCTGCTGCACCGAGGTCGCGTCGTAGCCCTGCTCGGCGAACAGGTCGCAGGCCGCGGCCAGGATGCGCGTGCGCACCCCGGCCCCGCCCTCGGCTTTAGAACGCCCCATCCGGGATCTCCATCAGCGCGTTGTCGGTCGTCTCCAGCACCCGGCGGCGCGCGGCCAGTTCCGGCAGCACGGTACGCGCGAAGAACCGCGCCACCGCGAGCTTGCCCTGGTAGAAGCCCACGTCGTCGCCGGTCGCGCCGTCCAGGGCGGCCAGCGCGACCGCGGCCTGCCGGACCAGCAGCCAGCCGATCACCAGGTCGCCGACGCTCATCAGCAGCCGGGTGGTGTTCTGGCCGACCTTGTACACCTCGGTGACGTCGTCGCCCGCGGCCTTCTGCCAGCCGAACATGGTCGCCACCATGCCGCGCACGTCGGCGATCGCCTCGCGCAGCGACTCGCACTCCAGCTTGAGGCCATCGGTGGACTCGTTCGCGTCGAGGAACTGCTCCATCTCGCCGACGAGCAGGTCGAGAGCGACCGAGCGGTCCCGCACGATCTTGCGGAAGAAGAAGTCCTGGCCCTGGATCGCGGTGGTGCCCTCGTACAGGGTGTCGATCTTCGTGTCCCGGATGTACTGCTCCATCGGGTAGTCCTGCAGGTAACCCGAACCGCCCAGGGTCTGCAGCGACAGGGCCAGCATCTCGTAGGAGCGCTCCGAGCCGACGCCCTTGACGATCGGCAGCAGCAGGTCGTTGACGTTCGCGCCCTGCGCGTGGTCGCGGTCCAGCCAGCCGGCGGTGTACAGGTAGGTGGCGCGCAGGCCCTCGGCGTACGCCTTCTGCAGCATCAGGATGCGCCGCACGTCGGGGTGCCGGTCGATGGTGACCCGCGGTGCGGTCTTGTCCGCCGCGCGGGTCAGGTCCGGGCCCTGCACCCGCTGGCGGGCGTAGTCGAGGGCGTTGAGGTAACCGGTCGACAGGGTCGCGATCGCCTTCACGCCGACCTGCATACGCGCCGACTCGATCACCTTGAACATCTGCGCGATGCCGTCGTGCACCTCGCCGACCAGCCAGCCCTTCGCGGGAGTCCCGTGCTGGCCGAAGGTCAGCTCGCAGGTGCTGGACACCTTCAGGCCCATCTTCTTCTCGACGTTGGTCGCGTACACGCCGTTGCGCTCGCCCAGTTCGCCCGAGGAGTGGTCGAAGTGGAACTTCGGCACCAGGAACATCGACAGGCCCTTGGTGCCCGGCCCGCCCGCGCCGGGCGTGTCCACCGGCCGGGCCAGCACGAAGTGCATGATGTTCTCGCTCAGGTCGTGCTCGCCCGAGGTGATGAACCGCTTGACGCCCTCGAGGTGCCACGAGCCGTCGGCCTGCGGCACCGCCCGGGTGCGGCCCGCGCCGACGTCGGAGCCCGCGTCCGGCTCGGTCAGCACCATCGTCGCGCCCCACTGGCGCTCGATCATGATCTCGGCGATGCGCTGCTGCTCGGGCGTGCCCATGCGGTGCAGCAGGCCGCCGAAGCCGGGGCCGCCGCCGTACATGTACACCGGCGCCTGCGCGCCCTGGACCAGCTCGATCAGCGCCCACCACAGCGCGCGCGGGGCGACGACGCCACCGGCCTCGGCGGGCATGTCCAGCCGCCACCACTCGGCGTCCATCCACGCCCGGTACGAGCGGCGGAAGCTGTCCGGCATCGTCACCGAGTGGGTCTGCGGGTCGTAGACGGGCGGGTTGCGGTCCACGTCGGCGTACGACGCCGCGATCGGCCCGACCGACAGCCGCTCCACCTCGGCGAGCATGTGCTCGACGGTGTCGGCGTCCAGCTCGGCGAAGCGTCCCGTGCCCAGTTTCTCGCCGAGGCCGAACACCTCGAACAGGTTGAACCGCAGGTCACGAAGGTTGCTCCGGTAGTGGCTCATGCCCACCCTCTCGCCGTGGCGGACCAGCCGCCGTCCAGGCTGCCCATCCAAGCGCGCCCGGCTCGCCCCGTCAATACCGACCGGTTGGTATGTAGCTTTTCACCAACCCTACCGACCGGTCGGTCGGATCGCTATGGTGTGCGCACATCGACTGCACCAATCCACGGACTGACAAGGGGCGAAGCTGTGCGCACAGGTCTGGAAGGTCGTACCGCGCTGGTCACCGGCGCCTCCCGCGGCATCGGCAAGGCCACCGCGGCCGCCCTGGCCGCCGAGGGCTGCAACGTCGTGCTGACCTCCCGGCGGCAGGACGCGCTCGACGCGGTCGCCGCGGAGTTCCGCGAGGCGTACCCGAAGGTCGGCTTCCTCGCCAAGGCCGCGCACGTGGGGGAGAAGGACCAGGCCGACGCCTGCGTCGCCGCCGCCGTGGCGGAGTTCGGCTCCGTCGACGTGCTCGTCAACAACGCCGGCACCAACCCGTACTTCGGCCCCATGGTCGACCTCGACGTGTCCCGCGCGGAGAAGACCGTGCAGGTCAACCAGCTGTCCATCGTGCTGTGGACGCAGGCCGCCTGGCACGCCTCGATGGCCGCCAACGGCGGCGCGATCGTCAACATCGCCTCCGTCGGCGGCCTGGCCACTGAGCCCGGCATCGGCTACTACAACGCCACCAAGGCCGCCGTCATCCACCTGACCCGCCAGTTCGCCGCCGAGCTGGCCCCCAAGGTGCGGGTCAACGGCATCGCGCCCGGCATCGTACGCACGAAGCTCGCCCAGGCCCTGTGGGAGAACAACGAGGAGCTGATCAACCAGCACACCCCGCTCGGCCGCATCGGCGAACCCGACGACATCGCCAGCGCCGTGGTCTTCCTGGTCGGCCAGACCTCCTCCTGGATGACCGGCCAGACCCTCGTCGTCGACGGCGGCTCCCTCATCCGCCACTCCTTCGTCGGCTGACCGGGCTCCCCTTTCGGGGAAGCTGCCGCAATCGGACCCCTGGTTCGTGCAGTTTCCCCGAAAGCGCAGCCGAGCGGGGCGAGGGGGACGCGCCGCCGGTAGCCTATGGGCATGGCGGCACAGTTGTGGGTGCTCAACGCCGGGTACGTCGGCGACCGCGTGGCCAGCACCGTCGCACTGCTGCGGGACGGGGACACCACCGTGGTGGTCGATCCCGGCATGGTCGCCGACCGGCAGCAGATCCTCGGACCGCTGGCGGACCTCGGCGTCGACCCCGACGACGTCACCGATGTGATCTTCAGTCACCACCATCCGGACCACACCATCAACGCGGCGCTGTTCCGCAACGCCCGTTACCACGACCACTGGGCCTACTACGTGGACGACCAGTGGGTCAGCCGCGACGCCGAGGGCTACGCGCTCTCCGACGCGATCCGGCTGATCCGCACCCCCGGGCACACCGCCGAGGACATCACGACCCTGGCGGACACCGCGGACGGCCTGGTCGCGCTCACCCACGTGTGGTGGCACGCGGAAGGGCCGCCGAAGGATCCGTTCGCCACGGACGGCGTCGCGCTGTCGGCGTCCCGCGCGCGGCTGCTCGCGCTGAACCCGGTGCTGATCGTGCCCGGTCACGGCCCGGCGTTCGTGCCCGATCCGACGACCCCGCGCTGAGCTCGCGGACGGTACGGCGTCACTTGGCAGGGCGGTGCGCCAGGGTGCGCACGGCGCGGGCGACGGACTGTGTCACCTGTGCGGCGAAGTCCAGGTCGAGAGTGTCGAGCGAGTCGGTCGGCCGGTGGTAGTGGGGGTTGCGGAACTCCGCGGTGTCGGTGACCATCACGCCGAGCCGGCCGCTGGCCCAGTAGGGCTGGTGATCGCTGCGTGCCCCGTCGGCCGCGTGGTCGGCGGGCACCGGTATCGCGAGGACCGCCAGCGGCGGGACCTGGGCCGCCCCGCCCTCGCCGATGGCGGCCAGGTACGCGGCGGCCTCGACGTTGCCGACTGCGGCGATGAAGTCCCCGCGGTGCGGGCCGGGGTCTGCCGGGCCGTCGGTGTCGGGGAACGTCTGCGAGCCGGGGCGCAGGTCGCGATAGCCGATCATCTCCAGCACGATGACGCCTTCGACGTCGGCACCCGCGGCCTCCAGCCGGGCGACGTGGGCCCGGCTGCCGTTGCACGGTCCCGGATCGTGCTCCTCGCCGCCGAAGAAGCAGAACCGCACGGTACGCGGCGCGGGCGGCTCCGCCGCGCAGAGCCGGGCGATCTCCAGCAGCCGGCCACGCCGCTGGCGTTGTCGTCGGCGCCCGGGCTGCCGGCGACGCTGTCCCAGTGCGCGCCGACCTCCAGCACCGGAGCCGTAACGGTGCCCGTGCGCTCGGCGAGCAGATTGACCTCCTGGGGTGCGTCGCCGTACGGCTCCCGCACGACCTCGTACCCATAACCGGCCAGACAGCCCGTGATGTGGTCGAGTGCGGCGGACACGGCCCGGCCGTTGCCGCGATGGCGCGGGCCGTAAGCGGTCAGCCGTCCGATGTGCTCTCGCAGCGCCGCCACGCTTGTCACGTCTGTCATGGCGACCGTTGTAGTAGCCGTCCGCAAGCGGGCGGCGGCCGCCGCGCCGTCGGTGCGTCCAAGATCCGTCGACTTGCCTGGCACCCGGGCGTATGCGCGTTCAAGATACGCACAGGTGCCCGGCAAGTCCGGCGATCACGCGGTGGGGTTGCGGTCCTGGTGGCGGTCGTGGTTGCGGGTCAGGCGCAGGCGGATCTGGGCGATGCTGCGGCCGTCGATCTCGGTGACCTCGGCGGTGAAGCCGGGGGCCTTGACGGTCTCACCGGTCTTGGTCGGGATGTGGCCGAGCTTGTCCAGCACCAGGCCCGCGACCGTGGTGTAGTCCATCTCGCCCAGCCGGTTCAGGTCGATGCCCAGGTCCGGCAGGTCGTGCAGCGGGAACGAACCCGGCACCAGGAAAACGTCGTCGGCCTCGCGTACCACGGAGACCACGTCGCGGTCGGTCTCGTCGTAGATCTCACCGACGACCTCCTCGACGAGGTCCTCCATCGTGATGATGCCGTCGATCGAGCCGTGCTCGTCCACCACCAGGGCGAACTGCTCGCGCTGGTTGCGCAGCTGGCGCATGGCGTCCGACACCGACAGCGTCTCCGGCAGGAAGATCGCGGTGCGGGCGCGCTCGCCGACCGGGCCGCCCGCGCCGAGCAGGTCGCGCAGGTGCACCACGCCGACGACCGAGTCGAGGTCGCCGTCGCCGACCACCGGGGCCCGGCTGTGGCCGGTCTCGGCCAGCACGGCAAGGCCCTCCTCGGCGGACATGTCCGCGGGCAGGGTGACGACCTCGCGGCGCGGGATGAGGATGTCGCGGATGTCGCGCTCGCTGATCTCGAACGCCCCGGAGATGATCTCGCGCTGCTCGGCGGTGAAGCTGCGCTGCGCGACGACCAGGTCGCGGATCTCCTCGGCGGAGATCTCCTCCCGGCCGGCCCGCGGGTCGACCCCGGCGATGCGCACGATCATGTCGGTGGCCTTGCCGAGCAGCCACACGAACGGCCGCGACGCGCTGGCCATCCAGTCCAGCGGCCGCGCGGCGACCAGCGCCCAGCCCTCGGCGCGCTGCATGGCGATGCGCTTGGGGGCCAGCTCGCCGAGCACCAGCGTGAGGAAGGTCAGGATCAGGGTGACGATGATGATGGCGACCGGCTCGGCCGCCGAGCCCAGGAAGGCGAGCGCCGGCACCAGCGGCTTGGCCAGTGACGTCGCCGCGAAGGCCGAGGCCAGGAAGCCGGCCAGGGTGATGCCGATCTGGATGGTGGCGAGGAACCGGTTGGGGTCCCGGGACAGGCGCGCCAGCACCCTGCCGCCGGAGGAGGAGCGCTCGAGCCGCTGGATCTGCGACTCGCGCAGCGAGATGAGGGCCATCTCGCTGCCGGAAAGCGCTCCGTTGATCAACATCAGGACAAGCACCAGCAGAACCTGGGTGCCGTAGCCGCCCACGGGCGTTCACTCCTCGACATGTTCAAGACAGAACCCACACCGTAGCGGGTCAGCCTGAAGGTTCTGCACCGGGCGGCACGGACAAAGCTCCGTTCGTGCTGGAAAACGGCATGAACGGAGCTTTGTTCGTGAAATGCGTCAGTCCTGCTTGACCTCGGACTTGTCACCCGACCACAGCGTGTGGAAGGTGCCCTCGGCGTCCACGCGCTTGTAGGTGTGCGCGCCGAACAGGTCCCGCAGGCCCTGGGTCAGCGCGGCGGGCAGCCGCTCGCGGCGCAGGCCGTCGTAGTACGCCAGGGACGAGGAGAACACCGGGGCGGGGATGCCCAGCTGCGCGGCGGTGGCCACCACGCGGCGCCAGGCCGGCACGGCCGCCCCGATCGCCTCGGTGAACTCCGGCGCGAACAGCAGGTTCGCGGGCGGGTTCTCGCTGCGGTACGCCTCGGTGATGGTGCGCAGCAGCGCCGCCCGGATGATGCAGCCGCCCCGCCACAGCGACGCGATCGCCGCCAGGTCCAGCTCCCAGCCGTACTCCTTGGCCGCCGACACCAGCATGTCCAGGCCCTGGGCGTAGCTGACCAGCTTGGACGCGTACAGCGCCTGGCGCACGTCCTCGACGAACGTGTCCGGCAGGTCCACCTTGACCTCGTGCCCGGCCAGCAGCTTCTGCGCCGTCGGGCGCTGGGCCGACTGCGACGACAGCGCGCGGGCGAACACCGACTCGCCGATGCCGGTGACCGGCGAGCCAAGCTCCAGGGCCGCCATGACGGTCCAGCCGCCGGTGCCCTTCATGCCCGCGGCGTCGACGACGACGTCGATGAACGGCTTGCCGGTCTTGGCGTCGACGTGGCCGAGCACCTCGGCGGTGATCTCGATGAGGAAGGAGGACAGGTCGCCCTTGTTCCACTCGGCGAAGATCTTCGCCTGCTCGGCCGGCTCCAGGCCCGCGCCGGAGCGCAGCAGGTCGTACGCCTCGCCGATGACCTGCATGTCGGCGTACTCGATGCCGTTGTGGACCATCTTGACGAAGTGGCCGGCGCCGTCGGTGCCGATCCATGAGCAGCACGGTTCGCCGTCCACGTGCGCGGAGATCTTCTCCAGCATGGGCCCGAGCGACTCGTACGACTTCTTCGACCCGCCCGGCATGATCGACGGGCCCTTGAGTGCGCCCTCCTCGCCGCCGGACACGCCGACGCCGACGAAGTGCAGACCCTTCTCGGCCAGCGCGGCCTCGCGGCGGCGGGTGTCGGTGTAGTGGGAGTTGCCCGCGTCGATGATGATGTCGTCCTTGTCGAGCAGCGGCACCAGCTCGGCGATCACGTCGTCGACCGGCTTGCCGGCCTTGACCATGATCAGTACGCGGCGCGGCTTCTCCAGTGCGCCGACCAGCTCGGCCATCGTCTCGGTGGGGACGAAGTCGCCCTCGTCGCCGTGCTCGGCGATCAGCGCGTCGGTGCGGGCGCGGCTGCGGTTGTGCACCGCCACGGTGTAGCCGTTGCGGGCCAGGTTGCGGGCGAGGTTGGCGCCCATCACCGCCAGCCCGGTGACACCGATCTGTGCTGCCATGGTGTGACTCCTGGTCGTGAAAGCTCGATGTTTGCGGCCGCCCCGGTGCGTCCCTTCCACCTCATACCCCATCACGCCGGGCACGGGTCCGCACGCCCGGGGCGGCGGTTGTCCTAGTGATCGAGAAGCCGTGCTCCGGCGGACTCCATCCTCTCCCGAAGACCCGGCCCGGCGAGCGCGTATGGGGCGGACTGCCGACCTCAGAACCTGATCCGGGCGGCCACCGGAAGGTGGTCGCTGCCGGTGCGGGGCAGCGACCAGACCCGGGTGACCGTCGAGCCGCGCGCCAGCACGTGGTCGATGCGCGACAGCGGCGCCGGCGCGGGCCAGCTGAACGCGAAGTCGGAGCGGTCCGAGGCCAGCTGCGTGGTGACCGGGTCGAGCCCGCGGTCGTCCAGGGTGCCGTTGAGGTCGCCCAGCAGCAGGACCTTGTCCAGCGGTTCGGCGGCCAGCGCCGCGCCGAGCTTCTCGGCGCTGCCGTCGCGCCGGGTCGAGCCGAAGCCGTGTTTCCAGCCCAGGCGCAGCGAGGGCAGGTGGGCGACGTACACCGCGACGTCCCCCTGCGCCAGCCGCACCGTGGCGCGCATGCCGCGGCTCCAGACGTCGACTATCGCGCGCGGCCGGATCTCGACCACCCGCACGTCGGACAGCGGGAACTTCGACCACAGCCCGACCGTTCCCTGCACCGCCGCATGCGGGTAGGCGGGGGCCAGCGCGGCGGCGTAGGAGGCCATGGCCTGCTCGGTGACCTCCTCCAGGGCGATCAGGTCGGGCGACACCTGCAGCAGGCCCCGGACCGTGCCGGCCGGGTCGGGGTTCTCGTCGCTGACGTTGTGCTGCACCACGGTGAGGTCGTACGGCTCGTCGGCAGCCGGGGCGAGCACCCCGGCGAACAGGCCGAGCCAGGCGGCAACCGGCAGCGGCAGGGTGATCAGTGCGAGCGCCGAGCGGCGCAGCAGCGCGACGCCGAGCAGCGGTGGGACGGCCAGGCCCAGCCAGGGCAGGAACGACTCCAGCAGGCTGCCCAGGTGCCCGAGCGTGTTCGGCACGGCGGAGTGCAGCACCAGCAGGCCGGCGACGAGCACGGACAGCACCGCCGTCACCAGGCCGGGAAAGCGACCTGCGCGCACCCGGGAGCCCTCCCGGGGGAAGGGCAGCCGTCGGTATGTCGTGACGCCCGTAGCCGGCGCCGTCATGGTGTCCACCAGGGTCAGTCTCGCAGGTGGGCGATGTGGCGCATCTTGTTGGTCGCGTCCAGCGCGGCCACCTTGTACGACTCGGCCAGCGTCGGGTAGTTGAACACCGCCTCGACCAGGTAGTCCACGGTGCCGCCGCAGCCCATCACGGACTGCCCGATGTGGAGCAGCTCGGTCGCGCCGGTGCCGAACACGTGCACGCCGAGCAGCTTGCGGTCCTCGGACGACACCAGGATCTTCAGCATGCCGTGCGAGTCGCCGATGATCTGGCCGCGCGCCAGCTCGCGGTAGCGGGACACGCCCACCTCGAACGGCACCCGCTGGTCGGTCAGCTCGTCCTCGGTGCGGCCCACGTAGCTGATCTCGGGGATGGTGTAGATGCCGATCGGCTGCAACTCCGACATCGGGCCCAGCGGCTGCCCGCAGGCGTGGTGCGCGGCCAGCCGGCCCTGCTCCATCGAGGTCGCGGCCAGCGCGGGGAAGCCGATGATGTCGCCGACGGCGTAGATGTGCGGCACCGCGGTGCGGAAGTGCTCGTCGACGCTGATGCGGCCGCGGTCGTCTGCGGACAGCCCGGCGGCCTCCAGCCCGAGCGAGTCGCCCATGCCCTGCCGCCCGGCCGAGTACATGACGGTGTCGGCGGCGATGGTCTTGCCGCTCTCCAGCACCGCGATGGCGCCCTTGGGGTGCTTCTCGACGGCGGCGACGGCCTCGCTGAACCGGAACGTGACCGCCAGGTCCCGCAGGTGGTACTTCAGCGCCTCGACGACCTCCAGGTCGCAGAAGTCGAGCATGCGGCTGCGCCGCTCGACGACGGTGACCTTCGTGCCCAGTGCGGCGAACATCGAGGCGTACTCGATGCCGATGACGCCCGCGCCGACCACGACCATGGAGCGCGGCACGCGGTCGAGTTTGAGGATGCCGTCGGAGTCGATGATGGTCAGGTCGTCGAACTCGACGGTGGCGGGGCGGGCGGGGCGGCTGCCCGCGGCGATGACGATGTTGTCCGCGGTGATCGAGAAGTCTCGGCCGCGTTCGCCGGTGACGTGCACGGTGTGCGGGTCGGTGAACCGTGCCGTGCCGGCGTGCAGCCGTACGCCGTTGCGGGCGAGCTGGCCGCGCACCACGTCGACCTCGCGGCTGATGACGTGTTCGGTGCGGGCGGTCAGGTCCGAGACGGTGATGTCCTCCTTGAGCCGGTAGCTCTGGCCGTAGAGTTCGCGCTGGCTCAGGCCGGTGAGGTAGACCACGGCCTCACGCAGTGTCTTCGACGGGATGGTGCCGGTGTTGACGCTCACCCCGCCGATCATGTCTCCGCGTTCCACCATGGCGACCCGCCGGCCCAGCTTGGCGGCCGCGATGGCGGCCTTCTGCCCGCCGGGCCCGGATCCGATGACGAGGACGTCCACATCACGCATGCCGCATACCTTGGCACGTTCACGTTAACGGCGGGCACCCTCCGAACGGCGATCGTCGCACCGCGCCAGGGATCACTCGCCGACCAGGACATTGGTATGGTCGCCGCGTGCGCAGGAGTGTGTCGGCGGTCGTGCTCGACCAGTTCCACCATCCGACGCAGGTGATCGTCGGTGGGTTCGCGGCCGCCGCGCTGGCCGGCACGGGCCTGCTGTCGCTGCCGCTCGCCACCGAGTCGGGCGAGCCCGCCCGGTTCCTCGACGCGCTGTTCACAGCCACCTCGGCGGTGTGCCTGACCGGCCTGATCCTGGTCGACAGCGAGACGCACTGGTCGGTGGCCGGGGAACTCATCATCATGCTCCTGATCCAGGTCGGCGGCCTGGGCATCATGACCATGGCGACGCTGTTCGCGGTCGCGTTGTCCGGCCGGATGGGCCTGCGGGCGCGGATGCTGGTGCAGGCCGAGACCAGGACGCTGCAGATGACCGACCTGCGCCGGGTGGTCCGCAACGTGGTGGTGCTGAGCCTGGTCAGTGAGGCGATCCTCGCGGCGGTGCTCGCGGGCCGGTTCATGCTCGGCTACGGAGAGTCGCTCGGGCGGTCGGTCTACCTGGGCCTGTTCCATTCGATCTCGGCGTTCAACAACGCCGGGTTCGCGCTGTGGCCCGACAGCGTGATCAGGTTCAACACCGATCCGTGGATCTGCGTGACCCTGGCGGTCGGTGTGATCGTCGGCGGGCTGGGCTTCCCGGTGCTGTTCGAGCTGCGGCACTCGTGGCGGCGGCCGAGCCGCTGGTCGGTGCTGACCCGGTTGACGCTCACCCTGAGCGCGGTGCTGCTGGTCGGCGGCACCGTCCTGCTGCTGGCCACCGAGGGCCGCAACCCGCGCACGCTGGGCGACATGTCCGGCGCGGACCAGTTGCTCAACGCGTTCTTCGCCGCGGTGATGCCGCGCAGCGGCGGGTTCAACTCCATCGACATCGCGGCGATGTACCCGTCGAGCTGGCTGGCGTACGACGCGCTGATGTTCATCGGCGGCGGCAGCGCGGGCACCGCCGGCGGCATCAAGGTCACCACGTTCGGCCTGCTGGCCTACGTGATCTGGGCGGAGCTGCGCGGCGAGCCGTCGGTCAACGTCGGCCGGCGCCGCATCCCGGAGCAGCTGCACCGGCAGGCGCTCACCATCGCCCTGATCGGCGTCGGTGTCGTGGCGGGCTCGACGTACCTGCTGCTGGTGCTCAACCCGCACCCGCTGGACCAGGTGCTGTTCGAGGTCATCTCGGCGTTCGCGACCGTCGGGGTGTCCACGGGCATCACCGCCGAACTCAACGCCGCCAGCCACGCGCTGCTCGCGATCCTGATGTTCGTGGGCCGCGTCGGCCCGCTGACCCTGGGCACGGCACTGGCGCTGCGCGCCAAGACCCGCCACTACGAGCTACCCGAGGAGCGTCCCCTTGTCGGCTGAGAACGGCAACGACCCCGTCGTCGTCATCGGACTGGGCAGGTTCGGCAGCTCGCTGGCTCTGGAGCTGATGCGCCGCGGCACCGAGGTGCTCGCCATCGACCACCGGCCCAAGGTCGTGCAGAGCCTCGCGGGCGAGCTGACCCACGTCGTGACCGCGGACGCCACCGACCTGGAGGCGCTGCGTCAGCTCGGCGTGGCCGAGTTCGGCCGGGCGGTGGTCGCCATCGGCTCGGACCTGGAGGCCAGCATCCTGGCGACGTCGCTGCTGGTGGAGCTGGAGGTGGCCGACATCTGGGCGAAGGCGGTCAGCCGCCAGCACGGCCGCATCCTGGAGCGCATCGGGGCCAAGCACATCGTGCTGCCCGAGCACGACATGGGCGAGCGGGTGGCCCACCTGGTGTCTGGCCGCATGCTCGACTACATGGAGATCGACTCCAACTTCGCGCTGGTCAAGACCCGGCCCCCGCACGAGTACGTGGGCGTTGCGCTGGGGGAGACCCGGCTGCGGCGCAAGCACGGGGTCACCATCGTCTGCGTGAAGACGCAGGGCAGCGAGTTCACCTACGCCGACGCGACGACCGTGCTGCAGTACGGCGACATCATCGTGGTCGCCGGGCCGGTGGACCGGGTGGAGCGCTTCGCCGAACTGCCCTGACCGCGGCGTTTTGATCATCCGGGGACCGGGAACGGGGGAGGATGTAGACAGCGGGCAATCTCGTGCCCGTTCGGTCCCGGGAGGCGGCCCATGACCGCAGACGTCTCGGTCCCTGCGCCGCAGCCGCAGCGCGACGACCCGCACGAGCTGCGCCGGGTGATCACCCGGCCCATGCTGATCTTCTTCATCCTGGGTGACATCCTCGGGGCCGGCATCTACTCGCTGACCGGGCAGGTCGGCGCGGAGGTCGGCGGCGCGATCTGGGCGTCGTTCCTGGTCGCGTTCGTGCTGGCGTTCCTGACCGCGTTCGCGTACATGGAGCTGGTCACGAAGTATCCGCAGGCCGCAGGCGGGGCGCTGTACTGCGACCGGGCGTACCAGATCAAGTTCCTGAGCTTCCTCGTCACCTTCGCGATCATGGCGTCCGGAGTGACCTCGGCGAGCTTCGCCGCCACCCGGGTCGGCGGGCGCTACTTCAGCGGTTTGACCGGGGTGGAGCACCCGCCCACGATCCTCATCGGCACGCTGGCGATCCTGCTGGTCGCGGCCGTCAACTTCTGGGGCGTCGCCGAGTCCATCAAAGTCAACATCGCGATCACCTGCGTCGAGCTGGCCGGGCTGCTGTTCGTCATCGGCGTCGGGGCCAGCGTGCTGGCCCAGGGCTCCGGTGATCCGTCCGCCGCGTTCACGTTCTCCGGTCAGGGGTTCGGCGTCGTCACCGGCATCATGGCGGGCGCGGCGACCGCCTTCTACGCGTTCCTGGGCTTCGAGGACTCGGTGAACCTCGCCGAGGAGACCACCGAACCGTCGAAGGACTTCCCGCCCGCGATGATCACCGGCCTGCTCGCCGCCGCCGTCGTC
This sequence comes from Catellatospora sp. NPDC049133, assembly GCF_040648455.1. Classification (NCBI taxonomy): domain Bacteria; kingdom Bacillati; phylum Actinomycetota; class Actinomycetes; order Micromonosporales; family Micromonosporaceae; genus Catellatospora; species Catellatospora sp. NPDC049133. The sequence continues at coordinate 251,737 of NZ_JBEZDT010000006.1, forward strand.
TACCTGCTCGTGGCGTTCACCGCGGCCATGGTGGTGCCGCTGGACGTGCTCACCACGTCGAGCGGTCCGCTGCTGGAAGTCGTCAAGATCGGCGCGCCGAACCTGCCCGTGTCGCAGATCTTCTCCGCCGTGTCGATGGTCGCCGTCTCCAACACCATGCTGATCAACATGCTGATGGCGTCCCGGCTCCTCTACGGCATGGCCCGGCGCGACGTACTGCCACGTCCCTTCGCGGTGCTGTCCAACCGCCGTACCCCATGGATCGCGATCGCCTTCACCACCGCCCTGTCGATCCTGCTCATGGCGACCGTCAATGACCTGACCGACCTGTCCGACACCACCGTGCTGCTCCTGACCGCAGTCTTCCTGCTGGTCAACATCGCCGCACTGGTCCTGCGCCGCGACCACGTCCGCCACAGCCACTTCCGCGCACCGACCGTCATCCCGGTCCTGGGCGCGATCGTGTCCGCCGTCTTCCTGTTCCCCTTCGTCCGCGAGGCCGGCATCTACCTCCTCGCCTTCTGGCTCCTCCTCGGCGGCGTCGCCCTCTGGGCCGTCAACCGCCTCGTAGTCCGCCGCACACCACCCCGCGACGGCTCCGCCGCCTCCCCACCCCCACTCTGACCCCCCAAGATCGCGACGATCTTGCGTGGGCTGTGGGTGCGACACGCCCCAAACGGGCAAAAGGCCAACAGTTCGCGCAAGATCGCCACGATCATGGTGGGGGGATGCGCAAGTTTTACTCAAGGGTGGGGTGGGGGTGTTTCGCGCGGGTGGGGGTGGCCGTCACTGTGGGTGCACCATCCGCACCACGACGTTGACGACGGGAGCTCGCCATGCGGTCCACCCTTGAGCTGCTGCCCGCTGCCGCCGCGTGCGAGCCGGTCGTCCGGCTCGACCGGTCCCGGCTGACGGACGCGTTCGAGCTGGCCTGTCTGGTGCGGGCGACGTCGCTGACGCCGGACGGGGGAGTGCGGGTGGGTCATCCGCGTCGCCCGGCCACGCCGGCCGGGACGGTCGAGTTCAGCGCCGAGCACGCCGCCCGCCGCATGGGGCAGCTGATGCGGGCGCTGGACCTGCCGTACGCCCACGAGACCGCCGAGGCGGGGCTGCGCCGCCGCTACCTGCTGCACCGGGTCAGCGTTCCCGGCGAGCACCGCGCCGCGTACCTGGAGATCGCCGAAGGCGCCTGGCGGCAGGGGCGGGCGGCGGTGCTGAGCACGGCCCTGGTCGGCCACTCCGCGCCCGCGCACGCCGAGCGGTTGCGCCTGGCCGGCTCCGCGTGGCGCGGCGTGCTGCTGGCCGCGGGCCGCCACATGCGCAAACACATCCTGGGCGTACGCGTCATCGACCAGGATCTGGCCGCGATCCTGGTCCGGGGCGCGCACCTGCTCGGGGCGCAGGCCGCCCTGTCCCGCCAGGCGGGCAGTCTGCTGGTCAGCGTCCCCGCCGGCACCGCCCACCGCATCCTGCACGGCGCGGGCATCCTGCACTGAGCGCGACGTCCGTTGTTGAGGCCTGGCGTCCGGTCTGACGGTCCGGGCGCGCCCGCCACCGAGTGCCGTGCCGACCCGCCTTCCGGTGGCGGCCAAGCTGTCGTTCTGTCTGATAAGCCTGTTTGCATTGGTCGCTGTCGGCCGGATCTGGTGCTTGATCCGTTTTTGTGGACGCTGGACGCCCCTACAGGGGCACCTGGCGTCCACAAAAACGGATCAAGGACTGCGCCATCCGGCGAATCATCGGGTGCGCGACCGGCGGGCATCCGAGCGCGGGCTCAGCTGTCGGCATAAAGTGGGCGAGGCTGGAGAATGTCAGGCTAGCCTGACGGAATGACCACGCCTGACGAGCTCGAACGCGAGCACACCCTCCAGACGGCCGTCACCCGCTACAACGAGCTGCGCTTGCGCGAGGCGCTCGGCGAGGTCGGCCTCACGGTCGACGAATCGCTGCAGGCGCTGGCGCTCGGGGAGCTGATCATCCGCAAGGCCGGATACGGCCGGCAGCTGTCGGTACGCGGCGCGCGCAGTGCCGGGGCCTCCTGGGCGCAGATTGGCGCCGCGCTGGGCATGACGCGCCAATCGGCCTGGGAGGCGCACACCCGCTGGATCAACGACCAGGCCGAGCAGTTCCGCACCACCGGTGTCGCAGGCTTCGACGCCGAGCAGGAGGCGCAGGCCCGAGACCTGGCCGGCGACGGCGACTGATTCCGGCCCGCCGGACCAGGGTGCGTAGGTGCGCTCGCTTCGGGGTGCGGCGCGCGTCGGGTAGGTTCTGCGCCGTGGTCCGTCTGCGCATGCCGTCGGCTGCCGCGCTGGTCGTGGCGGTCCTGCTCGGGATGGGCGCGTGCACCGAGCCCGCGCCGGAACCGGTGCACCTGGACATCGCGACCGGCAGCCGCACCGGGGTCTACTACGTCTTCGGGGAGGCGTACAAGACGATCATCAACCGGGAGCTGCCGCACGTGCGCGCCAACGTCCTGGTGACCACGGCCTCGGCGGAGAACGTGCGGCTCGTCGGCAGCGGGCAGGTGCAGCTCGGCTTCACCCAGGCCGACATCCTGCCCACCACCGGCAACCAGGTGCGGGCCGTGGCGCGCGTCTACGACGACCTGCTGCACCTGGTGGTACGCGGCGACGGACCGGTGCGCCGCCTGGCCGACCTGCGCGGCCGCACCGTCTCGGTCGGCGCGCCCGGCTCCGGCACCGCGATCACCGCGAACCGCCTGCTGGACGTCGCCGAACTGTCCGGCGACCAGGTGAAGATCAGCCAACTCGGCCTGGACGCCTCCGCACAGGCGCTGGCCGCCGGCGAGATCGACGCGTTCTTCTTCTCCGGCGGCCCGCCCGTCAAGGCCGTCGAGCAGCTGGTCGACGCGATGCCGATCCGGCTCGTCGAGCTCGGCGAGTGGACCGAGCCGCTGCGGGTGCGCTACAGCGAGGTCTACGTCAGCCGCGACATCCCGTCCTCGGTCTACGGGCTGGACCCGATCAGCACCGTCGCCGATCCGAACTACCTCGTGGTCGGCGCGGACATGCCCGACGACCTGGTCTACGAGCTGACCCGGCTGCTCATGCAGTACCGCGACGAGCTGGGGGTCGCCCACCCGGCCGCGGGACGCCTCAACCCGCAATCGGCCATCGCCACCGCACCGCTCCCCCTACACCCGGGCGCCGCCCGCTACTACCAGTCGATCAAACCCTGACCTGCCCCGCCGCCCGCCGCCCCGCGCAACCCTTGAAGACTCGCGGCCTTGGGCCGTGTCTGAGGCCGCGAGTCGTCAAGAGTCGCGGCAGGGGGCTGGCTGCCGGTCAGTGGTCGGCCGGTGCTGTGTCGGCTTGCTCGACCTGGTGGATGAGCTGTTTGAGGTGGGAGATCTCGTCGCGTAGGGCGGTCTGGCCGGCGGCGGTGAGGGTGACCCAGGTGCGGGGGCGCTTGCCCTCGTAGCCTTTCTCGATCCGGATCAGCTCGGCCTTCTCCAGCACGGTCAGGTGCTGTCCGAGGTTGCCGGCCGTAAGCTGCAGGGTCTCGCGAAGGAAGCCGAACTCCACCTGGCGGGCCTGGTGCGTGACGGCCATGATGCCCAGCCGGACGCGCTGGTGGACGACGTCGTCGAGGCCGTTGGCCGGATGGTCGGTCATCACGCCTTGGCCTCGGTCGCCGGCCGGAACAGGGCGAAGACGGCGGACCCGAGCAGCAGCACGGCCGCCGGGACGAGCAGGTGCGGCAGGAAGAACCACCGCGACGACGACTGGATGACCTGACCGCCCATGATCGCCACGATAGCCAGCAGCACGACGGTGTACGCCAGCAGTGCCCAGTGGCGCTCGACCCAGGCGAGTACCAACAGCGCCAGCCCGATCACGGCCACGGGGCTGGCCAGCCCGTTGACCAGCCACGCCGCGGGTCCGACCTCGATGTCGGCGGCCGAGGACGGGTCGGCGGGCATAGGAATGAGCGGGTGGAACGTGAGCCAGGTCGACACGGCCGTCATCAGCACGGCCAGCGCGACGCCGACGACGACGTAGGGACGGATCGGGCTGCCGACGCCGCGCCGCCGGGACTGCCTGACGTAGAAGCCCGCGATCACCGCGTAGGCGACGGTGAGCGCGACGGTCCAGTACGCGAGTTCGGCCGGGTTGGGCGCGGGGCAGACCATGTGGTCCGCGTCGGATCGGCAGGCGCTGAAGACGTCCCAATAGGGAGCGTATCGATACACGGGAATCGCGAGGAGTGTGACCATCGCGAGGACCAGCAGTGGAAACCAGGTCCCGCGCTGGGCGACACGGACCTGGCGCGTCAGGTCGCGCACCGACGACAGCAGCTCGTGAGGACTGTTCGCCTGAGGAGCGGACTCGTGTGTCATGCAGTTAGCTTTGCATCGCAGACCAATCCGCGCAAGAGAGCGTGCGGCGAGATTTCGGTGTGACCGTCTAACATCTGCCGATGCGCCGCATCACTGCCGAGCTCGTCGCCCGGCGCACCGATCTGAGGATCGGCTGGGACCTGCGACCGGGCTCGCTGGGGCCCGGTCCCAAATACCGTCTGGCCGGCGGTCGGGTCGAGGCCCTGGATCACCGCTTGGACACGATCGCGGCAGCTGAAGCCCCAGCCGGCAGGCTGCTCAACGCCTCGTCCGATCTGGCCACGGTGGTCATGGCCGGCGACCGTGACCTGACGATCCGTCGTGACGGTGTGGACGTACACCTGCCGGCACGCGGCGCTGATTCCGCGACGTTGCTGCGGGACGGCAGCCTCCTGGTGACCGCGCCGCCCGACGACCTCCCGGTGGGGCGGGCCGTCCAGAAATTCGGCCTCGACGGCTGCCCCCGGGTGCTGCTGGTCAGCCCGGCGGGTGCGGTCCTCGACGAGGCACCGTTGCCGACCGCCGAGCCCGAGATGGTCGCGCTGGCGCATCCGCACGACGGCTCGGTTCTCCTGGACGCGGGCGAGGGCCAGGACGGCAGTTCCGTCTTCCGCGTCCGCGCGGACGGCGACAGGGTGAGCGTCGAGCGCATCCTGGACGACGTGGTGGCCGCCGCCTTCAGCCCGTCGGGAAGCCGGCTGCTGCTGATGCCGCATCCGAGCTTCGGGGAATCGGTCCGCGTCGTGTCCTGGCCGGATCTGACGCTGCTGCACGAACTCACCATGGAGGTGCTCGGCGAGGACGAGGGCTTCGACGTGTACGGGTGCTTCCTGTCCGAGTCCCGGGTCGTGCTGTCGGTGTTCGAGGCGCCGCCGCTGGTGTGCACGGCCGAGCTGCGCCCGGCGGGACGGATCGTCCTGCCGCCTGAGTACGAGGCCGCCACCCCCGTGACGTTGTTCGGGTACCCGGAGCACACGATCGGACTCGACCTCATCCTGTCGAACGGCACCTGGGCATCGACGGTCTGGCGCGTACCGTAACCGGCGGGCCGGGCCGGCTGCCGGGACGTACGAGCTAGGCGGCGGTGTCCAGGCCGGGCAGCCACACCCGGGCGTCGAGGCCGCGCTGGCCGGCGTGGGTCATCGCGAGCTTGCCGCCGGACGCGTCGACGAGCACGGCCGCGATGGTCAGGCCCAGGCCGGAGCCGTCGATGTTCTGCGCGTCCGGGGCCCGCCAGAAGCGTTCCGTGGCCTGGTCGAGCTGGGCGTCGGTCATGCCGGGGCCGTCGTCGCGCACGTGCACCGCGATCCCGTCGTCGGCGGTGCGGACCTCCACCTCGACCCGCCCGCCCGGTCCGCTGAACTTGACCGCGTTGTCGATCAGCGCGTCCAGGGTCTGGTCGAGGGCGGTCGGCACGACGTGCACCAGCGCCACCGGCAGCCCGACGGTCAGCGTGAGGGTGGTGCCGTGGTGGCGGGCCAGCGGCTCCCACGCCGCGACCCGCGCCTGCGCGACCGCGACCGCGTCGATGGTGACCAGCTGGTGCCGGCCGCGTTCGGCGCGGGCCAGGGTGAGCAGCCCGTCGAGCACCGTCGCCAGCCGGTCGGTCTCCTCCAGGGCGAGCCGGTGCTCGCTGCGGCCGTCGTCGTCGGCCAGGCTCGGTCCGAGTTCCTCGACGCGCAGCCGCAGTGCGGTGAGCGGGTTGCGCAGCTGGTGGCTGGCGTGGGCGACGAAGGCGCGCTGACGCTCCATGGCGTCGGCGACGGCGTACGCCATGTCGTTGAAGCTGCGGGTGAGCCGCCGCAGTTCCGGCGGGCCGGCCTGGTCGGAGATCCGGGTGTTGCCGTCGCCGGCGGCGACCTCGTGCGTCATCGCGTCGAGCACGGTGACCGGGCGCAGCACCCAATTGGCCAGGCTGCGCGCGGTGAGCACGCAGGCCAGCGCGGCGAGCAGGCCGATGCCGCCCAGGGCGAGCCACCAGAAGGTCACCGCGTCGCGGACCCGGTCGGCCGGCGACACGATGATCACCATGCCGAGGACCTCGCCGTTGTCGTTGACCGGCACGGCGACCACGATCGGATCACCGGTCCAGGGCAGCACGGACTCGGCCGAGCTGTACTGCTGCCCGGCGAGCGCGGCGCGTACGGCCGCCTCGCCCCGGCCGGGTTCGAGGTGGTAGCTCACCGAGCGGACGAAGGTGCGCCGGTCGCGGTCCAGTACGGCCGCGCCGATGCCGTACAGCTCGTCGTAGCGGGCCAGTTCGTCGCGTACGGTGCCGACGGTGTCGGTGCGCAGGCCGGGCCGGGCCAGGGCGGCGAAGCGGGTCGCGTCGGCCAGCCGGTCGGCGCGGACCAGGTCGGACTCGCGGCTGGCCAGGGTGAGCGCGAGCGGGATCTCCAGGGCGAGCAGGACCAGCGTCATCAGCAGCAGGTAGCTGGCGGCCAGGCGTTGGCGCACGGTTACTCGCCGCGCAGCCGGTAGCCGACGCCGCGCACGGATTCGATGAGCCGCGGGTCGCCGAGCTTGCCGCGCAGGGAGCCGACGTGCACCTCGACGGTGTGCCGGGCGACCCAGGTGGTCTGCCAGGCGTCGAGCAGGATGCGGTCGCGGGTGATGACCAGTCCGGGGTGGCGGGCCAGCGACAGCAGGATGTCGAACTCCTTGCGGGTCAGCGCGACGTCGTTGCCGTCGACGGTGACGGCGCGGGCGGGCACGTCGATGCGGATCCGGCCGGCGACGATGACCATCAGTTCGGGGGAGGCGTACGCGGCCCGGCGCAGCACCGCCTCGATGCGCGCCTGCAGTTCGACCATGGAGAACGGCTTGACCACGTAGTCGTCCGCGCCGACGCGCAGCCCGACCACCCGGTCGCGCTCCTCGCCGCGGGCGGTGACCGCGATGATGCCCAGCTGAGGGCTGCGCGCGCGCAGGGTGCGGCACACGTCGAGGCCGTCGCCGTCGGGCAGGGACAGGTCGAGCAGCACCAGGTCGCAGGGGGCGGCGGACAGGGCCGCGGCGGCGGTGGCGGCGTGCTCGACGTCGTACCCGCGGCGGGTCAGCGCGGCGCTCATCGCGGTGGCGACCCGCAGATCGTCCTCGACCAGCAGGATGCGCAACCTGACCTCCCCTCCACGCCCGTGTGGCCTTCGATGATGCGTCACCGCCGCACGTGGCCGCCAACGGGGCCGGTCCACATCGATTGATGCCTTGACTTGGATCGGTGCCGGTGGTTGACTCGAATTGTATTTAAGAAAGTTTCCTAAACATTCGTGCGCTCGTCCGGCCGGGGGAGAAGGCCGCCGGGCGCAGGTCGTCGCCGGTCCGTCGGTGGGGCGAGGCGACGGCCGTCCCCGGCGATCGTCGCGCGCCGTGCCGCCGCGACGACCGCCGGGCGTGCCGGGCGCCCGGGCGGAGCATGGTGTGTCATGCGCCCGGGCGCCCGGGGCGTACGGTTTGCCGGTGACACAGAACCCCATCAGGTACGCGGTCGTCGGGCGCGGCTGGCGTGCGCAGTTCTTCTTCAAACTCGCCGAGCTGATGCCCGAGCGGTTCACGGTGACCGGTGTGATGACCCGCTCCGTCGAGGCCGCCGCCGAGGTGGCCGGGCGCTGGGGATTGCCCGTCACCCAGGACCTCGGCGACCTGCTGCGCAGCGGCGACCCCGAATACGTCATCACCTCGGTGCCCTGGGGCGTGAACCCCGGCCTGGTCGAGACACTGGTGGAGCGCGGCCTGCCGGTCCTGTCGGAGACCCCGCCCGCCCCGGACCTAGACGGGTTGCGCAGGCTCTGGGCGCAGGTCGGCAAGGCCGAGAAGGTCCAGGTCGCCGAGCAGTACCTGCTGCTGCCCGACCACGCGGCACGGCTGGCGGTGCTGCGCTCCGGCGCCATCGGCGAGCGCACCTCGGCGCAGGTGTCGTCCACGCACGGCTACCACGCGGTCTCGATGCTGCGCGGCATGCTCGACGTCGGCATGGGCCCGGCGAGCGTGCACGCCCGCACGTTCACCGCGCCGCTGGCCGACCCGATGAGCCCGGCCGGCTGGCGCGACGACGCCACCCCGAAACCCGCCGTGAACACGCTGGCCACCATCGACTTCGGCGGCCGCAGCGGCCTGTACGACTTCACCGACAACCAGTGGTGGAACCAGCTGCGCACCCGGCGCATCCTGGTCCGCGGCAGCCTCGGCGAGCTCGCCGACGACCGGGTGGTGCGCCTGCAGGGCACCCGGACCGTGCTGGAGTCGGAACTGCGCCGCCGCCAGACCGGCCGCGACCTCAACCTCGAAGGCTTCGACCTGGACCACATCAGCTTCGACGGCTCCGTGGTCTACACCAACCCCTACGCGGGCGTACGGCTGTCCGACGAGGAGATCGCCATCGCGACCATCCTGGAGGCGACCGGCCGGTGGGCGCGCGGCGAGGCAGAGCAGCCCTACCCGCTGGCCCAGGCCTGCCAGGACCACCTGATCAGCCTCGCCATCGACGAATCCGCCCGCACGGGCCAGACCGTCTCCGTCGGCACCGAACCCTGGCAGTGATCACCGCGCCCGGGTTGCTGCAGTTTCGTGGAAAGCGCAGCAACCCGGGGCGCGGAACCTGCAGTCTCCTCGAAACTGCAGCGACCGGCGGAGTCAGGCCGGGAACTTCTCCCCGGTGAGGTGGGCGCAGGCGGCCAGCAGGCGGTCCTGGGCGGCGATGTCGTAGGCGGCGGCATTGGCGCGCAGGTCCTGGCGGCGCTTGAGGTAGCGGCCGCTGAAGCCGACCTCGGCCTCGTCGGCGGTGGCCAGCCACACCTGTGTCTCGGCTCCGTCGGCGAGTTCGTCAGGGGCGTTCGGGCCGCCCATCCTGGTCTTGATCCACCCCGGGTCGACGGCGTTGCTCAGCACCGCCGGGAAATGCCGCGCCACCGCGAACGCCAGCAGCACGTCGTGCAGCTTCGAGTCGCTGTATGCCTGCATGCCGTTCCACACCTTGTCGGCGAACTGCAGGTCGTCGAAGTCGGCCCGGCCGGCCGCCTCCAGCCCCGAGGTCAGGTAGACCAGCCGTTGCGGCAGCGGCATCAGGGCCGTCAGCAGGTACGGGGCGAGCACGTTGACGGCGAAGGTGCGCTCGATGCCGTCCTCGGTGAGTTCGCGCCGGGCGGCCGAGCCCACCCCCACGTTGTGGATCACCGCGTCGAACGGTCCGTGCGCGGTCGCCGCCGCGGCCAGTGAGCGGGTCTGTGCCAGGGACGACACGTCGCCGACGAGCACCGCGGCCGCTCCCGGCACCGCGTCGCGGGTCTGCGCGGCACGCTGCTCGTTGCGGGCGTGCAGCACCACCCGGTGCCCGAGGGCGAGCAGTTCGCGCGCCGTGTGCAGGCCGATGCCGTCTGCCGAGCCGGTGACCAGAACGCTGCTCATGCGGGTGCCTCTCCGGTGGTGGATCTCCGTGGCCAACCCTACGCCGGAGCGCCTCCGGCGGCGAATCGCACTCCTTGTGCGGGAGGTCGGGATCATGTCTGTCCGGATCGGATGCGAATGGTAACGAACGTAATTCGCATTGGTCCACAGAAGTCACTCCAATGACTGCCAACTTCCGACACATCGGTAACGTTTCCGCTGGCCGTCGCTACATTTGCCTTCACTTCCACTGATGAGGGAACGCCATGCGCATTCTGCACATCATCGCCACGCCCCGTGGTTCCGAATCCCATTCGCTTCGGGTTTCCGAGGCATTTCTGAATGGCGTTCGCGAGCAGTCCGGTGACGTCACCGTCGACGTCGTCGACCTGTACCGGCATGACCTGCCGGCGATGGCGGGTGACAACATCGAGGCGAAGTACACGCTGATGGTGGGCCGCCCGATCGACCGCAGCCACGCGGAGTCGTGGCGGCAGATCGAGTCCCTGATCGAGCACTTCGTCTCCGCCGACGCGTATCTGATCACCGCGCCGATGTGGAACTTCGGGGTGCCGTACGCGCTGAAGTACTACATCGACTGCCTCGTGCAGCCCGGATACCTGTTCCGGTACGACGAGACGGGCCAGGTCGTGCCGATGGTCAACGGCAAGCGCATGGTCTGCGTGACCTCCCGCGGCGCGGACTACTCGGCGGGCTCCTACCTGCACTCGTACGACTTCCAGGAGCCGTACCTGCGGGCGATCTTCGGCTTCGTCGGCATCACCGACCTGCGGTTCATCCACGCCCAGCCGATGGACATCACCCCGCACCAGCGCGAGGCGGCACTGACCGGGGCCGTCGCGCAGGCCCGCGACCTGGGCCGGGAATTCCTGTCACCGGCCGTCGGCGCACCGGCCTGACCTGACCTGCCGTCCAGGGGACCCGTGCTCGCGGCCGGGTCCCCGGGACGGCCCGCTAGACGCGGGTGAAGCGCACGGCGTCGGCGACGACGTAACCGGTGCCGGTGGTCCACCGGCTCACCCCGACCTTGTCGCCGTCACCGGCGGCGAGGGTGAAGACGCCCAGTGAGATCCACTGGCCGCCGTTGACCCGCTGGTCGACGCTCACCGACTGGTTTCCCGAGGCGGTGGCCACGATGAACGGGGTCGCGCTGTTGTAGCCGGCGTTGGCCGGATACCAGATCGCCACCTCGTACGACGCGGTCTGCGGGATGTCCACCCGGAACCAGGCCGGGTCGCTGGCCGCGACCGGGTCGGCGAAGCGGTAGTCGGCGCCGTAGCGCTGGGCGGAGAACGCCGAGGTGCCCCAGTTCGCGCCGGCGGTGAACCCGCCGGCGGTGGCGTTGTCCACGACGGCGCTCCACGACGTCGGCGGCGGCTCCTCCGAGACCGTCGTCGACACGTCGAGGTAGTTGCGGTCGATGTTGATCTGCACCCCGCCCCAGGTCTCCTGCACCTCCCCGGCGTACTGGTGCAGCCGCCGGTGGTTGGTGTAGTAGGCGTCGTCGCAGTACTGGCCGCCGTCGGTGTCGGCCACGCCGTTCCACCACGCGATCCAGAGGTGGTCCAGGCGCGTGTAGCGGGTGTCGTGGTAGGCGCTGCAGACGTCGGTGATGCCCGACGAACCGCTGGAGTACATGCCGGACAGGTAGCCGCGCACGTGCAGCTGCTGCGTCCACCCGGACAGGAACGACAGCACGGCGTCCTTGCACGAGGCGTTCGACGGGTAGTGCTCGACGTCGTTGTAGATCGCGCTGCCGGCGGGGATGCCCAGCGCCTGGGCGGCGCTGACCGCGCTGTTCGCGGCAGTCGCGCCCTGCGACCGTGCGGTGGCGGGGTCGGCGGACATCTTCGGCAGCCGGGTGCCGCACGGGGCCTGCCGGCCGAGCTCGATCGGGATCAGTCGCCAGCCGTTGTTGGTCTGATTGGTCACCCAGCTCGCGGTCAGGTTGGGCTGCGAGCAGGACCGGCTCGCGCCGCTGATGTAGACGCCGACGGCCCGGTAGGGCGAGCTGTTGCGCCATGCGTTCATGGTCGACTGGGACGGGGCGGCGCAGGTGTCGAAGCCCTTGCCCGTGTACACGCCTGGCTGCGGCCCGGCCGCCGCCAGCGGTGCCGCGGCGGTGGCGGTCCGGGCGGACGTCGCGCCGGTGAGCAGGCTGTCGGCGGCGGGCTTGGCGTCGCGGCCCAGCTTCGCCGAGCCGAGGATGCGGCGTACGGCGTCCTCGGTGTCGGGCGTGTGCGCGGCGGTGACCAGCACACCCGCGCCGCGTACGGCGACCTGGATCGCGTCGTCGCGGGACACGGCGCGGGCCGCGACCGCGGTGCCCGGCGCGGTGACGGCTGCCTGCGGGGTGAGGCGGGTCGCCGAGACGGCGTCGAGCGGTTCGATGATCAGCGCCGCGGTGCGCCCGACCAGGTCGGCGGGACAGGTCGACTGGTCGCCTGGGTGTCCGAGGTAGACCGTCGGCCGGTCGAACCGCACGCACGCCGTCGGATCGGCGCTCAGGTCGACGACCTGCCACGAGGTCGGCACGGTGACGCGGTATCCGTGGTAGCCGACGGTCCGGCCGTCCTCGGCGACGGCGTCCGCGGGCTTGGCCCACGCCGCCGCGCCCGCCAGAGACGAACCGGCGACGGCGATGGACATCGCGACCAGGACGGCTGGACCTGATAGGACCTTTCTCATGCGAGCCTCCGGGGGTGTGAAGGAATTTTCAGCTGAGACATCGATGTGTGGAGAATTCCTACCACGTATTCATGACTGCCGCTAGGTCGGGCGCATGGCGGAAGCGTGTCGAAGCGGCGAAGTTTGACATGCAGCCAATCAGTTGCCTATGGTCGAAACATGCAGCCGGACGGCTGCATGTTGGGATGGCGATGGACGACGTGTTCAAGGCGCTGGCGGACCCGAGCCGCCGCGCCCTGCTGGACAGCCTCAACGCCCGCAACGGGCAGACCCTGCGCGAGCTGTGCGCGGGTCTGGACATGGCGCGGCAGTCGGTGAGCAAGCACCTGGCGGTGCTGGCGGAGGCCAACCTCGTCACCACCGTGTGGCGGGGCAGGGAGAAGCTGCACTTCCTCAACGCCGAGCCGATCAACGCCATCGCCGACCGCTGGATCGACCGCTACCACCGCGGGCGGGTGCACGCGCTCGCGGACCTGAAGACGGCATTGGAGCAGCAGGACATGGACGAGTTCGTCTACACCACGTACATCCGGACCACGCCGCGGAAGCTGTGGCAGGCGATCACCGACCCGGCGTTCACCAGCCGGTACTGGCAGGTCACCTTCGACACCGACTGGCAGGTCGGCTCGACGATGACCTGGGAGCGGCTAGGTGTCGTGATGGCCGACCCGGCGCAGGTCGTGCTGGAGGCGGACCCCTACCGGCGGCTCGCCTACACCTTCCACACCTTCACGCCCGAGTTCGCCAAGTCCGTCGGCATGGACGAGGACCTGCGGCAGCAGCTCGCGGCCGAGCGGCGCTCGAAGGTCAGTTTCGACCTGGAGCAGGTCGGCGACCTCGTCAAGCTCACCGTCGTGCACGACGGCTTCGCGCCCGGCAGCGCGCTGCCCGGCATGGTCAGCCAGGGCTGGCCGCACCTGCTGTCGGACCTGAAGACCCTGCTGGAGACCGGCCGCACCATGGCCGAAGCGCCGGCCTAGGCCGGGGCGAAGGCCCTGTCGGAGAACGCGTCGAGGCGCTCCACGGTTCACCGAGGGCATGGGCCGCGTGATCGCTGATGAGCGGACAGCGGGGCTCGTGCGGGTGGGCTACCGTGCGGGCGGTGATCGATACCCCGCTCATCGCCGACGCCCCGGCAAGCCTGCCGGAACGGGACAGGCCGCTGGTGATCGCGCACGCCAGGCAGGGGCGGGCGCACCCCGATCCGGCCGTGGCGGCGGTGGCGGTGGCGCACGTGCGCCGGCTGAACCGGCGCGACCGGACCGTCCGCCAGCTGCTCCTCGGGGTGGGCGCGGTCTCGTTCTTCGGAAGCGTCCTGGCGTTGACGATCGCCGGAGGCGAGGTCAGGGACGCGCCATGGTGGATCCTGCTGGTGTTCCTCCCGGCGGTGCCAGGCGTGCTGATCGGGGCCGAGGTCTGGGAGCCCGGCGAGCGGCGTCGCAGACTGCGGCCCCTGCTGGAGGCGCCGAACCTGCGGATGCTGCTCGAACGCGCCGAGCCGTGCCCGGCGACGCCGGTGACGATCGGGCGCTACCGCGGACTGCGCGCGTGGTGGCCGGTCCTGGTGCCGTCCGTCGCCGCGGTCGGCTGGTCGACCTGGCGCAACCTGCACGTGCCGGCCAAGCCCCTGGAGGGTCTGGCGGCCATCGCCATCGGGCTGATCGCCTGGGCCCTGACCCTGCTGCTGGTCGCGGTCGGCTGGCTCGTGGAGCGGTGGCGTGGCGCGCCTGCCGAGTCGTCCGACGCGGCGACGCCGATCACCGTCGACGGGTCGGGCCTGCGCTTCCGGGCACTGCCGGACGTGGTCGCGTGGTCCGAGGTGAGCGCCGTCGATCTGCTCGGGCCGTCCCCCGCCGAGCCGGAGACGCCGATGGCGGTGCGCTGGTCGCTGCACGGCCGCGATCCGATCGTCATCAAGGCAGACGACATGGCCCAGCCGCCGGAGACCGCCATCCGCGCCACCTGGGCGTACCGCCCGGACCTGCGGTGGCGGCCCGTGGACGTGAGCTGAGCCCGGCCACGCCGGAGGTCAGCGCCGTCGTGGCGGCGACGTCTGCAGCCACTCGCCGATCAGGTCGGCGATGACGGCCGCGGCGGTGTCGTTGAGGTGGATGTGGTCGGTCAGCAGGGTCAGGCCGTTGGCCGCCGAGATGTCGTTCCAGGACCGGCGCAGCACCAGGTGCTGGAAGGTGGTCCGGATCGCCAGGCCCAGCCTGCCCTCGTACGGCGGCGGCCGGTGCCCCGGTGGCAGCAGCGCGGTCAGCCGCTCGTACAGCGGCAGGCACGGCACGCCGCGCCCCTCCGCGACCTCGCGCAGCACCGCGTTGTACTCGCGTATCCGCTGGTTCATCGTGCTCGCCAGATCCTCGCCCAAGGGCGGCAGGTCGAGCACGGCCAGCCGCGCCGAGGTGCCGTTCTGCAGCCGGTCGAGGATCGCGTCCACGTTCTCCCGGTACCACTGGCGGTCCGGCGTGCGGGGGAGGCGCTGCTGCCTGCGGTAGTGCCGGGCCCAGCGCGCGTCGTAGGTGGCGTTGACGTCGTTCGTGCCGACCAGCAGGGTGACCGCGTCGGGCCGGCACGCGATGACCTCGTCCAGGCGGCGGCGTACGTTCCAGGCCAGGTTGCCGTCCACGCCCGCGTTGACGAACCGGTAGCCGGCCGGGCCGAGCCGTTCCTGCAACAGGCTGACGTAGTCGCCGCTGGCCAGGCCGCGGGTGATGCTGTCGCCCGCGCACACGACCTCCATGGGCGCTCCGGCGGGGCGGTGGACGAACGGCGCGCCGTTCGGGGCGACGGGTGTGGCACGGCGCTTAACCCAGGACATGAGACCCACGGCGGCCTGCCTTCTCACGGCTGCCGGGCCCGTCCCGGCGGTGGTCCATGAACGTTAACAAGCCGCCGTCCCACTCCCACGTCTTTTCATTGACATGACTACATGCGACGGCTAGCGTTCGGCGCTACTGGCAGCAAACTTTACAGTTTGGAGAGTTCGTGCGCCGCCTCCTCCTGCTGGCCGTGCTGGCCTGCGCCGCGGTGTCCGTCCCGGTGGGCGGCGCCGCCGCCGCCGGCGTGAACCTGGTCGCCAACCCGGGATTTGAAGACGCCCGACACGGCGACCACTCCGTGGTGTGGGCGTGGACCTGCGAATCCGGTACGAACCAATTCGGTGCGGCGCAGAGTGGCAGCCGAGCGCTGACCGGCACACCCACCGCGGGCAGCACGGGCCGCTGCGCGCAGACGATCCCGGTCCAGCCGGGCGGGGTCTACACGCTGTCGGCCTGGGTACGCGGCGGCTACGCCTTCCTCGGCCACGACCACGGGGTGGCCTGGACCCCGCCGAGCACCGCGTGGACCAGGCTCACCACCGGCTTCACCGCCACCGCCGACACCGTCACCGTCTACCTGCACGGCTGGTACGCCCAGGACGCGTTCACCGCCGACGACGTCGTGCTGACCGGCCCGGACAGCGCCGTACGCGTGCCTGCCGCGCCTGACGCGCCGACCGTCGCGGAGTCCACCAGCCGCTCGGTGAAGCTGGCCTGGACCGGTGTGCCGGGGGCGACCGGCTACCGGATCCACCGCGACGGCGTGTACCTGCGCTCGGTGACGACTCCGTCGGCGGTGGTCGACGGGCTCACGCCCGGCACGGCGTACACCTTCCACGTCACCGCGGTGAACACGGCCGGTGAGTCCGCGCCGGGCGCGCCGGTGTCGGCCACCACGGCCCCGCCGTACGCCGAGGCGCCGCCGCCGACCCGGATGCTCGTCGGGACCCCGCAGGCCTACCAGGTGTTCCTGGCGTGGGAAGCGGTCATGGCGGCCACCGACGGCTACCGCGTCTACCGCGACGGCGTCCTGATCGGGTGGTCCTACGGACCCGCCTTCACCGTGACCGGCCTGCGGCACGGCACGCTCTACACGTTCGAGGTGACCTCGCTCAACTCCGCGGGCGAGTCCGTCAGGTCGCAGCCGGTCCAGGTGATGACCTGGCAGGTGCCGTAGCGGCCGGTCAGGAGGCCCCCGCCGCGTCCCGCCCGCGCGCGGCCGCTGCGTCGGCGAGCCGGTCGCGGAACGGTTCCGTCGCGGCGGGTCCGGCGGTGAAGCCGAGGTCCAGGTCGGACAGCGGCGTGCCGGTGGCCCGGTCCACCAGGACCGGCTCCACCTCGCGGCCGGTGGCCCGGTCCACCAGCACGAGGCTGCGGTCGCCGGGGGCCAGGTCCTGGTTGCCCCAGGCGTACAGGGCCACGACGACCGGGCGCAGGGCGCGCCCGGCCTCCGTGAGCACGTACTCGTAGCGCGGCGGGCGGTCCCGGTAGCGGCGGCGCTCCAGGAGGCCAGCGTCGACCAGGGACTTCAGGCGGCGGGTCAGCATGTTCGGGGCGATGGCGAGGCTGCGTTCGAACTCGTCGAACCGGGTGAAGCCGTCGAACGCGTCGCGCATGATCAGAATGCTCCACCACTCGCCCACGTGCTCCAGGCTGCGCGCGATCGGGCACTCCAGGTCCTCGAAGCTGGTCCGCCGCATGAGATCACGCTACCGGGATCGCCGGGGCGTCGACGGCGCTCGCGTCACCGCCGCGGATACCGGCCAGGTTCCAGGCGTTCAGCTCGTGCGGGGTGCCCAGACGCACGGCGCTGACCTCCTCCAGGCGTGCGAACTGGGCCGGGGTCAGGGCCACGTCCAGGGCGCCCAGGTAGTCGTCGAGCTGGGCGAGGCTGCGCGGACCGATGATCGGCACGTACGCGGTCGCGGCGCGGGCGCCCTTCTCCCGCATCCAGGCGACGGCCACCTGCGAGGCGGGTGCTCCCAGCTCGGCGGCGACGTCGAGGACGGCGTCGACCACGGCGGTCTTCTGCGCGCTGTCCTCGGTGTGCACGAGGATCTTCAGATCGGACAGCCGCCCGTCGTCGCCCTTGCGGTACTTGCCGGTGAGCAGGCCGCCGCCGAGCGGACCCCACATCGCCGCGCCCAGTCCCAGCGACTGCGCCATCGGCAGCAGCTCGCGTTCGGCGGTGCGGTCGACCAGGCTGTACTCGACCTGGATGCCCACGATCGGGGACCAGCCGCGCAGCTCGGTCAGCGTCACCGCGCGCGACACCCGCCAAGCGGGGAAGTTCGACAACGCGCCGTAGCGGATCTTGCCGGCGCTGACGAGGTCGTCGAAGCCGCGCAGGATCTCCTCGATCGGGGTGAGGTCGTCGGGGGCGTGCGCCCAGAGGATGTCGAGGTAGTCGGTGCCCAGCCGCCTCAGGCTGGCCTCCACCGCCTGGAACAGGTGCTTGCGGCTGTTTCCGGTGTTGGTCACGTCGCGCGGCCCGACACCGTTGTTGCCGTACTTGCCCGCCACCACGAAGCGGTCGCGCTCGGCGCCCATGAACTCGCCGAGCAGCTCCTCGGCCTGGCCGGCCTGGTAGTTGTCGGCGGTGTCGAGCAGCGTGCCGCCCGCCTCGGCGAACCGGTCGAACATCTTGCGCGCCTCGGCGGGTTCGGCTCCCGCGCCCCAGCGGGTGCCGAAGTTGCCGGTGCCGAGTCCGTACTCGGAGACGCGCAGGCCGTTGTTGCGGCCGAAGGTGGTGTAACGCATGGGTGGTCAGCTCCAGGTCGAGTTACTTGCATCGTGCAAGTGACTCAACCGAGCCCGATGGTCTCCGCATTCCGGCAGGTGGCGCGGCGTGAGCCAGGCCACCTGCCGGAATACGGGGCCGCTACCTGGTGCCGCGCTGCGCGTTCAGATCGCCGAGCAGGCGGTCCGGGTCGGCGCCGACGATCGGCGTGAACAGGCTCGTGCCCAGCCTGCGCACCGTGCGCTGGTAGCCCACGATGCGCCAGAAGCCGTAGAAGCGCCCGGCCGTCTCGCGCTCCTGCGCGCGCTTGTCCTCGCCCGGGTCTCGAGGTGTGACACACAGCATCCACACGCCGCCGGAGCGCTGCACGGCCAGCGCCTTCACGTGCGGCCAGGGCAGGTGCAGGGCGGGCTGCAGGATGCCGTTCGGCCGCAGGAACAGGCCGTGGTCGTCCGCGCCCAGCAGCGGCGAGCGGGCCTTGGCCGCCTCGTCGAGGCACGTCACCACGTAGTGCAGGGCGACCACGGCGAGCAGCACCACCGTCACCAGCCACGACCGGATCGCGATCAGGGACAGGGCGGCCGCGACCGGCAGGTGCACGGTCAGCAGCTTGCGCCGGGTCAGCTGCAGGGCGTACGCGAGCCGGTTGCTGCGCAGCAGGACGGGCAGGTCATCGGGTACGCGCACGTGCAGGCTGGGCGTATGCAGGGTGCCGTGGCGATCGGTTGAGGAGCTCATCAGCGCGCGACGCTAGCAGGCCCGTGCCAGCAGCATGCCGCGCGGCGTCTGCTCGCCGGGCTGCGCCTTGCGGCTGGCCTGCGCGAACACGTCGAAGCCGGCCTCGGTGACGAACCGCGCCATGCGCTCGACCGGCCGGAAGTGGTAGTTCAACGTGAACGTGTGCCCGAACGCCTCGGTGCGCAGGCGGTGCTCGTCGAGATTCTGGAAGATCAGCAGCAGGTGCCCGCCGTCGGCGAGCGCGCGCCGGAACCCGGCGAGGACCGCCGGCAGCTCCTCGTCCGGGATGTGGATCACGGAGTACTGCGAGCTGATCCCGGCCAGCGAGCCGTCGGCGACGTCCAGCGCCGTCATGGTGCCCTCGTCGAAGCGCAGTTGCGGAAACCGGCCGCGGGCCAGCGCGAGCATGCCGGGGGACAGGTCGATGCCGCGTACCTCCAGGCCCAGGCCGGCCAGATGCGCCGTGCCGGGTCCGGTGCCGCAGCCGACGTCCAGGGTCGGACCGCCGCCACCGGCCAGCACGAGATCGGCGTAGGCGGCCATCATCGCCCGCTCGATCGGGATGCCCGCCAGCTCGTCCTTGAACTGCTCGTCGTAGGCGGCGGCGATGGTGTCGTACGCGTCACGGGTGTCGTGGAGGAACGAAGGCTCAGTCACAACCGCCCACCCTAAGCACCCCGCCCCGGATCGAAGGAAGGGCACCTTCTACACCGACGTCCGTTAAGAAGGTGCCCTTCCTTGCTTTCAGGTGCGGTGGAGGGTGGTGGTGCAGGTCAGGGTGTGGGTGCCGGGTTCGAGGTCGGCGGTCGATCGGTCTGTGTGGGCGGCTCCGCCTCGTCGGAACGCGCCGGCTGTGCCAGGTCGAGGGCCAGCGCCCAGAGGCGGTCGGCCGCGTCCGCCGTCTCCTCCGCCGTCGTCTTCGGGCCGAACACGGCCCGCTCGTCCTCGACGGCCTTCCGGAACCGCCCGGCCGGCTCGGGGGCGAGCACCAGGTAACGGGAGTTCCGGTGGGCCAGCCGCCGAACCACGAATCCAGGAGCCGCCATGACCGTGACGAGCAGGCCGACGATGATGACGGCGATGCCGAGCACCAGGTCACCGGTCTGGATCAGGCGACCTCCACCGGCACACGCGACCGCGCCGACGGCCAGGATGACGAAGCTGAACTTCCGGATGCCGGACAGGAATTCGCCGGTCTCCGGGTCGATCGGCACCCGCCCGGCGACGCCTGTGGCACCGGCGGTGTCGGGCGACCTGCTGACGATGGCGCCGCCGTCCTCCCGGTCGTGCACCTGCAGGTCGCTTATCAGGTCAAACAGCACATCGCCCGCCTCTCCGCCGGCTCAAAGACTAAGCGCCCCGGCAAGCGGCCGGCGGGGCGACAAACAGGACCGCCGGGGCGGACCCGCGGGCGAGCGGAACGCACGATCCGGGTCCGGGCGGTGATCCGTTTGCCGGTGGGGCGGATACGATGCGCCGCATGACGCAGACGGCCCGCGTGCCGCGCCCCCGCCAGGCGCTCGCCGAACCCGCCCCGACGTCCGAGCCGGCCGCCGGGATTCCCGACGTCGTGCGACGCCGGCTGTCGCCGCTGGCGCTGGATCCGTACGCCTGGCCGGCGGCGCTGTTCGTCACCCTCCTGGCGGGCCTGCTGCGCCTGAACAACCTGGCCAGCCCGCCGGGCAAGATGTTCGACGAGACGTACTACGCCACCGACGCCCACTGGCTGTGGGAGAAGGGCTTCGAATGGAACGAGAAGGACAACACGACCGGCTACGTCGTGCACCCTCCGCTCGGCAAATGGATCATCGGGCTCGGTGAGCAGGTCTTCGGCTACAACGAGCTCGGCTGGCGCATCTCCGCCGCCGTGTTCGGCACGATCTCGGTGCTGATGCTCATCCGCATCGCGATGCGGATGTTCGGCTCGGTCGTCCTCGGCTGCGCCGCCGGCCTGCTGATGGCCTTCGACGGCATGCACTTCGTGCTGTCCCGGGTCGCGATGCTCGACATCTTCCTGATGTTCTTCGTCCTGGCCGCTTTCGGTGCGCTGGTGCTCGACCGCGACCAGCGCCGCGCCCGCTGGCTGCGTTTCGTGGCCGGTGGCGGCGCTCCGGCGGCCAAGGGGCGGTCCAGCCGCCCGCCGAGGGCGGTGCCCTGGTGGCGGCTGGCCGCGGCGGTGCTGTTCGGGTGCGCGCTCGCGGTGAAGTGGTCGGCGCTGGCGTTCGCGCCGGTGTTCGTGCTGCTGGTGCTGTGGTGGGAGGTCGGCGCGCGGCGCAGCGCCGGGGTGCGCCACCCGATCCGCGACACGATCCTCGACGAGACCGGCTGGATTCTGGCCGGGCTGCCGCTGACCGCGGGTGTGTACCTGGCGAGCTGGGCCGGCTGGCTGTCCACCGACGGCGGCTACGCCCGGCACTGGCTGCGCGACAGCGGCCAGGACGAGGCGCCGTTCCTCGGCGCGCTGCGCAACCTGGCGCAGTACCACGAGCTCGCGTACGGATCGCACCAGGCGATCACCGAGGCGCACAGCTACCAGTCGGTGGGCGAGTGGGCCCCGATCCAGTGGCTGCTGCTGGGCCGCCCCGTGCTGTTCTACCGCAGCGACGCCCCGCTGTGCGGCGCCGACAAGTGCAACGCCGACGTGCTGCTGCTCGGCACACCCCTGCTGTGGTGGGCGTTCATCCCCGCGCTGCTGGCCGCGATCTGGTTCGGCATCGCCCGCCGCGACTGGCGGGCCGGGGCCGTGCTGGCGATGACCGCCGCGGCGCTGGTGCCGTGGTTCTTCTTCCCGGCCCGCACGATGTTCTACTTCTACGCCCTGCCGGCCGAGCCGTTCCTGATCCTGGCCGTGGTGTTCGTGCTGGGCGCGGCGATGACCCCGCCGCCGGGCCGGCCGCCGAACCCGGACCGGCAGCTGTTCGGCGCGGTCATGGCCGGAACGTTCGTGCTGCTGGTCGCGGTCGTGTTCGCGTACTACCACCCGCTGTACACGGGCGGTTCGCTGCCGTACGAGGACTGGAGCCGGCGCATCCTGCTCGGCAACCTGTGGATCTGATCAGTACTTCTCCATCAGCGCCCGGACGTTGAGCACGTACTGCGGGTTCGGGTACCACACCTCGTCGCCGTCGTTGATCTCCTTGTCGACGGCGCCCTGCCCGTAGTTGTACGCCGCGATGACCGCGTTGAGCAGGCACCACTCCTTGCTGTCGGCGACGTTCGGGTCGCGGCGGCAGTCGTCCTCGCGCAGCGTGTAGTCCGGCGTGCAGGCCGGGGCCGGCGACACCGCCGGGTCCGGCTCCTCGCAGCCGATGCCGTACTTCATCGCGAAGTACCGGATCAGCCACTGCAGGTACGCCGAGCCGAGCATCGTGTTGCCCTTGAGCGTTTTCACGTCCTCGTCGAGGGTGAACGGGGAGTCGTCGTTGAGCCACGTCGCGGTGCTCGGCATGACCTGCATCGTGCCGATGCCACCGTCGCAGGCGATGATGGCCGACTGCCAGCCGCTCTCCTGCTCCGCCACCGCCTTGATCAGCTTCGCCGGCAGGGTGACCTGCGAGACAGTCCAGAACCTGCGGGCGGCCGCGGCCTCCAGCGCCGCCTCGACATCGGCCTTGGGCGCGTTCGTGCCCTGGTAGGTCGGCTTGCAGCCCGGCGGCGGTGACGACGGTTTCGGCGCGGGCGGCGGTGCGCCGGGCAGGTTCACCTTCGTCGGGCTCGGCTTGGGCTTGGGCTTCGGCTTGGGGGACTTCGACGGCGACGGCTTGACCGACGGCGACGGGCTCGGCGAGGCCTCCGGCGACTCGTCCAGCTCGGACGGGTCACCCGTCTCGAACACCACGCTCGGCCGCGGCTCGGCGGCGGCGCCCGGATCGTCGCCGCGGTTCAGCACCACCACCGCGGTGGCCAGCACTGCGGCGACGACGGTGAAGGTGCCGACGACGGCATGCGTACGCGTGAAGCGCATTGGTTTTCCTCCCCAGGGATCCCAAGGCGGCCGAGCGTAGCGCAACCGGTGGCGGGGCGGGTGCCCGCGCTCGCGCGTGCCCCGGGGCACGCTCGCCCGCAGAGGACTACGCTCAGCGTGTGGCCAGGTATTTCGACGTGCACCCGGACAACCCGCAGGCCCGCTCCATCCGCCAGGTCGTCGACATCGTGCGGGAGGGCGGGCTGATCGCCTACCCGACCGACTCGTGCTTCGCCTTCGGCTGCAAGCTGGGCGACAAGAACGGGCTCGACCGCATCCGCGACATCCGCAAGCTCGACGAGCGGCACCACTTCACGCTGGTGTGCCGCGACTTCGCCCAGCTCGGGCAGTTCGTGAAGATAGACAACTCGGTGTTCCGGCTGATCAAGGCGTCGACCCCGGGCAGCTACACGTTCATCCTTCCCGCGCTGCGCGAGGTGCCGCGCCGCATGCTGCACCCCAAGAAACACACGGTCGGCGTACGCATCCCCGACCACGCGGTGGCCCAGGCCCTGCTGGCCGAACTCGGCGAGCCGCTGGTCTCCAGCACCCTGCTGCTGCCCGGCGACACCGAGCCGATGACCCAGGGCTGGGAGATCAAGGAGCGCCTGGACCACCAGATCGACGCGGTCATCGACTCCGGTGACTGCGGCACCGAACCCACCACCGTCGTCGACTTCTCCGAAGGAGAACCGGAGATCCTCCGCGTGGGCGCCGGCGACCCCAGCCGCTTCGAGTGACGGCTACCTGCTCCACCGCATGATCACCGGCGCGGCGGGATCGTTCGTGTCCAGCACGACGTCCGCCCGCCGCAGCGGGTCCGCCTCTGCCCGGTACAACTCCTGACCGGGCAGGTAGCGGCACCGGTAGCGCTCCTCGACGGCCTCGACCGAGCCGAAGACCGGCAGGTCCCGCACGCGCGCCCGCGCCAACGCCACCTCGGGATCGGCGTGCAGGTAGACCGATATGTCCCAGAAGTCGCGCAACTCGGGCCGCAGCAGGAACACGCCGTCGAACAGCAGCACGGCACCGGCCGCCGCCTCCTGCGGTGCGACGTTCACGGCCCGGTCGGACCGGTAGTCGAACACCGCGGGCCGGTACCAGCCGTCACCGTCCGGGCCGAGCGGTCGGAGCACCCCGTCGACGATCGCCTCGTGATCGAACGAATCGAGGTAGAAGCCCTCCGGCGACAGCGGTCCGCGCCGTCTCCGGACCGCCTCCGGGTGGTGGAACCGGTCGATGCCCAGCCGGATCACCTGCCGTCGCGGACCGATCAGGGCGGCGAGGTCGTCGGCCAGGGTCGTCTTGCCCGCCG
This sequence comes from Catellatospora sp. NPDC049133, assembly GCF_040648455.1. Taxonomy (NCBI): domain Bacteria; kingdom Bacillati; phylum Actinomycetota; class Actinomycetes; order Micromonosporales; family Micromonosporaceae; genus Catellatospora; species Catellatospora sp. NPDC049133. The sequence goes on from NZ_JBEZDT010000006.1 coordinate 275,773, forward strand.
CGTCCGGCCCGTCGATCGCCACCCGTAGACGACCTGGCTCCCGGCGCTCCAGCAGCGAGTCCGCCAGCACGGCGAGCACCTCGGCACGCATCCGCGACATGGCAACGACCCTACGGCGTCGGGGCTGATCAGCGCAGGGTCAGCGGGGTTTCGGACTCGACGCGGGACAGCTTCTCCGGGTTGCGGACGTAGTAGATGCCGGTGACGAGGCCATCCTCGATCCGCAGCGCGGCGACGCCGTCGAGCTCGCCGTCGAGCCGGAACAGCAGCGCGGGGTTGCCGTTGACCACGGCCGGTTCGGTGGTGAGCGTGCCGCCCACCTTCTGCATGCTCCCGACGAACAGGCGGATCGCCTTGTCCGCCCCTACGACCGGCTGCAGCGCGGCCAGTTTGCGGCCGCCGCCGTCACTGACCACGACGACGTCGGGCGCGAGCACGCCGAGCAGGGCCTGCAGGTCGCTGGTCTCGACCGCGTGCTGGAACGCCTCCAGCGCGGCCCGCCGCTCGCCGGGGGAGACCACCGCGCGGGGGCGGCGGGCGTCGACGTGCTGCCGCGCGCGGTGCGCGATCTGGCGCACGGCCGCCGGGCTCTTGTCGACGGCCGCCGCGATCTCGTCGTAGTCGACGTCGAACGCCTCGCGCAGCACGAACACAGCCCGCTCGGTCGGTGTGAGGGTCTCCAGGACGAGCATCAACGCCATCGACACGCTCTCGGCCAGCTCGACGTCCTCGGCCGTGTCGGGTGCGGTGAGCAGCGGCTCGGGCAGCCACGGGCCGACATAGGCCTCCCTGCGCCGCTGCAGGGTGCGCAGCCGGTTGAGCGACTGCCGGGTGGTGATCCGGATCAGGTAGGCGCGCTGGTCGCGTACCTGATCCAGATCGACCTTGACCCAGCGCAGCCAGGTCTCCTGCAGCACGTCCTCCGCGTCGGCCGCCGACCCGAGGATCTCGTAGGCCACGGTGAACAGCAGGTTCCGGTGGGTGACGAAGGCCTCGGTGGCCGGGTCGCCGGCGTGCTCGCTCATCAGGCTCCCTCCTCAGGCCGTCCGGCCGGGAGCGGCCTCGCCGGCCCTGGCGGGCAGCGACTTGCGGCGAGCCCGGTCCTTGAACCACAGGTTGAGCACGCCGGGGTGGCGTGCCTCCTGCGACAGCTGCCAGACGGTGCTCTTGCACACGCCCTCCTTGAGCATCGCCAACGGCCGTCCGTTCAGGAGGAAAGCCTTCGTCACGGAGTCGTCCCGTCGGGCGTACTGGACGATTCCCGCGCGGCGGCCCAGGCTGATGCACTGGCCGAAGAACCCGACGTTGAAGTCGGCGGGCCGCTTGCCGGCGATCCGGGCCAGCACCGTCTCGCCGGCCTGCGGGCCGATCTGCATCGCGGACTGGCAGCTCATCCGCACCGGCAGGTCCGACGGCGCCGCCGAGTCCCCGGCCGCGACGATCCGCACGTCGTCCACGCTGGTGAGCGTCTCGTCGGTGAGCAGGCGCCCCAGCGCGTCCGTGCTCAGCCCGCTGCGGGCGGCCAGATCGGGGACGGCGAATCCCGCGGTCCAGATGGTCACCGCGCTGGGCAGCTCCCGGCCGTCGGCGAGCCGGACCGTGTCCCGGGTCACCGCGGTCACCGTCGCGCCACCGCCTTCCAGCACGGTGACACCGAGCTCGGCGAGCCGCTCGGCGACAGCACGCCGGGCGTGCGGGTGCAGGTAGGCCCCGAGCGTCCTGCCGCAGACGAGCGTCACCTTGCGGCCCTGCTCCGCCAGCTCGGAGGCGGTCTCGATCCCGGTGGACCCGCCGCCCACCACCGTCAGCGCGGCCGATGCGGGCGCGGCGTCGACGACCGGCCGCAGTCGCTGCGCGTCCTCCAGGGTGGAGATCGGGTAAGCGTGCTCGGCCGCGCCGGGCACGCTCGGTTCGCCGCTGCCGCTGCCCACGGCGTAGATCAGATAGTCGTAGGCGAGGATGCCGCCGCTCGCCGTCGTCACGCTGCGGCCGGGGGCGTCGATCCGGGTCACGGTGTCGACCACGAACCGGACGCCGCGCGCCAGGATCCGCTGGTAGTCGACGAGCGCGTCGTCCGACCCGCCGACGAGCTGATGCAGGCGGATGCGCTCGACGAACTGGGCGCGTGGGTTGATCAGGGTCACTGTCACGCCCTCGCGCTTGGTCAGGCGGTTGGCCGCCATCACGCCCGCGTATCCGCCGCCGATCACGATGACCTCGGTGTTCCTGGCCATTGGGGTTCTCCTTCGTCTCCAAGGTGCGGCCTCAAGACACCGCGTGTCCGGCGGTTTGTGACGTTCGGTGAGCCAGATCACTCGCTGAGCGACGGATGGGGGCTTCGGATCAGACTGACTGAACGGTGTCACCGGGGCGGTATGACAAAGCCGATCATGGGACTTACGCTCTGCGGCATGACGACTTCGGACGGGCAGGCCCCCGTGGGCTCCGGAATCCTTCGGCACGCGCCGCGCGAGCGGCAGTGGGAGCCCGCTGTCGGCGGCGACGAGGAGACGGCCGAGGCGATCGACCGCCACATCGAGGCCCACTTCGGCCCGATCGCGTACGTGTGGCACGAGATGATCTCCGACCTGGTGCGGCTGCACGTGCACGTGGTCGCGCCGACCCCGGACCGTCCCTTCTACACCCTGGTCACCTCGGGTATGAGCGAGCTGCCGATGGCCTCGCCCGAAGGCTTCAGCCGGTACGCCGAGCTGATGATCTCGTTGCCCGCGGACTGGTCGCTGACCGGCGAGGCCTTCCGCGACGAGGCCGTGTACTGGCCGGTCAGGCTGCTGAAGACGGCGGCGCGGCTGCCGCACGAGTACCGCACGTGGCTCGGCTACTGGCACTCCATCCCCAACGGCGACCCCGCCGAGCCCTACGCCCTGGGCACCCCGTTCGCCGGGGTGCTGGTCGCGCCGATGATCCGGTGCGCGCCGGAGGCGGGCACCATCGTGACCGCGAGCGGCAAGCAGATCTCACTGCTGGCGTTGGTGCCACTGCACCCGGCGGAGCTCGACCTCAAGCGTGCGAACGGCACCGACGCGCTGCTGGAGGCGTTCAGCCGGGTCGACGTGAGCGAGGTGTTCGACCCGGCCCGCCCCAGCTGTGTGTGAGGACGGGTAAGATCCGCTTTTGGAATGGTTTGCGTTAGTTCTTCCATCGGCAGGGAGGATGGATGACCACGCACTACGTCGACCAGGACGTCTTCAAGTCGGTTCTGCAGGAGGACATCGACTGGCAGCCGTTTCCTGGATTCCCGCCCGCGGCCCGCTTGGCCGTGATGGTGGGCAGGCCGCCGGAGCCCGGACCGTATGTGGTCCGGGTCAGGCTGCCCGCCGGGGAGCGGCTGATGCCGCACCGGCACCACGAGGACCGCGTCTACACGGTCATCTCGGGCGTCTTCTACATCGGTCGCGGTGAAGTGTTCGACGAGAGCAAGCTCGAGGCGTACCCGCCAGGGGCCGTCATCGTGCTGCCGGGCGGAACCGCCCACTTCCACTGGGCGAAGTCCGGCGAATACGTGACCCAGGTGACCGCGACCGGTCCGATCTCCCTGGAGTATGTGGACCCGCGCAACGATCCGCGCCTGACCTGAGTCACCGCCCCGCGGCGTCGTCGCGGCTCAGCGGCTTGGCGAACCAGTGCCGGGCGTACGGGTTGTCGTTGTAGGCGGGGATCTCGTGGTAGCCCGAGCTGCGGTAGAGCTGGATCGCCTCGGTGAGGCTGTCGTTGGTGTCCAGCCGCACCAGGTCGGCTCCGGCGTCCGCGGCCCGGCGCTCCAGGTCGCGCACGATCCGGCGGCCCAGGCCGAGCCCGCGCACAGACGGCGACACCCACACCCGCTTGATCTCGGCGGGCTCGCCGGGCAGCAGGCGCAGCCCGCCGCAGCCCACCGGTTCGCCCGACAGCGTCGCGACCAGGAACAGCCCGGCGGGCGGCACCAGCTCGTCGTCGCCGGCTCCCGGGTCGAAGCCGCCCTCGAACCGCTGCGCCAGCTCTCGCGCGTACGCCCGCAGGCACGCCCGCGCGGCCGGTTCGCCGGGATGGCAGACCCGCAGCTCCACCAGTGAGGCCATGAGCAGCCGTTCGACCTCGGTCATCGCGGCGACCAGGCGGGTGCGCTGGCTGTCGCTGAGGGGCTCCAGGATCGACCAGGCCAGCTCGTCCGACAGTCGGTCGAGCACGTCCCACTCGGTCCGGCCCGCGGCGGTCAGCCGTGCGACGCGCACCCGGCCGTCCCCCGGGGCGGAGCTCACCGTGATCAGGTCGTCGCCTTCAAGGGTGCGCAGCAGTCGGCTCAGGTGTCCGGCGTCGAGGCCGAGCCGGGTGCGCAGGGCGGCGATCTCGGCTCCGGCGGGCCCGACTTCCCAGAGCAGGCGAGCCTGCGCCAGCGGCCGGTCGCGGGTCAGATAGCCGTCGTCCAGTGCGCCGACGCGCTGCGTGACGGTCCGGTTGAAGCGGCGGACGGTGTCCACCAGGTGCTCGCCCATATACCTGACTTTAGTCAAGCAATATGCCGTCCGCCAGCCTGGCCGCCGTCAGGCCGCCCAACACGCGCGCAGCACACCAGCCCTACCGGGCGACGGTGCCGCCTTTCCAGCGCCGTCGCCCGTGCTCGGTCAGGTTGTGGCGGCCTTCTTGCGGGCCGTGCGGATCCAGCCGTACGCGGTGTGCCGGGGCACGTCGTAGTGGTCGGCGATGACGCTCGCGCTGTCGCCGGCCTGGCGCAGCACCTGCTCGAAGTCCTCGGGCAGCTTGCGGTAGCTGCGGCTGCCCGCACTCGGACGGCCGCTGTCCGGGGTGGACGACGCGGCCTTCTTCGCCGTCGCCTTCGCCGGGGACGCCTTCTTCTCCCGGACGGCTGCCGCGGCGCTGCGCGCGGATGCCTTGGCCCGCACGGCCTTCGCCGCACTCGCCTTGGCCGGCTTTGCCGCACCGGCCTTGGGTGCGGCGGACTTGCCCGCGTCGGCCATGGCGGTCTTCACCACAGCGGTCTTCGACGCGCCGGGCGCGGCTGGGGCCGGCTTGGCCGTGGTGCGCTTACGAGCGGCCGGCTTCGTGGCGACCGGTTCGACCGCGGCAGGGGCCTGCATCTCCAGTTCGCCGGGCGCTGACGCGGGCGCGGCCGGGCTCGGCTTGGCCGGTGCGACAGCCGGGGTCGCCCCCGTCGTCGCCGCCAGCACCGCGGTGACGAGCTGGTTCAGGTCGAGCACGGGCAGGTCGCCGGGCACCAGGCTGCCGCCCGAGCCGGGGGACAGGCGCAGCTCGCGGACCGTGGCCGCCGGGCCGTCGAGGTCCAGCCGGATCGTCGTGACGGCCTGTGCGGGGTCGTCAGGCGTGATGGTGACGGTATATGTGGTCATGCGTGCGGCCTCCATGCCTGACGCCGCCGGCGTGCGTCCCCGTCGCGCGCGTCGGCTCTGGCCGTGAGAATTGTTCGCGCCAAGGTACTGCACGAACGGCATACCGCAAAATCACTTGGGACGTCAATGCACCCCTGCCTGGTATTCCGAGCCAGGATTAGAATTGGTGTCATGGTGCGTACCCCATTGACCGAGGACGAGCGCCGGCGCGGGCTCGCCCTGGGCCGCACGCTGCAGCAGGCACGCGGTAACCGCAGCGCGGCCGAGGTCGCCCTGCTGGCCGGCATCTCCCTCGACACGCTGCGCAAGATCGAGCAGGGCGTCATCGCCACACCCGCGTTCTTCACCGTCGCCGCCCTGGCCAACGTGCTGGACCTCGACCTCAACACGCTGGCCGCGGAACTCGCCCTGCCTGTATAAAAGCCGAATGACGGGTGAGCGGGCACGCGCCGCCCTCCGCCGCGAATGAACACGGCGGCGGATCTCGCGCTGCGGGTGTGCGGGCTGGTCGGACGGGGCGTGCGGACCATTCGATGGGGTGATGCCGGTCCGCCGGGAACTGCCGCATGATGTCCAAATGCGACTCAAGTCCCGGTCGACCTGGTGGTACGCCGCAGCGGCGCTGGTGATCGCAGGAGCGCTGCTCCTGATGGTCCGGCTCGTGCTCTTCCTCGTCGGTCAGACTCTCGGCGACGCCGACAGCTGGATGAGCGTCGCCGGCGGCCTGACGGCCCTGGTCGGCGTCACCGTGGGGTCGGCGGGCTGGCTGTTGCACCGGGGCCGTGAGGTGCACGACGACGAGACCGGCTCGGCCGGCCGGATCGCCGGCTGGGAGGCTGCCCGCCAGGCCTACGGAACAGCCGTGCGCAGGCGCTACCAGAACATCGACCTCGAGGTGCTGACGCCGCTGTCGGAGCAGGACGAGCACCCGCCGCTGCGGATCGGTGAGATCTTCGTCGGCCAGCTCGTGAAGACCGACCCACCGGCGGTGGAGCTGCCGCGCGAGTTGATGCTGCGCCTGGCCCAGGACGACCCCCAGGACGTGCGCGACCTGCCGCCCGGCGTCGATCAGAATCTGCTCGCAGAGGTCCGCAGGGCGTACACCCAGCGCCCGCCCGCCCCGGTGCTGGACCTGCTCACCGGCGAGGGCACCCGCCTTGTGCTGCTCGGCGACCCGGGATCGGGCAAGACGACACTCACGAAGTACGTCGTCTACACGCTGAGCGGGCAGGTGCCGCCCACGGATCCGCTGGCGGCGCTCGCCGGATGGCTGCCGTTGCTCGTCGAGCTGCGGGCGTTCTCGCGAGTGCTGAACGCCGATCCGGTGGACGCGTTCGGCAGGTACTGGCAGCAGCGTCACGCGGAAGGGACCGGGCTGCCCCCGGACGAGCTGATGGAGTACCTGCGCAACGACGGCCGGGCGGTGGTCTTCTTCGACGGGCTCGACGAGGTGTTCGAACCCGGGCTCCGTGACCTGGTCGAGCGGCACATCGTCGGCTTCGCCGACGCGCACCCGCGGGCCCGGGTCGTGGTCACCTCCCGACCGGTCGGCTACCAGGGCGACGACCTGAGGGCGGCCGGGTTCGCCAAAGCCAAGATTCAGGATCTCGACGAGCAGCAGGTCCGCGAGTTCGTGACTCGCTGGTTCCAGGTCACCTGCCGCACCGACCCGGCGCAGGGCGAGCACCTCGCGGCGCGACTTCTCAAGGCTGTCAGCGCCTCCTCGGCCGTCGCGGAGATCGCCGGCAACCCTATGCTGCTGACGATCCTCGCCATCATCGGCCGGCGGCGTGCGCTGCCTCGCGACCGCAGCAGCGTGTTCGAGCACGCGGTGACGGTGATGGTGGAGCACTGGGACCCGAGCAAGTTCCTGAACCAGGAACTGCCGTCGGCGAACCTGCCCTACCTGGACGCCACCGACAAGTTGGAGCTGCTGCGCCTGGTCGCCCGGCGGATGCAGGACAGCCCGGCCGGGCTGTCGGGCAACTTCATCAGTGGGCAGGACCTGATCACCGAGTTCGCCGACTTCCTGCGTGAGCGTGATCCGAGCCATGTGTCGCTCGACAGGGCCAAACAAGCTGCCGCGTCCATGATCCAGCAGTTCCGGTCCCGCAACTTCATCCTGAGCCGCTTCGGCGGCAACGTGTACGGGTTCGTACACCGGTCGTTCCTGGAGTACCTGGCCGCGGCTGACATCGTGGACCGCTTCCACCGCACCCGCGAACTGACCGAGGACCAGCTCGTCGAGGACGTCTTCCTGCGCCGCTGGCGCGACCCCGCGTGGCAGGAGGTCCTGCTGCTGATCACCGGCATGCTGGGGGAGAACACGGCGGAGCGCTGCGTCCTGGCTCTACTGGGCGCGGACCCGCGCTGGGCCGTCAGATACGACGATCCACCGGCTCATCTCGTGCTCGCTGGTCGATGTTTGGCAGAGGTCCGCAGGCTGAGCCGGATGGCCCTTGCCGGACCTGCCACCTTCCGATACGTGATTCATGCGTTGGAGGTGCTCTCCCTGCGCGAGCGCACGGACCTGTTCGGCTGGAACACCAGTGAGGCAGCCGTTCGCGGACTCGTGCGGACGGTCGCTGGATTGGGCAACGCATTGGTTGGGTGGGAAGGCTACTTGTCGTGGTTCCAGCGGCGGGCATCGGACTTGGCTCATGCGGGTGCCGTGAATGCCGCGGTGCTGGCAAACGTGTATCGCACACCCGGCGAGGCCACGGATCATGTTGTCGAGTTCGCGTACCGGCACGCGTCATTCGACGTGCGCCGGAGAGCGATTGAGGAGCTCAAGACGGAGCATCGGCGGCCCGGTCCGCTGACGGAACTGTGCGGCTTCATCGCGCACGAGCGCTCACTGAATGTACGCGTCGCTGCGGTGTCGTTGATAGGTGCGGCCTGGAAAGGGGAGCCGGAGGCGCTGCCGTTCCTGCGTCGAGTCGTCACTGGTGACCGACACAGCTTGGTACGTGTTGCGGCGGTCGAGGCGATGGTGGCTGGGTGGCCCGGGGATCCCGCCGTGTTCGAAGTCTTGCGCGAATCGGCGCTGGACGAGGAGGACAACGGCGTGAGAGCCGCAGCCGTCTCGGCGATCGGCTCGGCTTGGCAGGCGCAGCCGGACGCACGACTGTTGGTCAGGCGGATCGCACTCGAAGGCAAAGATCCTGGTGTCAGTGCGATCGCCGTCCAGGCTCTCGACGCGGGCTGGCGCGCATACCCCGACACGCTTCCGTTCCTGAACGAACTGGCGGTCGGCGCCGGCGAGCCGAGCGTGCGTGCTGCGGCGGTGACCGCACTCGCCGCTCGGGGCGGCCTGGGTGACCTGCTGGGCTTCCTGCGGCGGCTGGCGGTCGACGAGACGAGCTCTGATCTACGTGGATCCGCGGTCAGTGCGATTGGCGAGGGCTGGCCTGACGAGCCTGGAACGCTGTCGTTGATGGCGCAGGTGGCGACATGTGATCCTGATGAGCGTGTCCGCTCTGCGGCGACATCCCTGCTGGGTCGTTGTGGGAGGAACGATCCCGAGGTGCTGGCGTCGTTGCACAGGATTGCGACGGATGACGGCGGAATGCTGGTTCGGCTGGCCGCGATGCGGGCGATGGTGGAGGGCTGGCCGACGCATCCGGACACTGTGCCGATGTTGTGCGATCGGGCGGCGCACAACGACAACTGGTGGACTCAGGCTCAAGCGGTGGAAATGATGGCAGTCGGCTGGCGTGGCGATGGCCGGACACATTCCGTACTTCGCATGCTTTCGACATCGAAGGCCCGTGCGGAACCGACCGAGTCGGTCGGTACGACTTTGGCGCGCATGTTGGCGACGAGGGCTCTGGCGGCCGGTTGGTTCGACGATGAACGGACGCTGGTCATGCTGCGGACGCTGGCGATGGATGGCAACGGCTTGAACCGGGACGCAGCCATCGTTCTGCTGAGCCTCGGCTGGTGGCATGACGAGAACACGGTGGTTCAGTTGAACGACATCGCCGAAGCGGAGACCGGCTCGGCGAGGCGCGGAATCGCACGAGCGGCACTGGCAGTCGCGGCCTCCGCTCGGCGCGCGGTGGAGGGCGCCGCGGACTGGTAGCAGGCCAAGGTGGTGAAGGAACAGGCCCCACCGGGATCGCCGGTGAGGCCCGCTGGTGGTGAGGCTCAGGCGTCGACCAGGACCCGCTCGGGTTCAACGGCCACGGTCACCTGCTGCGCGGGCGGCTGGTGCTGCCGGACTCGGCGGGGCAGCAGGAACGCGAGTCCGAACGCGAGCGCCGTCAGCGCGATCGTCACCAGGGTCACCCGCTGCGAGGCGTGCAGGAACCCGGCCGCCTGCCCGGTGACCCCGGCCACGGTGAAGAACACCGTGCCCAGTGCGGCCACGCCCAGCGAGGACCCGAGCTGCTGGATCGACTCCAGGATGCCCGAGGCCGAACCGACCTCGTGGTCGGCGATGTCACCCATGATGACGTCGAACAGCGGCACGAAGATCATGCCCATGCCCAGACCGTACGCGAACAGCGGCAGCGCGAGGCTCCAGCCGCCGATGGCCGTGCCGTGCACCGAGAACATCGTGTAGAGCAGGATCAGCCCGACGGTCATCAGGGCCAGGCCCAGGTGCAGGATGCGGCGGCCGAGTTTCGCCATCGCACCGGCGCTGAAGCCCGAACCGAGGAACGCGCCGATCGCCCACGCCGACATGGTCACGCTCGCCCGCACCGGGCTGTAACCAAGCCCGAGCTGCAGGAACAGCCCGACGGCCAGCGAGAAGCCGACGATCGCGCCGAAGAACACCAGCACGAACAGCGTGCCGGAGGTGTATGAGCGCTTCGCGAACACGCTCAGCTCGACCAGCGGCGTACGCCCGGATGCCTTGCGGCGGCGCTGGTAGGCGGCGAACGCGCCGAGCACCACGACCGAGGCGGCGAGCATGACCCAGGTCCACACGGGCCAGCCCAGTTCGCGTCCCTGCATCAGCGGGAAGACCAGCAGGAACATGCCCGCTGCGGCGAGCAGCGCGCCGAGGGTGTCCAGCCGCCGGGCCCGTGCCGGGCTGATCCCCGCCGGCAGCGTACGCAGACCCGCGATCAGCGCGAACAGTCCGAGCGGCAGGTTGATCGCGAACACCATGCGCCAGCCCGTGCCGAACACGTCGGCGTCGACGAGCACCCCGGACACCACCGGTCCGAGGATCGTGGACAGGCCGATGGCCGGTCCGAACACCCCGAACGCCTTGCCGATGTCGGCGGGGCCGAACAGGTCGCGGATCAGGCCGAAACCTTGCGGGATCATGACCGCGCCGAACAGGCCCTGCACGACCCGTGCGCCGATCAGCGACTCGGGTGACCAGGCGGCCGCGCACAGCGCCGACGCGGCCACGAAGCCGACGACGCCGATCAGCAGCACTCGGCGGCGGCCGAACATGTCGCCGAGCCGTCCGCCGACCAGCAGGCCGACGGCCAGGGCCAGGGTGTATCCGGCGGCGATCCACTGCAGATCGCCGTAGGTGCCGTGCAGGTCGGCGAGGATCGACGGCGCGGCCACGTTGACCACGGTCGAGTCGAGCAGGTTCATGAGGGTCGCGGCGAGGATCGCCATGAGGCCGAGCCAGCGGCGGCCGTTGCTGATGTTCTCCATGCCGATGACCGTGCCAGGTCATTAGGAACAGTTCATTCCTAATGGCCTGGCATTATCGAGAACATGTTGGAGACATCCGCGCGCCTTCTGAAACTTCTCTCGCTCCTGCAGACCCCTCGCGAGTGGAGCGGCACCGAACTCGCCGGCCGCCTCGACGTCAGCACCCGGACCGTGCGCAACGACGTGGAGCGGCTGCGCAACCTCGGCTATCCCGTGCACGCCACCCGCGGGGCGGTGGGCGGCTACCGCCTCGGCGCCGGGGCGAACCTGCCGCCGCTGCTGCTCGACGACGAGGAGGCGGTCGCCGTCGCGGTCGGACTGCGTACGGCGGCGGCGGGGTCGATCGCGGGAGTGGAGGACACGTCGCTGCGGGCGCTGGCCAAGGTGGAGCAGGTGCTGCCGGTGCGGCTGCGGCGGCGGGTGAACGCGTTGCAGACGTACACGGTGGCGGTTCCGGCGCGTCGGCGCGGGCCGGAGGTCGACCCGCAGGTGCTGACCACGCTCGCCGCGGCGTGCCGGGACCACGAGCGGGTCCGGTTCGACTACCGCGCCCACGACGGCACCGCGACGCTGCGCGACGTCGAGCCGTACCGGCTGGTCAACTGGGGTCGCAAGTGGTACCTCGTCGCCTACGACTCCCAGCGCGGCGACTGGCGCACGTTCCGCGTCGACCGGATCGAACCGCGGGTGCCCGGCGGGCCGCGGTTCGCGCCGCGCCCGCTGCCCGCCGAGGACCTCGCCGCGTACGTCTCGCGGGGTGTGTCCACCGCGACCTGGCACTACCGGGCGCGGATCGTCGTGCACGCGCCGGCGGAGGTGATCGCGCAGCGGCTGCCCGCCACGGCGGGCTCGGTCGAGGTGATCGACGAGCACACCTGCGCGGTGACCACCGGCGCGGACACCGCCGAGTCGATGGCGATGTGGATCGGCCTGCTCGACGCCGACTTCACGGTCCAGGACGCCCCCGAGCTGTCCGAGGCGCTGCGCCGGCTCGCCGACCGCTACCGCCGGGCAGCCGGTTGACCTACTAACAATTGGTTAGTGACTAACCCGGGGTTTGCCCGCGATGGGTGTCGGCGGCCAGGCTGGGGGAGCGCCGTGATCACTGCGGCGTCACCCCTGGCGAATGAGACGTGCGATGACGAGACAACGAACGATGGACAACCCCCTGCTGGCCGAGCTGCGGGCGATCCACGACATGGTGCGCCGTGACCTGGCCGTGGTGCGGCGGCTGGCCGACCAGGCCGCGGCCGGAGCGCCGGCCGCCGCGCTCCAGGAGGGCGTACGCGGGCTGCAGAGCAACGGCGCGCTGTTCCAGCTGAAGGTCAACTGCCTGAGCTACTGCCAGTTCGTGCACCACCATCACCACCTCGAATCGGCGATGCTGTTCCCGGCGGTGCGCAAGGCCGCGCCGCACCTGCGCCAGACCGTCGACCGGCTGGAGTCCGACCACCGTGTGGTCTCCGACCTGCTCGACCAGGTCGAGGGGGCGGCTCGCGCGTTGGGCGGCGGCGACGCGGAGATCCGCGCGAAGCTGGTGGAAGCGCTGCGCACGCTCTCCGACCACCTGCTCGAACACCTGGCGTTCGAGGAGGAGGCGCTGGAGCCCGTGCTCAAGACCTGGAAGAGGTGGCCTTTCCATGGCTGACGGACTGCGGTTCGGGCTCGCGGTCACCCCGTCGGCGGGCGACGTCGCCGGTATGACCGCGCTGGCGCAGGCCGCCGACGAGGCGGGACTGGACCTGATCGCCGTGCAGGACCACCCGTACCAGCCGGGGCACCTGGACACCATGGCGGCGCTGACCCACCTCGGCGCGCATACCAGCCAGGTGGGGCTGCTCACCGACGTCGCCGACATGGCACTGCGGCCCGTGCCGATGCTGGCCAAGGCCGCAGCGTCGCTCGACGTGCTGACCGGCGGCCGGTTCGAGCTGGGCGTCGGCTCCGGCGGCTTCCCGGACGCGGTCGCGGCGATGGGCGGCAACGCGGTGCGCGGCGGCGCGGCCGTCGAGTTCACCGCCGAAGCGCTGCGGCTGCTGCGAGCGGCGCTCGACGCCGACGGGCCGATCGCGATGGACGGCCGCCACCACCGCGTCGCCGGGTACGAACCCGGCCCGGTGACACCGCACCGGGTGCCGGTGTGGCTGGGTGCGCAGGGCCCGCGCATGCTCGGCCTGATCGGCGAGCTGGCCGACGGCTGGATCAGCCCGCTGAACGTGTACGTGCCGCCCGGCGAGGTCCCCGCCAAGCAGAAGCTGATCGACCAGGCGGCCACGCGAGTCGGCCGGGACCCGGCCGACGTGCGCCGCCTCTACAACGTGCTCGGCATGATCGGCGGGTCCCAGCGCGGCAAGGGCCTGTTCGGCGACGCCGAGACCTGGGCGCAGACGCTGGCCGGATGGGCCGACGGGCTGCGCTTCGACACCTTCGTGTTCTGGCCCGTCATGTCGGAACTCGACCAGCTGCGGCGGTTCGCGCAGGAGGTCGTGCCCCGGGTGCGCGAACTCACCGCCTGAACGGGGCGTCGGCGGCACGGCCCCGCCCGGCCGCGCCGCCGACGGGCTCACGATGCGGGGATGACCGCGCCGTCGTAGGTGGACTCGATGAACTTCTTGATCTCCGGCGAGGCCAGCACCTGGGCCAGCCGCTGGATGCGCGGGTCGTTCTCGTGGCCCTGCTTGACCACCAGCAGGTTCGCGTACGGGTTGTCCTTCGCGGCCTCCAGCGCCAGCGCGTCGGTGGCCGGCTGGAGTCCGGCCTGCAGTGCGAAGTTGCCGTTGATCACGGCGAGGTCCACGTCGTCGAGCGAGCGCGGCAGCTGAGCCGCCTCCAGCGCGGTGATCTTCAACTGCTTCGGGTTGGCGGCGATGTCGCGCTCGGTGGCCTTGACCCCCGCGCCCTCCTTCAGCGTGATCAGACCCTGCCCGGCCAGCAGCGCGAGCGCCCGGCCGCCGTTGGTGGCGTCGGCGGGGATCGCCACATCGGCGCCCTGCGGCAGGTCCGCGATGGACTTCACCTTCTTGGAGTACGCCCCCAGCGGCTCGATGTGCACCGGCACGACCGCGACCAGGTGCACAGGGTTGCTGGCGGCGAAGTCGTCGAGGTAGGCCTGGTGCTGGAAGTAATTGGCGTCCAGCTCGCCGCTCTCGGTAGCCAGGTTCGGTTGTACGTAGTCGTCGAACTCCTTGACCTGCAGTTTCAGGTCGGGGACGAGTCTGGCGGCCTCGGCGAGAATCTGGGCGTGCGGGGCCGAGCTGGCGCCGACGACCAGGGCGTCGGCGGGCTTGTCGGCGGCCGGGGTGCCGCACGCGGCGAGGGCGAGTCCGGCGAGCAGGGCGAGGGGTGCGGCTACGAGGGCGCGGCGGTTCATGAGTGTTCTCCTTGGATGTGCTCCGCCGGACCGTGATGGAATCGGCGGGAGTCGCGGTGGGCGGGTCAACGACGTTGGCCTATGTCACCGAAGGTCGATTTGATAGGCCATCATCGATGTGAGTGGTTAGCGGCGGTCGAGGCGGCGGGCCAGGCGGTCGCCGGTGAGCTGGACGAGTTGGACCAGGGCCACGAGCACAGCGACGGTGGCGAGCATGACGTCGGTCTCGAAGCGCTGGTAGCCGTAGCGGATGGCGAGGTAGCCGAGCCCGCCGCCACCGATCACGCCGGCCATGGCCGAGTAGCCGACGAGCGCGACCGCGGTCACGGTCAGCCCGCGGACCAGCGCCGGCAGCGCCTCCGGGAGCAGCACCCGGGCGACGATCTGCGCCCGCGTCGCGCCGAACGCGTGCCCGGCCTCGGTCAGCCCGGGGTCGACGTCGCGCAGCGCGCCCTCGACGAGCCGGGCGAAGAACGGGATCGCGCCGACGGTCAGCGGCACCACCGCGGCGGCCGTGCCGATCGAGGTGCCCAGCAGGGCGCGGGTGAGCGGAATGACCGCGATCATCAAGATGACGAACGGCACCGACCGCCCGACGTTCACGATCGCGCCGAGCACCGGGCGCAGCGGCGCCGGGCCGTAGCCGAGCAGCACGCCCAGCGGCAGCCCGGCGAGCACGGTGAACAGCGCGGCCAGGCCGACCATGTGGAGGGTCTCGCCGGTGGCCGGCAGCAGCAGCTCGATCATCAGCGCACCGCCTGGGCCAAGGCCGACAGGGCGGATTCCGGCTGCCCGAGCAGCTGCGCGACCGGTCCGGACTCGACCAGGCGGCCCGCTTCGAGCACCCCGGCCCGGTCGCAGATCCGCTGGACGACACCCAGGTCGTGCGTGATCAGCAGGATGGTCAGCCCGAGCCGCCGGTTGAGGTCGCGCAGCAACTGCAGGATCTCGACCGTGGTGTACGGGTCGAGCGCGCTGGTCGCCTCGTCGCACAGCAGCACCGCCGGGTCCGTGGCCAGCGCCCGCGCGATGGCGACCCGCTGGCGCTGCCCGCCGGACAGCCGAGCCGGGTGCTCGCCCGCCCGGTCGGCGAGGCCCACCAGGTCGAGCAGCTCGCGGACCCGGTCGGCCCGTGCGGCGCGGGGCATCCCGGCCAGTTCCAGCGGCAGCGCCACGTTGCCGGCGACGGTACGCGCGGACAGCAGGTGGAACTGCTGGAAGATCATGCCGATGCGGCGGCGCGCGGCGCGCAGCTCCCGCGGGGCGAGCGCGGTCAGCTCCTGCCCGGCCACCCGCACGGTGCCGCTGTCGGGGCGTTCGAGCAGGTTGACGGCGCGCAGCAGGGTGCTCTTGCCCGCTCCGCTGCGGCCGACGACGCCGTACACCTCGCCGGGGGCGACGTGCAGGTCGACGCCGTCGAGCGCGGTCACGCCGCCGGGATAGATTTTTCGCAAACGGTGCAATTCGATCATCGCTGGGTACGGCTCTTCCCGGGAACTGATTACTCAGGGTGAGATGCGGCCGTGACGGGACGGCCGGAAGGAACCGCGGGCTGACGCCGGACAGGCGTGGACGCGGTGGGCGAGCGGAGACTCACGGGGCAGGTGCGGTCGCGACGGCGACGGCCGCGTAGGTGCTCGCTTCGGGGCGCGAGCGGACGATGGCCCTCGTCAGCGACACATTCGACACGTACGACGCGGGGCGCCGGCGGCCATCAGGGCCGGGCGCGCGAAGAACCGCGAAGACGTGGACATGTCGCAGAGCCTAGGACGGCGGCCACGTCGAGCGCTACCCAGCGTGACGTAGGCAACCGCAGCCTGGCATGGCCCGGCTTGTCAGGCGGTCCTGTCGATCAGCGCGGCGAGCGGCCGGGGCAAGGCATCCCGGCTCATCGCCGCCTCGGTGAGCAGGCGTGCGTACCGCAGGTTGCGGCGCGAGCCGGCGCGCAGGAACCGCCACATCTGCCGCTCGGTGTCCTGGCCGCGCCAGGCCGGCTGGCTCTGCAGCGAGCGGAACGACCCCAGATCGCCCTGCGAGTCGAACAGCGCCTCGACCCGCGTCGGGCCCACGGCGCGGATCAGCTCCTGTTCGAGATCGTCGACGCAGACCTCGAACCCGAGGGCTGCCAGGTCGGCGCGGGTACGCGGCGAACCGACCCGCGTGGTGACCAGTGCACGCCGGAAGATCTCCTCCTCGCGTACGTCGCACAGGCCCGACAGCCGCACCTGGGTGATCAGTGGGCCCAACTCGGTCAGGAACCGGCCGATCGCGTGCGCCCCGCCGATCGGCACGATGACGACCCGCTCCGCTTCGAGATCACGGTCCCGACCGGCCGCCGCCGTCTCCAGCGCGATCTGGTCGCTGAGTCCCTCGACGAGGACCAGAGCCGCCGCGCCGTCGATCTTCGCCTGAGCGCCGGCCAGCGCCCGGGTCGTGGCGTCAGGTCCGCTGTCGTATCCGTCGAGCGCCCTGCGGGCCAATTCACGGCGTTGGGCGAGATCCATGGTGGGCTCCGTCGAGTCGTGAGGGTCGGGCGGGTCGGCATCCCCTCTTGGCGATAGGCGAGTCTCGGCCGGCGGGTCAACGCCATCGTCGTCGAGGCGCATGACAGCGACAACCGAATAAGCGGCGGTCTCCGGCGCCCATCGATGCGTGCCTGGAGTCACGAAATGCGGCATCATGCGGGCCATGCATCAACCCGGACAGGCATGGTCACTTCTCGCGGCGCAGGCGATCGGAGTGGACGTGGGCTATCCGGGCTGGCTGAGAGTGCGCCTCGTGGACGCGGCGGGCACCTCGTGGTCCTTCGTGGACCGGGCGACGAACCTCGTCGGCGGAGCCGACCCGGTTCCGGCATCGTTCCCCGCGCCCGCGCATCTACGGTGCCGGGTCCACCGCGTCGAATGCGACGATCAGGGCCGGGAGTTGCTGGTCGTCACGATCTCGGTGGAGAGCGTGGACACCCTGCGGCGGGGAGACGAGTTCCGGGTACTGCCGGAACAGGTCACCTCACCGGGGACGCAGTGGCGATCGGGCACGGTGGGATACGAAGCGGGTGCGCTCGACGCCATCGAACCCGCGGCGCGACTCGTGCTCTCACAGCACGACCTGCCGCGCGCGGTCATCACCATCTTCACCGCCGATCCCGTCCCCGCGCAGTTGGTGGACCCGTCCGGGGCGCGCCTGGTTCGGATCGGGCGCACAAGGGAGGAGGATCTGGTCTGTCTCGCCCTCGACGATTTGTCGATCTGTGC
This sequence comes from Catellatospora sp. NPDC049133, assembly GCF_040648455.1. Taxonomy (NCBI): domain Bacteria; kingdom Bacillati; phylum Actinomycetota; class Actinomycetes; order Micromonosporales; family Micromonosporaceae; genus Catellatospora; species Catellatospora sp. NPDC049133. The sequence goes on from NZ_JBEZDT010000006.1 coordinate 293,388, forward strand.
GGTCGACGCAGGCTCACACGAGGTGCTATCCACGATCAACACGAGCCTGTCGGCCTTCATCGCCTGTCTCGGCGTGTGTGAGAACGGATACCCGTTCGCGCTGCACGGAGGGGACTACGACGACGACGATGTGTACGGAGATCCCGAGAGCCTCGCGGCCGAAACCGTGCGCAAGGCGTTCGAGGAACTGGACCCGACAGCGTTCGACTCGTCTGGCTTCTGGGTCGGGTTCCTCAGTGACGTTCGCAGCGGCGACCACTGCGACTGATCGCCGGACGGTGAAAAAACTCCTCGGGGCACCGATGAGTCTGCGCCGCTCGACCCGTCAGATCAGGTGTAGACCCATCCGCGAGACCTGAGGAGATCACCATGAGCACCACCGAGCAGACCGGCGACGCGACGGGCACCGGCCGGTACGCCGAGGTGAACGGCATCAACCTCTACTACGAGACGCACGGCTCCGGGCGGCCGATGATCCTGCTGCACGGCGGGCTCGGCTCGGGGGAGATGTTCGGGCCGATCCTGCCCGCGCTCGCCGACCACCACCAGGTCATCGCCGTCGACCTGCAGGGCCACGGCCGCACCGCGGACATCGACCGCCCGCTCGAGGTGCCGCTGATGGCCGACGACATCGCCGCGCTCATCGACCACCTCGGGCTCGACCGCCCGGACGTCGTCGGCTTCTCCCTCGGCGGCGGCGTCGCCCTGCTGACCGCGATCCGGCACCCCGGCAAGGTCGGCCGCGTGGTCTCCGCCTCGGCGAACATCCGCCGCAGCGCGATCTACCCCGAGATGCTCGGGCAGCAGGGCCAGGTGAACGCGGCCGCAGCCGAGTTCATGAAGGACACCCCGATGTACGAGCTGTACCAGCGCGTCGCGCCGCGCCCGCAGGACTTCCCGCGGCTGCTCGACAAGATCGGGGAGGCGATGCAGAAGGACTTCGACTACACCGACGAGGTACGCGGCCTGCAGGTGCCGACGCTGATCGTCGCCGCCGACGCCGACATGGCCCCGCCGAGCCACTTCGTCGAGATCTTCAGCCTGCTCGACGGCGGGCAGCGCGACGGCGGCTGGATGGGCGACGGCCGGCCCAAGGGCGGCCACGCGCTGGCGATCCTGCCCGGCCTGACCCACTACAACATTGTCGACTCGCCCCTGTTCGCGTCGGCCGCCCTCGCATTCCTCGACCAGCAGGATTGAACCGCGGCAATTCCGGCTGACATCCGGTCGGCGAGCCCGCGGCGTCCGAGCTTAGCCGCGGGCTCGCCGACCGGCCGGTCCTCAGGGGCTCTCAGTCGTTGGTGCCGCCGGTGCGGAATCGAACCTCGCGGGTCACCGTCGCCCGGGGGCACCGCCGCTGCCATTCGGCGCGGATCTCTTCGGCTGCCTCGGCGGACGTGGAACTGCGAGCCCGGCTGCGGTACCCGCCGCGCCTGCCGCTCAACTCCAGCAACAGCACAGCGTCGCTCGTGCGGGGGTCGTTCGGGTAATCGGGGTCGTAGGCAGGATACGTGCAGATCAGCTCGACGCGGGCGACGTCGTCGAGAACGACCTGCACCACACGGCGGGTGACCATGCGGATGTCGAGCGTCGGAACAGGACCCTCGGACAGCCGGATCTCGAGGAACCTCGTGCGGTCCCAGACCAGGTAGGCGGCACCGATCACCACGACCAGCGCGGCGCAGCCGGCGACGAGATAGCCGAGCATGGGCTCGCCGCACACCACCGCCAGCACGCCCACGGCTCCGATCGCGATGGTGATCGCGGCTCGCCGGGTCCAGAGAAGCCAGTTCCGGCCCTGGTCGGTGGCTTGCCACAGCAGCCCGTCGGTGATCGTCATGTGTCAATGATGGCGAATCCGGGTGGCGTCAGCCAGACGCGAGTCCCATCGGTGTGGATCGTGGCAGGCGTGGTTCAGGTCTGGCGTCCGCGCCCGAGCGTCCGACCGGCGTAGTCGAATGACGGGTACCGTCCTCCCGACCCCGCGAGGCTCGCCTCGATGCGGCTTCCGGATCCGTCATGAGTCGGCGGAACCCCGCGATCGACGAATCCGGTGGCAGGATGAACCGATGAGCGCCAAGGGATCGCCATGAGGATGTCGCCACTGGTGTTCAGGCTGCTTCATCGCATCCGCGGGGTTTACTGGCGGGTTGCCAAGCCGACCACGTACGGCGTGAAGGTGCTGATCGTTCATGCCGCCGACGCCGAGCGGGTGCTCCTCGTCCGGCACAGCTACGGCGACCGGTCGCTGTGGAGTCTGCCTGGTGGCGGATACCGACCGGCCCGGGAGACCCCGGACCAGGCGGCCCGGCGTGAGTGCGTTGAGGAGTTGGGCGTCGAGCTGGATCCGTTGGCCCTCGTCCTGGCGGAACACCTGACCGCCAACGAGGGCAGGCAGGGCCATCTCAAGATTGTCCGCCTGTACGCGAGCTCGGACGGCATGAGCCCGAACGGCGAGATTCTTGAAGCCCGGTGGACAACCCTCGATCTCACGGACCTACCGCCTGACCCACCGGTCTCCAAATGGGTGCATTCTGCGTTGAAAGCACACGCACAAGCCCGGCATGGCGGCGGCATGTAGCGTCCGATGCGAGGCGGTTCGGCCTGCCGGTTCGGTACCTCCGTACCGTTGATCAAGGGTTGTAAGCTCGTTTACAGTCCCCCGCGTGAACGGGATCATGAGCGTCCACTCGGGCATCGTCGGCGTGAGCGTGCGCGAGTACAAGAACTTGCGCGACGTGTGGCTGGCGTGGGGCCAAGGGCTCGCCATCTTCGGTGCCAACGGCTCGGGCAAGACGAACCTGCTGGAATGCCTGGCCCTCCTGCTCGGCACGGTCGAGAGCGTGTCGCTCGCGCGTCCGCGGCTGCACGCACCGGCGGCGGGCGCCCTGGCCGTGATGGTGCGCGCCCTTGCGTCCGACCTGCCCGCCAACCCCGGCAACGATGTTCTGTGGGCCGAGCACCCCGAGTTGGCGGAGGTCGTCCAGAACGTCGGGGACGCACAGCCCGCGTTGGTCCGCTGGGCCGGCGACGGACGGTGGTGGCGTTCACTGGGCGTCACCGAAGGCGAGTCCTTCCACGAGGGCATCAGCCAGGCCGGTTTGCCGGATCAGCTGACGGCACTCCTCATCGACCTGTCCGCAACGCCGGTGATCATGTATGGCCTGGAGGGTATCGACCTCGACACCGACGTGGATACCAATGTCCGCAGGGTGCCCCGACGGGTCCCCCGCCGGTTCAGCCGCACCCTGATGGTCGAGGAGGTGCCCGAGTCGGTTGCGGCGCTGGCCGACACCCTGCCGGACGTTTTCGCGCCGCTGCGTCGGGCACTCGCGGAGCCGGACGGCCGCATCGGCGGATGGATGCCGCTGATGGAGCTCCCGCCCACCGATCACGCCCCGGCTGAGCTGCAGTGGCTGCCCCGACCGAGAACCGACAGCGAGATCGACGAAGATGTGAACCAGGCCTTCGGGATCGCCTTCGAGCCGACGGTCGGTCTGCTGGATGTCATGGAGCGGCGGCTGCCCGTCGCCACCGCTCCCGGTGCGCTGGACTGTTACTGGTGGCTGCACGGAGTCGGGCGGCAGAATGCGATGGCCGAGCTGAACGCCACCGCGCCGGGGGTCGCGGTCGTGCCCGTCCATCCCGAAGGCACTCGCATGACGGAGCTCAAGGACCTGGCCAACTTCCGCATCGAGGTTGCCGGCGCCGGAGCGGTCGGCCGGGTGGGGATGGGCGAAGGCCCCGTCCTCGACCAGCTCTCCGCAGGTCAGCGACGGTGGGCCGATGAGGCGTTGGCGGCGATGGCACTGCAGTACGACTCCCTCGTGCTGCGGACGAGTCTGTGGGCCCTCGTCGTCGACATGCTCGACGAGGACGCGCTCATGGACGCCGCCCTGTCTGCCGCGAAGGTCTTCGAGACCGAGGTCGCGAAGAAGGGCTTCTGGACCAGCAAGGCCATCGACGCGACCCTCCAGGCCCTGGACCCGTGGCAGGCCGCGCTGACCCTGACCAGGCGGCAGCCCCAGGTCTCGCCGACGGGGGAACACACGCGGGAGGACGTGGAGGCGATCGAGGCACACGTCCGGTTGGCGTTCCTGCTCCACGAAGCCCGGCCCCGCCGTATCGTGCGGGTCTTCGACGAGCCGGAGGCCCATCTGCATCCGGCAGCTCAGCGCGCCGCGGCCGCGGCTCTGCAGACCCTGAACGACCAGGGTGCCGACGTCGTGATCGCATCACACAGCCCGGTCTTCCTGGATCTGCCCGGCTGGACGCGGGTGCACGTGTCAGCTGTGAACGGCCGCGCGCGCGTGGAGACCATCGGGTCGCGCGCCGTCACGGCACAGAGCGCCCTCGCCAAACAGCTCGGCGTGAACCGTGGTGAGCTGCTCGCGGGTATCAGCGGCCTGCTCTTCGTCGAAGGCGACCACGACCGGCTGGTACTGGAGCGCCTCTACGGTGACGAGCTGAAGGCCGCCGGTCTCGCGGTGATCCGGATGTTCGGCACCGACAACCTGCTGGCCGTCGCGGAACTCGACTTCCTGGACCGGTACGTCGATGTGCCGGTCTTCGTCCTGGTCGACAACGCGAAGGTGCAGCGGGTGCACACCGGGCGGATGGAGACCGACGAGGAGCGGAAGCTCCTGGCCCTTTCGAGGAACTCCCGCCAGCGCGGACGCAAGCACCGAGCCGTCGGCCTGGACCGTCCGGACATCACCGCGTATCTCAACGAGACGGCTGTCCGGGCGGTGTATCCGGGCTTCGCCGGGTGGCGCACGGTGCTGGACTCCTTCCGCAAGCGAAAGTCACGTCCGAAGTTCAAGGTGTGGTTGAAGGAGAACTTCGGGGTGGAACTCGGTTCGAAGAACGCGATCGACGAGGTCCTTCGGGTCATGGTCCGCGACGGTCTGCCGCCCGCCGGCGATCTCGGGCACAAGGTGAAGGGCGTTATCGCCGACGCCATGGGTGCGAGCGCTGTTCGACCCTGACGGCTGCCAGGAAGCGAGGTCGGCAACGAACGCCACGAGCCGGTAGAGCTGCCCAAACGTCAGCGCACATTTGTCGTTCCCGAAAATATGTGCATATGCTCGTAATGTGCGGGCCGGAAGTTCCGGACCATGCCCGGCGGCCCGCTCGAGATCAAGTGTGACGGGGACAAACGAAAGGTCAACCATGATCAAGATTAATGTTCGTCGACTGACCGCGGCCGCCGGGCTGGCCGTCGGCCTGCTCGCCGTGGGCTCGCTGGCCTCGGTTGCCGCCTTCGCCGGCGACGACGCGCCCGACACGCGGCATGACACGGAGATCTTGCAACTGGTCGCCAAGCAGACCCAGGCCGAAACCATCGACCATGGCAAGAAGGGGCTCAGCCTCGGTGACGAACGCACCGTCTTCGAGGACGTGTACCGCGACGGCAAGAAGATCGGCGACCACAGCGTCGTCTGCACGTACGTCCACCTCGCCCCAGACGCCCTGCAGTGCGTGGGCACCTTCTCCCTGCCGGACGGGCAGATCAACGCTCAGGCGCTGCTGCACCTGCCTGCGGGTCCCTCGATCGACATCCCGATCAACGGCGGCAGCGGCGCCTACGGCACCGCCCACGGCTACGTCCACACGGTTCCCGCCGGCGAAACGGAAAGGCATCTCACCTTCCATGTCACCCGTTGAGCGCCGGCTTCGACGTCTGGTTCTGCTGATCGCGCCAGGGGAGAAACGGCATATTTGACGCTTACCAGCTATTTGATGCCGTTACGAGCGAATCGAGGTTAAGGTCGACTTCAGGTCTCGGAGGGTGGATCTGTGCGGCACAAACGCTGGTTCGTGCGGCTCCGCGCGCGAAACGGTGGGGCGGGTCTGTGGTGGGGCCTCGTCGTGGTGCTGCTGATCGGGCTGGTCGTGGCGGCCGTCCGCGAACTCTCCCGTCGCGACCAGCCGTCGCATCTGCCGGTCGTCGACGACTGGCTCAGCGCGGGGCTCATCCTGGTATCGAGCGTGATGTGCGCCTGGGGTGCGCGTCGCAGGCCTGCCGGACCGGCCCGAGCGGCGTGGTGGTGCTTCGCGGCGGCGCTGCTGTTGTTCGCGCTCGCCGTCATCACCGAGCGTGTCCTGTACACCGTCAGCGATGACGTGCCCTCCCCGAACCCCACCGACCTGCTCTACCTGAGCACGTATCCGCTGTTCATGGCGGGCCTCGTGTTCATGGTCCGGGCCCGGGTGTCGGACGTTCCCTGGCACCGGTGGCTCGACGGCTTCGTCCTCGTCCTCATTGTGGTGACCCCGGGGGTGCTGCTGCTCATCGGGCCCGTGGTGGACAACGCGCCGATCGACCCGCTGGGCAAGATCGTCACCGTCGCCTACCCCCTCGGCGACGTGCTGCTGCTCGGCGCGCTGCTCGGCACCCTGCCGCTGATGTCCTGGCGGCTGGTCGGCAGCTGGCCGTGGGTGGGCGCGGGGCTGGTCTGCCTGACCGTCGCCGACGCCGCCTACAGCCTCAACGCGGCCGACGTCATGGCCCACAACGCACCCTACGACTTCCTCTGGAGCGCGGGCGCACTCGCGTTCGGGGTCGGGGCCACCCAGCTGCCGTCGACGGCCCGACCGTCGCGGGAGATCACCGGCTGGCCCGCGATCGCGTTGCCACTGGGGGCTTCGCTGTTCGCCGTGGCCACCCAGATCTACGGCTACTTCCGGCCGCTTCCCGACGGCGAACGGCTGCTGACCATCGCCGTCCTCGTCATCGGCATCGCCCAGATCATCGTGTCCCGACCCCGCCCCGGACCGGAACAGGATGCGACGGGACCCCGACCAGGCGGTTGAAGCCGAGGCGGCGTGGGGCGGCGACCGTCGGGTCCCGGTTCGGTCGTGACGGGCGTCGGTTCCCTCGTCCGCGCTGCGGTTCAGCTGCTCGGCGGAGGGGGAGCGACCTGGGCGACGAGGAACCTCGGGGCCATCTCGCAGTAGCTGTCGGTGACCAGTTCGGCGATCTCGGTCCAGTCGGTGTGGTCACCGAGGACGACGGCGGCGACGTTGGCGCCCCATGGGGCGCGGAAGAACGGGAAGCCGCGGGTGGTCAGGCTGAGCAGGTCGTCGACGGGCGCTCGAAACGTCATCACGGTCGGCGCCTCGCCGGCGATCAGCTGCTCGGCGTAGACCGGGAAACGTTCCGGGTCCGGCGTGTAGACGTGGGCGATCGTCCGCGTGCGGATCCGCCAGCGGACGCCGATCCAGGCCGGTTCCTCGTACGCGTCGGGCAACCGTTGGCAGATCGGTCGTAGCCGGTCCAGCATCTCCGGTGGCACATCTCCAGGGCCGGACATGGGCCGACAGTAACGGTTGCCAGTGACATTCCCGCGCCGGCCCGCCCCAGGCAGCAAGGACGGCACGGCGTCGGGGCCGGTAACAACCCGAAGGGCCGGGTGCGTGGGCGCAGCCGGCCCTTCGGTCATGTCTGCAGGTAGGCGGAGGCCGCAGGAGGTCTACTCGATGAAGACCTTGACGGAGTCGGCGAGCCCGTCGTTTCGGTTGACGGCGACGAAGAATTCGCTGCCCACGTGGGTGATGTCTTCGATCTCATCGGTCAGGTCGTTCCCCGGAACGCCGATGTCGCTCTCCACGTCGCCGCCGGACCAGTTGTACTGGTACACCCAGTTCCACCCCGTTGCCGGCGTCGAAGTGTTGATTGACTTGGTGTTCCAGATGTAATTCTCGGAGCAGTCGATGCCCTGGTCGGAACGATTGTCGTGACTGGTCAGGTTGCTCTTCACCAGCGTCCAGCCACTGGTGAGCGCGCCGGAGCCGGGATGGGTCCACAGGCTGCCCAACCGCCGGGCAGCGTATTTGCCCGCTCCGCCGGCTGCCGTCGCGCTGTAGCAGAGGCCGCTGATGTTGCCGATCGGCAGACGTACTTCCGCGGTGGTGCCGATGGTTCCGTCGGCGTTCAGGCGCACGATCGTCACCTTGTCGCTCAAGAACGCGGACTGGCTTCCCTGCGTGGCGATCAAGGCAGGGCCTTGGCCGAGATAGTTCGCGTTGTAGGCGAGATCGTTACCGTGGCCGAGGGTGGGTATGGAGGTCGGCGCACCTGCGCAGGTCCAGCTGGCACCGTCCCAGGTCGAGCCGTCACGCAACCACCTGGACAGGACCGGTTCCGCGCCGGCTGCCTTGGTGAAGACGATGTAGAGCTGGCCTCCTGGCCCCGCCACCATGCCCTGCAGCACCGTGCGACCTGCCTTGCAAGCACTGCTGTTCGGGATGTTCAGCCGCTCTGCCCCGCTCCTGTCCGTAGCGGCGTGGGCAGTTGCGGTCGGCGCCATCGCGATGGCGGTCGAGAGTGCGAGCGCGGACGCGACGCTTACCAGCTTTCTCACAACAGGTCTCCTTTAGGGATAAGGAGAGCGAAGCATATCCATCAGTGCGAACCCACGCCTCCGGCGTGTTCACGATGAGCACGTGATATTCCGCTGCCGGGCCCGCAACCGTAGTCGGTCGTCGGCGAGGTCAGCTGGGAAGCCGTACGGTCCCGCGGTCGGCGACCGCGCCCAGCCATGCCGCGGCCTGGTGCGGGTCAGGGCTGGTGAGGCCGTAGAGGTCGGTGACGGCGCGGGCGGCGGCGACCCAGTCCCCGTCGCGCAGCGCGGTGCAGGCGCGGGCGGCCGCGTAGTCCCACCAGGCCTGACGGTCGGCGGGGGCCTGGGGCCAACCGGTTTCGAACCGGGTCAGCCGCCGGTACGCCGCGTCGCATGCGCTGCGCAGCCACGCCTGTTCGGCCGCAGACACCAGCGCACCGGCGGCGGCGATGGCCAGCGGCCGCCGCCACGACGTGGGTAGCAGCTCCTCGTCGATCGAGCGCAGCGCCCGGACCACGACGTCGCGCCTGGTGTCGTCGTCAGCCTCGTCGAGGTGCCGGGCGGCCCAGCCGAGCCGGGCGAACACGTCGGCGTCGGGGAACGGCACCCACGAGTCGAGTTCGCTGAACGCGTGGGCGAGGTCGGCGTGGGCTCCGGCGGCGCCGAGCGCGACGGCCTGCCGTACGCCGATGGTGTGCCCGCGGGTCAGCAGCCCGGCGGCGGGGGTCAGCTGGACCCGCTGGTGCGGGGCCGACCGGGGATGGAATCCCTGGTCTGGGCCCCAGCACCAGCGGTCGGGCCGCGCGGCATGGGGGATCAGCCGGCCGAGCGGGCCCGTCGACGACACCGGCGGACAGCGGTGGGCAACACATTCACTGGTCAGCTGGTTCGTCGATCCGGTCATGGGGTCACCTCTATCGGGACGGGGCGGAGGCGAAGGGGATCTTCGGTAGTTCACGGGCCGGGTCACCGGCCGGGTGGGTCCACAGGCCGCGGTCGCGCAGGATCGGCAGTACGCCCTCGCCGAACCAGTACGCCTCTTCGACGTGCGGGTGTCCGGAGAGGATGAATTCGCTGATGCCGAGGTCGGCGTACTCGGCGATGCGGTCGGCGATCTCGGTGTGGCTGCCGACCAGGGCGGTGCCCGCGCCGCCGCGGACCAGGCCGACGCCTGCCCACAGGTTCGGGGCGATCTGCAGGTCGTCGCGCTTGCCGCCGTGCAGGGCGAGCATGCGCTTCTGACCTTCGGATTCGCTGCGGGCCAGGCCGGCCTGCACCGCGGCGATGTCGTCGTCGCTGATGCCGTCGAGCAGTTTGCGGGCCTGGGCCCAGGCTTCGTCGGCGGTGTCGCGGGCGATGACGTGCAGCCGGATGCCGTAGCGCAGCTCGCGGCCTTCGTCGGCGGCGAGCTTGCGGATCCAGTCGAGCTTGCCGGCGACCTGGGCGGGCGGTTCGCCCCAGGTGAGGTAGACGTCGGCGTGCTTGGCGGCGACGGGGCCGGCGGCCTTGGAGGAGCCGCCGAAGTAGACGGGCGGCACCGGGTCGGGGAGCCGGGGCAAGGTCGCGCCTTCGATGCGGTGGTGCTCGCCGGTGAAGTCGACGCTGCCGCCGCGCCACAGGGATCGTGCGACGTGCAGGAACTCGTCGGCGCGGGCGTACCGGGCGTCCTTGTCGAGCCAGTCGCCGTAGGCGCGCTGCTCGTGGCTCTCGCCGCCGACGACGACGTTGAGCAGGAGCCTGCCGTCGGAGTGGCGCTGGAAGGTGGCGGCCATCTGCGCGGCGAGGGTCGGCGACAGCAGGCCGGGGCGGAACGCGACGAGGAACTTCAGGCGTTCGGTGACCTCGGTGAGCATGGCGGTGGTCAGCCAGGCGTCCTCGCACCAGCCGCCGGTCGGGGTGAGCGCGCCGACGAAGCCCAGCTGCTCGGCGGTGCGGGCGATCTGGCCGAGGTAGGCCAGGGTCGCCGGGCGTGCGCCGCCGGCCACGCCTGCGGGCAGGCCGTGGCCGCCGCCGACGATGAACCGGCTGTCGCCGTAGGTGGGCAGGAACCAGTGGAAGGTGAGGCTCATGTGCGGTCTCCGTGCTGTTCGGGTGGGTCGCGGTCCGGGGGCGTGGCGCCGTCGTCGCCGAACTCGCGGCGTCGCGGCCCCCGGACCGGCGTCGGCCGCCGGCTGCCCGGCC